>NZ_JBEZEX010000014.1:0-185969 GCF_040649115.1 Micromonospora sp. NPDC049049 | reverse complement strand
GGCCGCGGGGTCGTCCCGCAGTCGGCTCTCGCACGCCGTGGCCTGCGCCAACTGGCTCATGCGCAGTGGCCGTGATCACGGCCCGCCCCACGCTGCGTTGTCCCGGCTCGGTGCTAGCCGGTGACGGTGAACGGTCGGGACACCTCGGCGGCCGACGTGGCGCCGTTCAGCGTGACGCTGGTCGCGCCCGCCTTCGCCGCGCCCGGAACGCTGACCGTCGCGCCGGAGATGACGCCGTCACCGTTCGCACGCACGGTGCTGACCGCCAGTCCGGTCCCGAAGGCGATCGTGACCACCTCGTTCGGCGCGAACCCGGAACCGTCGACCATGATCGACGTGCCGCGCGGGCCCGAGGTGGTCAACAGCGAAACCCGCGGCTGGTAGGTCCGCGCCTGCGGCTCCCCGGTCACCTGGACGGTGGCCGTGGCCGGCGTACGCGAGGACGCGCCCGTCGCGGTGACGGCGTACCGGCCGGGTTGCGCGTCACCGGAGGTCGGCACCGAAGCGCGGACCGTTCCCGTCGCGGAGGCCGCGACCTTCATGGTCCGGCCCGGGTCGGTGCCGACGTTGACGGTCACCTGCTCGCCGGCGGCGAAACCGCTGCCGGTGACGGTGATCGCGCCGCCGGTGGTGACGGCGCCGGACGCGGACAGCGCGATCGCCGGCTGCGATCCGCCCCGAGCCACGGTCACGGTGAAGGATTCGGTGCTGCTCGACAGCGTGTCCCACGCGGTGACGCGCACCGTGTAGGTGCCCTCCCGTGCGTAGGTGTGCTGGCCGCTCATCGCACCCGACGCGCCGATCGTCACGTCGTCCGGAACCGTGCCGTCACCCCACTGGACGCGGGCGCGGTAGCCCGTCGTACCGGGAACGCCGCCGGTCACCGCACCGAGGTTCGCCGCGAGGGCCTGCCCGGCGGTGGCCGTCTGGTTCTTCGGGGCGGCGGTCGTCAGCGCCGTGGCGGGCGTGCCGTCGTTGGCCACGGCGAACACGTGGATCCGACCCGCCGAGCGGGGGTCACCGGTCTGCGTCGGCAGGGTCACCGACACCAGCGTCTTGCCCGCCGGAATCTGGTACGGCGCGGTGGCGAAGAGGAACGGCTGGGCGCCGTCGCGGCTCGTGCCCTGCAACCGGTACGCCGTCCGGGTGACGATGACGTTGCCGTAGGACGGCGTGCCGTTGGCGTTGCCGCCCAGCGTCCAGTCGCTCAACTGGATCGGAATGCTGGCCGTGCTGCCGTCGCTGAACGTCGCCGTGCCGGTGGTGCTCTGGTTGCCCTGCGTTCCGGCGCCGATGAACGAGATGCTCTTCGCGTCCTCCGGAAGGTCGAGGACGACGCTCGCCCCGTTGCCGGTGGCGTTGTCCGGCTGCCCGGCCGGGATCACCGGCACTGTGAACCGCAGCGCGGTTCCGGGAACCTGCTGGGCCTGGCCCTGGGTGGCACCACCGGCTGCCAGGGCGGCCCGCGAGTAGGCCCAGGACTTGGCGTCACAGTCCGCGGCCAGGGTGCCTTCGTCGCCGACGCAGACGCTGTCGAAGGCGGCGGTGAGACCGGAGGCCGGGGCGTACGCCACCTCGACGCCGACCGTCGTGGAGCTCTGGGTCTCGCCGTCGGTCACCGTGACGTTCGCCTGGTGGTAGCCGGGCGTGGTGTAGGTGTGCGACCCACCGATGCGGTAGACGGCCCGCGAGCTCAACGTCACGGTGCCCTCGGTGGCCGGCGTGCCGTCACCCCAGTCGATGGTGGCCTGGTAGCCACCGGCGTCGCCGCCGGTGACGGTGGCCAGCGGCACCGAGACGGGTACGCCGGTGGTCGCGTGCACGCCGTCCGCCGCGGTGACGGTGATGTCGCCGCCCCCGAGGTCGAGGTCACCGCCGGCGAGCAGCTCGACCTCGGCGAGGGTGGTCTGCGCGGCGCCGACGGTCTTCGTGACGGCGAGGCGGAACTGCGCGAACCGCCCCGGTTTGTCGATCGAGTACGGGCGGGTCTGGTTGCGCCACGGGAACACCTGACCGGCACGGGAGTCCACTGTGGTCCAGGTGAGGCCGTCGTTGGAGCCCTGCAGACGCCAGTCCGCCGGATCGCCGGCAGCGGCCCCGGACGTGACCGTGTAGTACTTCGGCTTCTGCTTGCCACCACGGAAGGCCCAGGTGATCTGCGGGGTCGCCGAGGCGAAGGTCAGCTGCGTGGTCGACGAGTCGTCGAACAGCTTCGACGCGTCCTGACCGCCGGTCGCGGTCGCGGTGCCGAGACCGGGGCCGGTGACGTCCTGCAACGGCTTGGGCGCCTCGTCGCCCTTGGTGAGCGACGGCGGGGCGTCGTTCTTGCCACTGCCCCACGACGACGGCTTGGATCCCATCTGGAAGTCGATGGTGCCGCCCTTGGCGAGCGTCGCGACATCCAGTGACAGGCCGCGCTGCTTTTTGCCGTTGACCGAGACGCCCTGCACGTAGACGTTCGCCGCGCTGTTGTTCGGCGCGTTGACGACGATGTCGCCGCTGCTGCGGCGCACTGTCATCCTGGTGAACTGCGGCGAGCCGATCGCCCACTCGGACGACCCGGCCTGCAACGGGTAGATGCCCAGCGAGCTGAGGATGTACCACGACGACATCTCGCCGTTGTCCTCGTCGCCCAGGTAGCCCTGGCCGATCTCACTGCCGACGTAGAGACGCCGCAGGATCTCCCGCACCGTCTCCTGGGTCCTGGCGGGTGCGCCGGCGACGTTGTACATGTACGGGATGTGGTGCGACGGCTGGTTGCTCATGCCGAGCTGACCCATCCGCACCGCGCGCGCTTCGAGCATCTCGTGGATGACGCCGCCGTACCCACCGGGGCGGTCGGCGTTCTCCGGAGTCGTGAAGAACGCGTCGAGCTTGTCCCGCAGCGCCTTCTGCCCGCCGTACAGGTTGATCAGGCCCTGACCGTCCTGCTGGGCGGTGAACGCAAAGTTCCACCCGTTGGTCTCGGTGTAGACGCCACCCCAGTCCAGTGGGTCACCGGCGAGGAAGTTGCCGGCGGCGTCGCGGCCCTGGAAGAGCTTCGTCTTCGGGTCGAAGAGGTGGACGTAGTTGCGGGCCCGCTCCAGGAAGTACCGCGACTCCTCCGTGAGCCGGGCACGTTCCGACTTCGGCGTGGCCGGGTCCTTGGCGAGCGCCGCGCCCATGTTGCCGATGCCGAAGTCGTTGATGTAGCCCTCCAGCGCCCAGGACACCGACTCCCCGGTGGACGTCGGCGTGTAGCCGAGGAACAGGGAGCTCTCGATGCCCTTACGCCCGACCGCGCTGCGCCCGGACGCGACGGTCGCGTCCTTGACGGCCGCGTCGTACGCCGCGAGCGGGTCGGGCAGCTTGACCCCGGTGAGGTACGCCTGGGCCAGTGCAACGTTCGCGCTGGTGCCGGTCATCAGGTCGGCGTAGCCGGGGGACGACCAGCGGGCGATCCAGCCGCCGTCGCGGTAGTGCTGGACGAACCCGTCGGAGATCCTGGCGGCGACGTCCGGGTACAGCAGCGCGTAGGCGGGCCACACGGTGCGGTAGGTGTCCCAGAAGCCGTTGTTGACGTAGATCTGCCCGTCGACGATCTTCGCGCCCGTCCGGGTGGGGGTCGCCGCGCCGGTCGGCGCCGAGACCGGGCTCGCGTACTGCCAGCGCGGCGCGGCGGCGGTGCCGGTGTTCTCCGACTGCGAGTTCGGGTAGAGGTTCAGCCGGTACAGGTTCGAGTACATGGTGACGAGCTGCGCCTCGGTGGCGCCCCGCACCTCGACCCGGCCGAGCCGGTCCTTCCAGGCGGCCGTGGCGGCGGCGTGGATCTGGTCGAAGCTCTTGCCGGTGACCTCAAGGTCGAGGTTGCGGCGGGCCTGGTCGACGGAGAGGAACGACGTGGCGAGGCGCATCGTCACCTCCCGCGACCCGGAGATGTCGAAGGTGGCCGAGGTCGCGGCGGACGCCGTGGGCGCCCGGTCGAAGGTGCCGGAGACGAACATCCGGCTCCGACCGGCCGACAGGCCGCTGCCGTTGTCGACCCAACCGGTGAACGTGCCGTCCGTGCCGATGGTGAACGTGCCGTTGTGGAAGACGAGGCTTCCGGTCGGCTGCCCGGTGGGGAAGGTGAACCGCATTATCCCGGCGTGGTCGGTGGGCGACATCTCCGCGACCAGGCCGTTCTGGAGCGCGACCCGGTAGAGGTCCGGCTGCGCCGTCTCGTCGTCGTGGGTGAAGGCGAGCGCACGACTGGCCGGCTGACCGGTGAGCGACCCGCCACCGACGACTGGCATGACCGACATCTGGTTGCGGTCACCCATCCAGGGGCTGGGCTCGTGGGAGATCGCGAGGCCCTGGAGCATGGGCAGGTTGGCCTCGTTGTTCTTCCGGTGGTACTCGTACTCCCACGAGTCGGACGTCGCGTCGGTCACCGGGGTGAAGAAGTTGAACCCGTTCGGTACGGCGGTGATCGGCAGGTTGTTGCCGCGCGAGAAGCCGCCCGTCGAGTTGGTGCCGCGTCGGGTGTCGACGTAGTTGGTGAGCTTCGAGCCGTCGATCGACGCCGGCGCGGCGGTCAGCTCGATGTCGTCGAGCCAACCCTGGAACCGGGTCTCCCCGGTGGCCTGCGGATTGTCGTACGCGAGCAGGATGCGGTCGATCGTCTTGCCGCGTGCGACGGTGCCCAGGTCGGCCTGCACCAGGTTCCACTGGTCGGCGAAGAGCACCTTCGAGGCGCCCTGACCGGCGCCCGTGAGCGGGTAGCCGTGCTGGTCGGCGGCCGAGCGGCCACTCAGGTAACTGCCGTCGGTGAAGTGCAGGTCGACGGCGGTGTACGTGGACGGGTACCGACCGTCCCCGCCGGTGAACTCGGGGAAGATCTTGTACGACAGTCGGGTCTTCGGCCCGACCGGGATGCTGACGTCGAAGAGCTTGTTCGTCGCGTACGACCGGCCGTTGCCCTCGGCGCCGCCGGAGTAGCGCAGCGCGGCCAGTCCGGTGAACCCGACGTCCGGCTTCGTGGTGTAGCCGCCGTTCGGGCCGGCGGTCGCCTCGCTGACCATGGGGGTAGCCGGCGGGCGGACGTCCGAGCCGTCGCTGATGTTCCAGTCGGCGAGCTGCACGAGCGAGTCACCGGAGTTCGCGGTGACGTTGAGCCGGTAGAAGCCGTAGGCGTCCGGGTTGGTGAAGCTGTACGTGTTGGTGGCGAAGCGTCCGCTGAACTTCTCGCCGGCGCGCTTGTCCAGGTCGGTCCAGGTGCTGCCGTCGTTCGACCCCTGGACGACGAAGTCCTTCGGGTCGCGGGTCGGCGCGTCGTTGGCAGCGGTCAGCGAGTAGCGCCGCACTGTCGCCGGCTTGGCGAGCTGGTAGGTCACCCAGCCGCTGGACGCGAACACGAGCCACTTGGTCGACGGGTCGTCGTCGGCGAGGTTCGCGGCGACCTCGCGCGGCTTGTTCTCGTCGCTCGCGGTCACGGCGCTGACCTGGCCGAGCAGGCTGCCCGGCAGGGTGGCGACCTTGCCGCTGAGGTTGGCCTGCACGGGCTTTCCGTTGGGGCCGACCTCGACGGTGCTGGTGGCGGGCTGCGGGTCGGCGGACTCGAACGAGGAGGTGAAGTTGCCGGGGGTGGCGGGGGTGGGGGCGGCGTTCGCCGGGGGCGTGGCGACGAGCAGGCCCAGGGGTAGCAGGGCTGTTGTCGTCGCCGCGATCAGGCGGCGCGAGAGTGGACGCGCAAGGGGGGTGTGCGACATGAGGGACGGAGCCTTTCGACTCGAACCGGGTCGAGTTCGTCGAACGTCTGGGCAGTGTGGAGCGGGTGGTGGGCCGAGCCCTGACATCGTTGTCATGTGAGTTCGTGAGCAACGGGAGTCGGGCCTGTGGACTGCCGCTGATAGTTCCGGGCGCGACACGGCCGTGTCAACGGGTTGGCCGCGCCGAAACGGCAGCCGCCCGCACCGGGCCCGGGCGCCGACGTGCCGGGCCTCGACGCCGTCGGATGACGTACGCCGAGGCCCGGGCACCGATCAGCAGTAGAGGTTGGCTCCGGCGGACACGCCGAGGATGCCGACGAACTGCTGGTACCTGGTGACGCGGCTCTGCACCTGGGCGGGGTTCCCGCCGTTGCACTCGATCGAGCCGTTGATGCTGCGGATGGTCTGACCGAACCCGGCGCCGTTGACCATCGCATTGTGGGCGGTCATGGTGCCCGGCCCGTTCTGGGTCATCCAGTACCAGATACCGGTCTTCCAGGCCACCGCGGCGTCGGTCTGCACCAGCCACGGGTTGGTCAGCAGCGGCAGGTTGAGCGCGTTGCCAGCGGCGTTGTAGTTGAAGTTCCAACTGAGCTGGATCGGCCCCCGCCCGTAGTAGGCGGCCTGCCCGGCGGGACACCCGTAGGACTGGCCGGGGTCGCAGTAGTGCGGGTAGTTGGCGGTGTTCTGCTCGACGATGTGCACGAGCCCGCCGGTCTCGTGGTAGACGTTCGCCAGGAAGGCCGCGGCCTCCTGCCGCTGGACGGTGGCACTGCCGCTCTTCGCGAACGCCGGGTAGGCGCTGAGCGCGGCGATGAGACCGGAGTAGGTGTAGAAGGAGTTGCGACCCGGGAACATCTGGTTGAACTGGGCCTCGGTGACCACGAAGCCCCCCGGGTCGGTGGGCGGCGGGGTGGTCGGTGGTTGGCCACCACAGGTGTACGGCTCCCAGTACCAGGTGCTGACAACGGGGTCGTACCCGGGATTGTCGTGCTCGGCGATGTAGTAGAGGCCGTTGGTGTACCGCACGATCGCCCCGGTGGCGTACCACGTCCCGGCGGCCCAGTTGGGGTAGGCGCAGGTCCCCCCGGTGGGTGGCGTGGTGCCGCCTCCGCACGCGCCGAGGTCCTCCCAGACGCCGGTCGTACCCGGCGGGGCCTCGTTCTGGGTCCACCACTTCGCCCGGTAGTTGCGGCCGTTGTGGGAGACCTGCGCGTCTCCCCAGTAGACGGCCGAGGCCTGCCACGACGCCGAGCAGGCCGCCGCTGACGCGGCGGTGGCCGGGATGATCGCGACCAGTCCGCCGGCGACGATCAACGCGGCCAGCGCGACCAGCGCGCGGAGTCTTGTCATGTGGTTGCTCCTTCCTCGGGCCCCAGTGGCCCGAGATCCGAGCCGGATATCGACGCAAGTGACTCTAACATCATCTGTTCACAGTCTTTACTAATCCATCGCCCTCGGACTACGGCAACTCCGTGGCCGGCCGCCGATACTTCCGATGAATTTCCGGATCACGCTTCTCTCCAATGCTGCGGTTTGCGTCGATCGACTCCCCGGCAGATCAACGTCAGCGCAGTCACAACTGGCCACGGCACGTGCATGCCCCACGAGCCGCCCTGCCCTGTTCCGGAGTGATTCCGGAACTTGTTGACGTGTTCGAATTCTCGCTGTAATACTCCGATCCACTGAGGTCGATGCGACAGCAGGCCGCGATCCACCCACCACCACACCTGTCCGGACTGCGCCGTCCGCCGTCCGGGTCTGCGAGAAGGGGCACCAGATGAGCAGACTTCTCCCCCGCACGGCCCTGTGGTCGAGGCGGTTGCGCGCGGCGCTCGCCGTCCTCGCCACCGCGGTCGCCATGTGCGGCGTCGTCCTCGCCGCCACCTCGACCCCGTCGAGCGCCGCCACCTGCAACGGTTACGTCGGCCTCACCTTCGACGACGGCCCGACCGGCAGCACCAACGCGCTGCTCAACGTGCTGCGCAACAACGGCGTACGGGCCACGATGTTCAACGTCGGGCAGAACGTCCAGAACAACGGGTCGGCCGCACAGGCACAGGTGGCCGCCGGCATGTGGGTCGCCAACCACAGCTGGAACCACGCCCACATGACCTCGATGAGCCAGTCCCAGATGCAGTCGGACCTGTCCCAGACCAGCTCGGCGATCCAGTCGGCGACCGGCAGCCGGCCGGTGCTGTTCCGGCCCCCGTACGGCGAGACCAACTCGACCCTGCAGTCGGTGGCGTCGTCGCTGGGCATGCGCCAGGTGATCTGGGACGTGGACTCGCAGGACTGGAACGGCGCCAGCGTCAGCCAGATCGTGTCCAACGCGAGTCGACTCCAGGCCGGTCAGGTCATCCTGATGCACGACGGGATCCAGAACACCCGCGACGCCATCCCCCAGATCATGGCCAACCTGACCAGCCGCAACCTGTGCCCCGGCATGATCTCGCCGTCCACCGGCCGCGCGGTCGCGCCGGACGGCACGACCCCGCCGACCACCCCACCGCCGACCACCCCGCCGCCCTCCGGCGGCACCTGCACAGCGACCGCCACGACCCCCAACGTCTGGGGCGACAGGTACAACACGTCAGTGACGGTCAGCGGCGCCAGCACGTGGACCGTGGTCGTGGCCATCACCTCGCCGCAGCGGATCTCCACCGTCTGGAACGGCACGGCCACCTGGGACAGCAGCGGGACGGTCATGACCATGCGGTCCAACGGCAGTGGCAACACCTTCGGCTTCACCACGATGACCAACGGCAACAGCAGCGCCCGCCCACAGATCCGCTCCTGCACCTCGGGTTGACATCGCCCAGGTTGAGTCGTGCGCGGTGGGTGCGCCCGGCACCCACCGCGCACCTGGCGATCCGGCGCGCGGACCAGCTGCCACTAGCCTGCACAGATGCGACACACCCTCACCCCGGGGAGTGAGAGCCTGCACGGCCACTTCTCCCCCGATCTCCCGCCCGTGCTCACCATCGACCCCGGCGACACCGTCACCTGTCGCACCCTGGACTGCTGGTGGTCCGCCGGCCCGTACCCCGGCGGGCCGAACCGGGACCGGCCCCGGGTGCCGCAGCACCGCCCCGATTACGGACACGCGTTGATCGGTCCGGTCGCGGTCCGCGGTGCGCGCGCTGGTCAGACCCTCGCGGTACGCATCGACGCGGTCGTCCCGGGCAGCTGGGGAACCACAGTGGCCGGCGGTTGGCCGAGCGAGTTCAACAAGCACTACGGCGTGCAGGATCACCAGGTGGTGCACGCCTGGACGCTGGACCCGGTGACGATGACCGGCCGCAACCAGCACGGGCACGCTGTTCCGCTGCGACCCTTCATGGGAGTGCTCGGCATGCCGCCCGCCGAGCCGGGGTTGCACTCGACGACCCCACCGCGCCCGTGGGGCGGCAATCTGGACTGCCGGGACCTCACCGCCGGCACCACCCTGCTGCTGCCGATCCCGGTGGACGACGCGCTCTTCTCCGTCGGGGACGGGCACGCCGTACAGGGTGACGGCGAGGTCGGCGGCACCGCGATCGAGTGTCCGATGGACGAGGTGACGTTGACCATCGACGTCCGCGACGACTTCCCGGTCACCGGCCCGGTGGCCCGTACCCCCGACGCGTGGCTGACCATGGGCGTCGGCGCCACCCTCGACGACGCCACGTTCACCGCCCTGGACTCGATGCTGACCCTGATGCAGCGACTGCACGGCCTCAGCCGCCCGGACGCGGTGGCGCTGGCCAGCATCGCCGTCGACGTGCGGGTGACGCAGATCGTCAACCAGAGCGTCGGCGCGCACGCGGTGCTCCGCGACGACGCGCTGCGCTGGCCGGACGCCGGTTCTGTCGGGGGTCGTCGTTAACGTGTGGTCACTGTCGCCGCGCCGGCCGGATCGCGCCGCTCGCTGACCCTCGGAGGCCCCCCATGTCCCAGGAGACGACCTACCTCGAACTGTCCGAAGTGGATGGTGCACACAAGTTCTACGAGGTCATCGTCGACAACGCCACGCTGACGGTGCGCTACGGCCGGATCGGCGACCAGGGGCAGGTCAAGGCCAGCGCCTATCCGGACAACGCCCGGGCCCGGGCCGCCGCGGCGAAGAAGATCGGAGAGAAGGTCCGCAAGGGCTACGCGCCGGCGGTCCCCGGCGTGCGTCAGAAGCGCACCGTGTCGCGGCGGCAGATCGTCAGCACCCGCTCCACCGCCCACACCGCCCCGGTGCTCTGGCGCTACGACTCCGGCGCCCCCGCCTTCGGCATCTTCGTCGACGGGCAGCACTGCATGGTCGGCAACGAGCACGGAGTCATCACCACGCTCGACCACAACGCCCAGGTGCGCAGCCAGGTCCGCCTTCCCGACGGGGTCAAGTGCATTGTCGCCGACGACGCCTGGATCTACGCCGGCTGCGACGACGGCAACGTCTACGACCTGTCCGGCAAGGTGCCCCGCGTGGCGTACGCGATCGCCCCGGAGATCGACATCTACTGGCTGGACATCCACGACGGCGTCCTCGGCGTCTCCGACGCCGACGGCGGGATCACCGCGGTCGACCACGAGGACGAGTTCCTGTGGCGTCGCCCCGGTCGCGGGCGTTCGGCCTGGATGGTGCGGTGCGACGACGACGCCATCTACCACGGCCACTCGCGGGGCGTGACCGGCTACGAATGGCGTACCGGCAGCGAACTGTGGCACACCACCACCGGTTCGGTGCTCTTCGGCTGGCAGGAGCACGGCAGTGTGTTCGCCGGGACGGGCACCCGCGAGGTGGTGCGGCTGTCCAAGTCGGGGAGGCTCGACCGCACCTACCGCTGCGACGCCCCGGTCTTCTCCTGCGCCACCGCCGAGGGCGGCGAGTACGTCTTCGCCGGTGACAGCCAGTCCTCGATCTACTGCTTCGACGCGGCCGGCACCCGACTGTGGAAGCTCGGCACCGGCTGCGGCTCGGCGTACTCCATGCAGTACCACGACGACCGGCTCTACGTCGTCACCACCGGCGGCCATCTGGCCTGCATCGACGCGAGCGAGCCGGCGATCCGCGCCGCACAGGCCGGAAACGTGCCCGAGGTACGCGACATCAAGGCCCCCCGCCAGGCGCCCCAGCCGGTGCAACCGACGATCGTCGAGGTGACCAGCGACTCGGGCGCGGGCGTGGTCGTGCAGTGTCGCGACGATCGGGGGCGGCTGCGGGTTCAGGTGCTCTCCGACGGCTACCGGCGCGACTGGTCGGTGCAGTTCCCCAAGGGGATCCGCGAGCCGGGCGCCCGCTATCTGGTGACCGAGGTGCGCGAGTCCAGCCGCGGTGGTTACTACCGCGCGTACGGCGACATCCGCCGGCTGCGCTGAGCGGCGGGCGGGGCCGGGGCCCCTCGCCACCGAGGGGTCCCGGCCGCACCCGGCGCTGTCGTAGGGTGCCGCCATGGCACACCCCGTCCGCCCCGACGGCGACGCCAGCAGGGCCTGGTGGGCTGCCCCGCCGACGGGGCGAGTCAGTCACCTGCCGGGCATCGACCCGGAACTGCTGCGGGTGGCACTCGACCCGTTACCCCCGGCAGCCGCCGCGATGGTGCACTACCGGCCCGCTGTGACGGGTTCTCTCGGTGACCTCGTGGACACTCTGCTCGACCAACTGGACACCGCTGCCCTCGCGATGTTCCCCCGCTGGCTGACGGGGGCCGACCATCTCGACAGCGAGGGCGCGCTCAGTGTGGCGGCGGTGCGGGCACTCGCGGCCCGTACCGCCGCCCGCTCCCGGCACTTCGGCCCGTTCCTGGCCGACCTCGCCGAGCGGGGGCTGCGCGGCCCGCGCCGCCCCGCCGGCCGGTCCCGCTTCGCCCCGGGGGTACGTGCCGCCGGGCTCGCCCGGGTGATCTCCGGCGCGTACGACCGGGAGAGCTGCGTGCTGGTGGTGGCCCTGCCCGACCTGGACGCCGACGCCGAGCGGACGCTGGTGGCCACCGCCGAGTGGCTCGTGCGGCACGGTGGCTTCACAGTGTGGTTGGCCGGCGGGCCGTTGCGCCACGCCGACCGGGTGCGCGCGGTGCCGATGCCGGTGCCGTCGCGGTTCACCGGTCTGGCCGGCACTACCGAACGGCTCCCGGCCACCGCCGCCGAGCCGGAGTCGACGGTGCTGGCCTGGCCCCCGATCGCCGGCGTACCCCGCGGTGACAGCCCCGCCGAACAGGCGTTGGAACGCGCGCTCGCGCCGCACGACTGGGCGCGGGGCCGGCTGTGGAACCAGACCTACGAGTGGCACGTCCTGGCCGCGGCGTACCGTCTGGATCTGTTTTGGCCCACAGAGGGTCTTGCGGTCGAGGTGGACGGCCCGGAGCATCGTGGGCGAATCGCTTTCGCCAACGACCGGCGGAGAGACGTGCAGCTGCAACTCCTCGGGCTGGACGTGCTCCGCTTCACCAACGAGCAGGTGCTCACCGACGCGCCGGCGGTGGTCGACGGGATCCGTCGGCTGCTGGTCCGGCGACGTGCGGGCGGCACGCACCCCCACGGAGATGAGACATCATGACGAGCCCGGCGGACGTCCCGCACCTGACGCCGAACCAGATCAACGCCCTCGTGGTGCTGATGGTCGAGGCACGCCGACTCACCAACGTCGAGCTGAAAGAGCTGGCCGGTTTCACACTGACCGGCAAGGACAACACGAAGCTCGTCGACCTGGGCCTGGTCGACACCGATCGGACGCACCGGCCGTTCGCCCACGAGCTGACCGAGCAGGGCTGGCGGGTGGCACGTCAGCTGCACACCGCCGCGCCGCCGAAGGCGGGTGGCTCGACGACCCGGTCCCTGTTCGTCGTCCTGTCCAACCTGCACCGTTCGCTGGACCGGCTCCGGGTCAGCCACGGCGACTTCTTCAAGCAGACCGGGGCAACGGCCACCGTCAACGAGCCGCGACCCGAAGCACCGGCACCCACTGTGAGGGCGACCGCCGCACCGGCGGCACCGGTGTCCGCTGCGGAGGTGGAGGCACTGGTCCGCTCGGCGTACCGGGATCTGGCCACCGCGCCGGGCGCGTGGGTCGGCCTCGCCGACGTCCGCGACCGACTCGCCGACACCGACCGGGCCGCCCTCGACGCGGCGTTGCGGGCGATGGTCGGCCGAGAGGACGTCCGCATCATCCCGGTGGCGAACACCAAGTCACTGACCGCACGGGACCGGGCTGCGGCCGTGCGCATCGGGAACGAGGACAACCACGCCCTGGCGATCGGCCCGGCATGATCTCGGAAGACCATCGGGCCGCGCTGGACGCGGTCAGTCTCAACCCGGCGGTCACCCCGGACGACGTCTGGCGACCCAGCCCACACAACGTGCCGGAGCTGCACGAGAAGGTGGCCGCGGAGATCCTGCGCGGGGTGGCGCGGGCCCGCACCGACGACACGAGCATGCCGCTCGGCGTGGCCATGCAGGGCCGCGCGGGTGCCGGCAAGACGCACCTGCTCGGGGCGGTCCGCGAACGGATCCAGGGCGACGGCGGCTACTTCTTCCTGGTCGACATGGTCAGTGGCAAGACGTTCTGGGAGAGCGTGGCCCTGGCCCTGGTGGAGGGGATGGGCCGCCCCCACGTCGGCTGGGGCACCCAGTTGAAGACCTTCCTGCGTCGACTCACCCCCCAGCTCGGCCTGCCGGTGGAGGTGCGCGACGCGGTCGCCGGCACCCGACCGGTGACCCGTGCGCACCTCGACACCTTCATCTGGGCGCTGCGCGAGCGCGATCGGGAGGTCGGGCGGGACGCGCAGGACACCGCTCGGGCGCTCGTCCTGCACGGCGCCATCGACTTCGAGGCACAGGACGTCGGTTACGCCCACCTGATCTCCGAACCGGGTGACCCGGTCGCACGAGCGGCGTGGGGACTGAGCGCCGCGATCCGCACCCCCCAGCAGGTCGTGCAGGACATCTCCCGGCTGATGGCCCTGACCCTGGACCCCACTGTCATCGCCGTGGACCAGCTCGACACGCTGTTCGCCCAGACCAGCACCTCACTGCTCAACCAGCATCAGGGTCTGGAGGACGGCCAGGCCAAGGTGCTCGGCCCGATCGCCGACGGCCTGCTCAAGCTCCGCGACATCACCCGCCGCACGCTGGTCGTCGTCTCGTGCCTGCCGGACACCTGGGTGCTGATGACCCGCACCGCGCCCACCCCGGTCGCCGACCGCTTCCGTACGGCGCACCTGCCGGACCGGATCCCCACCCCGGAGATCGGACAGGCCATCGTGGCGAAGCGCCTCGCCGCCGCCTACGCGGGAATGTACTTCGGGCCACCGCACCCCACCTGGCCGATCGCCCCCGCCGCCTTCGCCGACGCACCCACCCTGACGCCACGCGCCCTGCTCCGACGGGTGGACCGCCACATCGCCTGGTGCCGTGATCGCGACGACGTGATCGAGCTGGATCGGCTCATCGACGGCGCCGACTCGACGCCGACCGTCAGCACCGCCCGTGGCGCCTCCGCCGATCCGACGACGGACGAGCGCCGCCTGCACGAGTTGGACGCGCGGTTCGTCGAACTGGTCGAGGCCGCGGACGTGTCGGCCGCAGTCGACCCGACGGGCGAGGACGAGCACATGCCGCCGCTGCTCGCCGCCGGCCTCGCCGCCTGGATCGCCGAGCAGGCGCCGACCGGCGCCACCTACAAGTACGATCCGCCGCCCGGCCGTAAACCCGCGCTGCACGGGCGGCTCATCGAGGTGCTCGACGAGGCCACCGAGAACGAGGCGCACTGGTGCTTCCGGGCCATCGCGCACCCCAATGCCATCGCCGTCACCGCCCGGGTCAAGGCCGCCTGCACCCTCGCCGGGTTGGACCGGGACCTGCCACAACGGCGGCTGATCCTGCTGCGCAACGGTCCGTGGCCGACCGGGAAGCGTACGACCGAGGTGTTGACCGGCTTCGACGCGGCCGGCGGCCTGCGGTGTGCCGTGTCGGAGGCGGACCTGCGGGTCTTCGCGGCCCTGCGGGTGATGGCGGCCGAACCGTCCACGGCCCTGCAGGAGTGGCTGGTGGCCCGCCGTCCGGCCAGCGGCACCGAACTGTTCCGCGCGGTCCTGCCCGGGCCCGACGGGACGCGCGGCGGCGCCCAGCCGCCGACGCCCGACGACGAGCCGCCGTCCGGTGGTCCTGAATCTGACCCGTCGCAGGTGTCGGAGGCCGACGCTCCCGCCGATGTGTCGACCGGTGCGGTGGCCGAGCCCATACCCGCTGACCAGGCCGACCTCGTGGTCGGCGAGGGCGGTCGGGCGGTCGGGCTGGGCCGGACCGTCGACGGCGCTCACCCCTTCACGGTTCCCCTGGAGTCGCTGCGTCGCCACGCCGTCGTGTTCGCCGGGTCCGGCTCGGGCAAGACGGTGCTGATCCGCCGGCTGGTCGAGGAGTGCGCCCGCGAGGGGGTCTCCGCGATCGTGCTCGATCCCAACAACGACCTGGCCCGGCTCGGCGACCCGTGGCCCGACCCGCCGGCCGGCTGGGGCCCCGGCGACGCCGAACGCGCCGCCGACTACCTCGCACACACCGAGGTGGTGGTGTGGACGCCCCGGGTCACCGCCGGTCGGCCGCTGAGCTTCCAGCCGCTGCCCGACTTCACCTCCCTGCGGGACTGGCCCGACGAGTTCGACCAGGCCGTCCGCTCCGCCGTGGAGGCGCTCGCGCCACGGGCGGGCGTGGACCGCTCCGGCCGGCTCGCCCAGCAGGGCAAGGCCGTGCTCACCGAGGCACTCCAGGCGTACGCGCGGAGCGGGATGGTCGGCCTGCCCGGCTTCACCGAGTTCCTCACCGATCTGCCCGAGGGGGTCAGTCGGCTGGCCCGTGCCGGGAAGCTCGCCGAGGAGTTGGCCGAGGCGCTCAAGGCGGCGATGGTCACCGATCCGCTCTTCGGCGGGGTCGGCGCGCCGGCCGACCCGGGGTTGCTGCTGACGCCGTCGGCGGGGAGGCGGGCCCGGGTTTCGGTGATCAGCTTCGTCGGCCTGACCTCCGACCAGGAGCGGCAGAGCTTCGTCAACCAGTTGCAGATGGCGCTCTTCGCGTGGATCAAGCGGCACCCCGCCGGTGACCGGCCGCTGGGTGGGCTGTTCGTGATGGACGAGGCGCAGACGCTCGCGCCCTCGACCGGCACCACCGCCTGCACCGCCAGCTCGATCGCGCTGGCCTCGCAGGCCCGCAAGTACGGGCTCGGGCTGGTCTTCGCCACCCAGGCGCCCAAGGGTCTGCACAACCAGATCTCCGGCAACGCGACGACGCAGTTCTTCGGGCTGCTCAACGCGCCGGCGCAGATCGACGCGGCCCGCCAGCTCGCCGAGGCCAAGGGCGGGCGGCTGCCGGACATCGGCCTGCTCAACAGCGGCGAGTTCTACGCCGCCGGGGAGGGGTTCTCGTTCGTGAAGGTCCGTACCCCGCTGTGCCTGACGCACCACCCGAAGGCGCCGTTGACACCCGAGGAGGTCGTCGCCCGTGCCCGCCCGGCTGGGTAGCCTGGGGCCATGATCTTCATTACCGCCAAGTTCCGGGTCCTTGCCGAGCACGCCGACCGGTGGCCGCAGATCGCCGCCGAGTTCACCGAGGCGACCCGGGCGGAGCCGGGCTGCCTGTGGTTCGACTGGTCCCGCAGCGTGGACGATCCCACCGAGTACGTGCTGGTCGAGGCGTTCCGCGACGACCAGGCCGGCGGGGCGCACGTACAGTCGGCGCATTTCCGCGCGGCCCAGGAGACTCTGCCGCCGTACCTGGCCGAGACCCCGCGGATCGTGAACGCCACGGTGCCGCAGGAGGACTGGTCGCTGCTCGGCGAGATGGCCGTTCCCGAGGGCCGCTGACCGCCACCGGTCCGCGACCGTCGGCGACGCAGCCGGTCCGGGACCCGCCGTCAGCGCAGACGGCGGGCGGTGAACCGGGCCGGCGGGTCGGCGATCACGTCCTGCGCCGCGATCAGCTGGATCTCCCGGGTGCCCGCCGCGAGAGTGGCCTCGAGCACCGCGTAGACGGAGGCGATGGTGCGTTCCAGCGCGGTCGCGGGTGAGCCGGTCGTCCACAGGTGGGCGAGGTACAGCGCCGCGGTGACGTCGCCCCCACCGTTCGGGTTGATCGGCAGCAGCGGCGTGGTCACCGCCCAGGCGCCCTCGTCGGAGACCGCCACCACCTCCAGCGAGTCCGGGGGCAGGTCGCCGTGGAGCACGCTGGTCACCAGGACGTGCCGTGGCCCGGTCGCCCGCACCACGTCGACCGCGTCCAGCACCTCGGCGAGCGAGTTCGTGGTGCGACCGGCGAGGAAGTCCAGCTCGAAGTGGTTCGGCGTGATGATGTCCGCACGGGGCACGACGGTGTCCCGTAGGTACTCCGGAATCCCCGGCCGGACGAACATGCCCCGGCCGGCGTCGCCCATCACGGGGTCGCAGCAGTACACGGCGGCCGGGTTGGTCGCCTTCACCGTCGCCACCGCGTCGAGGATCACCGCGCCCACGGCCGGGTCGCCCTGGTAGCCGGAGAGCACCGCGTCGGCGCTGCCGAGGACGCCCCGGTCCTCGATGCCCGCGATCACCTCGGCCACGTCCGACGCCGGGAGCATCGGGCCCCGCCACGCCCCGTAGCCGGTGTGGTTGGAGAAGTGCACGGTCAGGACCGGCCAGACCTCGTGCCCGAGGCGTTGCAGCGGAAAGGCCGCCGCCGAGTTGCCGACGTGACCGTAGGCGACAGACGACTGGATGGACAGGATCTTCACCGGCCCATCATCGCCGCTGCGGAGGACGGCGCACTGACGGCCCGCCGTTTCTGTCGGGTGGCCCACTCGCCGCCCGCGCGTCGGGACGGCACGGACGGGCGACCCGGACCGTGTCGTCCGGGCCGCCCGAGCGGTGGCGGGGCGACCAACGCGCTGGGTGGCCGTCCCGTCGTACGGTCAGCCGCCGAGGCTCGCCGCGGCCGAGGCGATGGACGAGGCGAAGTAGCTCACCTGGGTGTAGACACCCGGGTAGTTGGGCCGGGCGCAGCCGTTGCCCCAGCTGACGATGCCGACCTGGATCCAGGCGTTGGAGGCGTCGCGGCGGAACATCGGGCCACCCGAGTCGCCCTGGCAGGTGTCCGTGCCGCCGCTGGCATAGCCGGCGCAGATCTCCTGGGCGGGAATG
Organism: Micromonospora sp. NPDC049049; assembly: GCF_040649115.1. Classification (NCBI taxonomy): domain Bacteria; kingdom Bacillati; phylum Actinomycetota; class Actinomycetes; order Micromonosporales; family Micromonosporaceae; genus Micromonospora; species Micromonospora sp. NPDC049049. The sequence continues at coordinate 168,112 of NZ_JBEZEX010000014.1, read as the reverse complement.
AGATCCCCGCCGTAGTTGGCGTTGCAGGTGGAGTCGCTGACGAACGGCACTGTCGCCTTGAGCAGGTACCGCTGCTGGCTGCCGCCCTCGCGGGCGGCGCCCCAGCCGGCCACGGTGAAGGTGCCGCTGTCGTACGCGGTGGTGCTGGCGATCGGCAGCGTGCTCAGTCCGGTGACGGGGCTGGCCAGCCGGATCAGCGCCCAGTCGCGGCCGGCGCCGTTGTAGCCGGGGGCGCGGTAGACGTAGTTGGACCGGACGGTGATCCGGCTGGACGACTGGAGGTCGACCGTCCCGAGCGTCGCGGTGATGCTGGTGTTGGTGCCGGTCGCGCCCACGCAGTGCGCCGCGGTGAGCACCAGCCGGGGGCTGTACAGCGCCCCGCCGCAGCCCATCGAGAGACGGACCATGAACGGGAACTCGCCCTGCGCGGCGCGGGTGCCACCGACGACGTTCGGCGTGATGGGGCTGTCGGCCGCGGCGGCCGGCGCGGTGAGGGTGAGGCTGGCCGCGGTCACCGCGGCCAACGCGGTGGCCAGCAGGCCAGTGAGGGTACGCCAGCGAACCATGCATTCCTCCGCATCAGGATGGCACGCCTCGTGAGCGCACCGCAGTCGAGATAGCGGTCATCATATTGAGGTCTGTGGATCTAGCGGGTCATCCTCTCTGGGTCGTACCACCGGCGGTATGGATCTCGCACGGCGCGCGGGCGACCGGTGGTCAGGCGTCCGGCGTGCCGGTGCTCTCCCGGCGGAGAAGCCGGAACGGTGTCTGCACTGTCAGCGGCCCCGCGACCTCCGCGCCCTCGATGCGGGCGACGAGGCGGCGCACCGCGAGACGGCCGATCTCCCTCTTGTCCGGGGCGATCGTGGTGAGGGTCGGGGCAGTGAACCGTCCCTCCTCGATGTCGTCGATCCCGACCACCGCGACGTCCTCGGGCACCCGGTGACCGGCCTCGGCCAGCGCCCGCAGCGCGCCGATGGCGACCAGGTCGTTGTAACCGAACACCGCGTCCGGCGGATCACCGAGGGCGAGCAGGTCACGCATGGCGCGCATGCCGTCGAGCCGACCGAACGCGTCGGTGCGGGCCACCAGCCGTTGTCGGTACGGCAGGCCGGCGGCCGCCAGGGCCTCCCGGTAACCCCGGACCCGCAGGTGGGCCGACTGCCGGTCACCTCCCGGCGTGGCGCCGATGAACGCGATCCGGCGGCGGCCGATCGCCACGAGGTGCCGGATCGCCGCATGGCTGGCCGCGACGTTGTCGATGGCGATGTGGTCGTGTGGCACGTCGTAGACGCCCTCGCCGATCAGCACGAGTGGGCTGCCGGCCGACCGGGCCAGCACCTCCTCCCGGCCGATGCGCACCGGGCTGAGGATCAGGCCGTCGATGATGCGCTGTCGCGAGCCGTCGAGGAGCGCCATCTCCGCCTCCCGGTCCGCTGCGGTGTTCTCCATGACGAGCGTGTAGCCGAGCACGGCGGCCTCGGAGATGGCGATCTCGGCGAGCTCGGCGAAGTACGGGTTGGTCAGTTCCGGGACGGCCAGGGCGATCAGGCCGGTACGGCCCCGACGGAGGTGCCGGGCGCCGAGGTTGGGGCTGTAGCCGAGTTCGTCGATCGCCTGCTGCACCCGCTGTCGGGTCCGCTCCCCCACCGGCCGGTACCCGTTCACCACGTTGGAGACCGTGGCCAGCGAGACACCGGCGCGCTGGGCGATGTCCTTCAGGTTGACGCCCATCCCCAACCTTTCGCGAATTCGACAGGCGGGCCGACCGGACATTGATGAACAGGCATTGACGGGAGGGTCGGCGCGGCTCTATAACGTTATACAGGTGATGATGGATGTCAATATTCCGCCGCCGTTGGCGCGTGGAAATCCCACCGACATCCGTCGCTGACGCCCGTCCCCCGTCAATGACCACCCGATGCCCACCACCCACGCGCTTCGGGCCTGGCTGCACCGCCCGCGGCGACTCGCCCCCCGGAGACGGCATGACACGTCACGTCCCCATCCGCCCCGCCCTGCCACTGCTGCTCATCCTCACCCTGGTCGCCGGCGTCCTCACCGCGCCCGCCTCGCCGGCGTACGCCGCACCGGCCAAGACGCCACCACTGACCACCCCCTGGACCAGCCAGGCCCTGACCGGCACCCCACTGCCCGAGTACCCGCGACCCCAGATGACGCGGCCGGACTGGCTCAACCTCAACGGCGAGTGGCAGCTACGCCAGTCGACGACCGACGACGCGCCGCAGTTCGGCACCAACCTGCCCGAGCGGGTCAACGTGCCGTTCCCGGTGGAGAGCGCCCTGTCCGGCATCCAGCGGGCCGCCAACGACAACCGCAACTACCTGTTCTACCGACGCACCGTCACCATCCCGGCGAACTGGTCGGGTCGGCGCACCCTGCTGCACTTCGGCGCCGTCGACTGGCAGAGCACCGTCTGGGTCAACGGTGTCCGCGTCGGCGCGCACACCGGCGGCTACGACGCCTTCACCTTCGACGTGACGCCCCAGCTCACCGCCGGGACGAACGAGATCGTCGTCAAGGTCTGGGACCCCACCGACACCCGGCAGAACGGCAGCCTGCCCGCCATCGGCAAGCAGACCAAGACACCCAGCGGGATCTTCTACACCCCCAGCTCCGGCATCTGGCAGACGGTCTGGATGGAGCCGGTGCCCGCCGCCTCGATCAGCAGCGTGGACGTCTACCCGAACCTGAGCAACAACACAGTGCGGGTCCGGGTCTTCACCCGGGGCGACGTGAGCGGCCACAGCGTGCTCGCCGAGGCGCTGAACGGCACCACGGTGGTCGGCTCGGCCACCGGCGGCTTCACCGACTTCAGCGTGCCGGTGCCCAACGCCCGCCGCTGGTCACCCGACGACCCGTTCCTCTACAACCTCCGGGTGACAGTGCGCGGCACCACCGGCGCCACAGTGGACCGGACCACGCACTACTTCGGCATGCGGGAGATCACCACCGGCCTGGTCAACGGGGTGCTGCGTCCCAAGCTCAACGGCCAGTTCGTGTTCCAGGTCGGCACCCTCGACCAGGGCTTCTGGCCGGACGGGCTCTACACCGCGCCCACCGACGCCGCCCTCGCCTTCGACCTTCAGAAACACAAGGACCTGGGCTTCAACATGGTGCGCAAGCACATCAAGGTCGAGCCGCAGCGCTGGTTCTACCACGCGGACCGGCTCGGACTGCTGGTGTGGCAGGACATCCCGTCGCTGACGGCACAGGACGTCAACCCCACCGACGCCCAGCAGGCGCAGTTCGAGGCCGAGGCACGCGAGATCGTCGACGAGCACCGCAGCTCACCCGCCGTGATCGCGTACACGCCCTACAACGAGGGCTGGGGCGAGCGGTCCCTCGCCGACACCCGGCGGGTCGCGCAGAACATCAAGAACCAGGACCCGACACGTCTGGTCAACCCGCACAGCGGCCACAACTGCTGCCAGTCCCTCGGCAACCCCGGCAACGGCGACATCGACGACTGGCACGTCTACCTCGGCCCGGACTCGCCCGTACCGTCGAGCAGCCGGATCGCGGTGCTCGGCGAGTTCGGCGGCCTGGGCCTGCACACGCCGGGCCACGAGTACAGCCCGAGCGGCAGCTTCTTCGCCTACGAGTGGCAGTCCAGCTCGACCGCCCTCACCGACCGGTACGTGGGGCTGGTGCAGGGCACCCAGAACCTGATGCTCGGCAAGGGGCTCAGCGCCTCGATCTACACCGAGATCACCGACCTGGAGGGTGAGCTGAACGGGTTCCTCACCTACGACCGCCAGGTGATCAAAATGGACCAGGCGCGCGTACGCGCCGCCAACACCGCCCTGATCAACGCCTCGAAGACCATCGGCAGTTCGGCACCCGTCGCCCTGCCCGTCAACACCCGCCGGTCGTTGCAGGTGACCACGCCCGGTTTCACCAACCGCTACCTGCGTCACCAGGACAGCCTGGCCTACACGGAGGTGGTCGACGCCGCGAGTTCCAGCCTGCTCAAGGCCGACGCCACGTACACCATCAGGCCCGGCCTGGCCGGTTCCGGTTGCTTCTCGTTCGAGTCGGTCAACTTTCCCGGGCAGTACCTGCGCCACCAGAACTCCCGGGTCCGCAACTCGCCGGACGACGGCTCCGCGCTGCTGCGCGCCGACGCCACCTGGTGCGCCCGCACCGGGCTGACCGGCACCGGCATGTCGCTGGAGTCGTACAACTTCCGGGGCAGGTACCTGCGGCACTACAACGCGGAGGTCTGGCTGAGCAACGGCGCCGGCGGCGACGCGTACAACACGCCGACGTCGTGGACCGCCGACAGCACATGGAACATCGCCACCCCGTGGGCGCCCTGACCGCTGGGCACTGACCGGCCGTCACGACGAAAGAAGGGCGGGGGTTCCGGCGTGGACCGGAACCCCCGCGAGGCGTGGACGGTGTCGCGGGCCGACTCCGCCGAGGCGATTTCATCAGCGCCAGGGTCTTCGGCACGGTCGGTGACCGGGCCCCGGCGTCACTCCTCGTCTCGGGTGTCGTTTCCCCGATCATGAGCGAAAGCGGCGAGTTGATTGCACCGCCCGGCCGGGTCGGCTTCAGGGCAAGGACCGAGCCGCAACTTGCATCCGGCCAGATTCACTCGGCTGTTGCAACACGCAATTATGCCGACCAATAAATAGACGATAAGCAATCTTGACTTGTACGGCCGACCAGCGCACCGTAAAGAGCCAGAGGCAGATGCACGCCATTATCGGCCAGACTGAAGTGGATCGCCAATGGGGCGCTGCCGATTTCGCGCCGCGTGCACCAGGAGGCTTTCCATGCGGTTGAATCCGTTTACCGGGGTCTATCTCGCCGATCCGGCGAGCATGTGGCGGCGCATTCTCGACGATCCTGCCGGGGTGCACTACGCCGAGGATCTGGGCCTGTGGCTGATCAGCCGGCACGCGGACGTCCGACGGGCCCTCGCCGACGCCACGACATTCGCCAACGCCCTCACCCTCGCCCCGGTCTACGAGGTGTGTCCACCGGCGCTGAACGTCATCATGCAGATCGACGCGCCACCCACGACGGCCGCGGCGGACCCACCGACACACCCGCGTACCCGGCGGGCCCTACGGGCGACCTTCGCGAACACCGCCGAGCGGGTCGAGGCAGAGTACGGCGCGATCATCCGACGCCGGGTCGACCAGTTGGTGTCCCGTCTCGCCGCCCGCCAGGGCGACCAGGTCGACCTGATCCCGGAGTTCGCGACCGAGCTTCCCCTGCTGGTGGTCCTGGACATCCTCGGGGTGCCCGACGCCGACATCGGGCGGATCCGGAGTTGGGCGGACGGGCAGATCGCCCTCATCTGGGGGCAGCCGGACCCGGCCGAGCAGGTACGCCTGGCCCAGGACCTGCTGGAGTTCTGGCACTACTGCGAGGATCTGGTCCGCCAGCGGGTGGACAGTGGACACCGGGGCGAGGACTTCATCAGCCGCGCCCTGGACTACCGGGACGACGACGACAGCGTGCTGACGGTGCCCGAGGTGGCGAGCCTCGCCTTCAACCTCCTGGTCGCGGGCCACGAGACCACCGCCGGGTTGCTCGCCCACGCCCTCGACCAGGCCCTCTCCGCTCCCCAGCGCTGGTCGGCGATCACCGCGGACCCGGGGCTCGTCCCCGCCTTCGTGGGTGAGACGCTCCGGTTCGCGCCCGCCATCGACGGCTGGCTGCGGGTGACCACCCGCGATGTCACGGTGGGGACGGTGACGATCCCCGCCGGGGAGCGTTGCCTGCTGTTGATCGGCGCGGCGAACCGGGACCCGGCGGCGTTCCATGATCCGGACCGGTTCGACCCACACCGGGCCGATGTGGGTAATCACCTGTCGTTCGGCCACGGTCCACATTTCTGCATCGGCGCGGGACTGGCGCGACTTGAAGCCATAATCGCCCTCAGCCGACTCGCCGAAGCCATTCCCGAGCTGAGGTTGTCACCGGAGCAACATCGGTCGTACAAACACAATGTCGCGTTTCGTGCGCACCGCACGCTGCTCGCGATAATCGACGTCCCGGCGCCCACCGACGTGCCGGCGGCACGGAACGGCACGACGGCCGAAGTGCGCGCGGGCTGAGCGGGCACCGGCTCCAGCGGTGCTGACCTGCGGACGGGTCGAGGGTGGGGTGGGTCGGCGTCGGCCCGTTTCACCCGGCGCGCCTCAGCGCCAGCGCCGGGTCCGGCGAGAATCTTTCCGGCTTTTCCCGACGATCCATGCCGGTGAACGTCTTCACACCCATCGCTTCCTGGGTTAAGAATTGCCCTCTGTGAATGTTCGGCTCATCGGCCAATCTCGATCTGGCGTCCGCCGCTGAATGTCCGTTCCACGAAGGTGAGCGCATGGAGCACACGTCCCCGTCGAGCTCGGCCCACTCTGCGGCCAGTCAGCGGTTCCGACGGGAGTTGCGCGACTGCCGCGTCCAACGGGGTCTGACCCAACGAGCCCTGGCGGACCTGGTGCGGTTCAGCCGGGAGACGGTCGCGGCGGTCGAGTCAGGTCGCCGGTTCGGCAGTCACGAGTTCGCCCTGCGCTGCGACGACGTGCTCGGCACCGGCGGCCAGTTGGCCGCGCTGTGGCCGCAGGTCGCGGCCGAGCAGTTGGCGGCCGACGGTCGCCGAGGCCCCCGCGCCCCGGAACCGGCTCGACTGGATCAGCAGGTGCCGCGCCAGCACGGCCGGCGCGACGCGCGCGACCCGGGCGCCGTGGTGGACGCGATCGACGAGCTGCGTGAGCTGATCGGCCAGGTGCTCAACGGTCAACCCGAACCGGATGAACCGGAGCGGCGGCACCCGTCGGCCGAACCCCTCGACAACCAGCGCTGACCCGACGAGCCAACTCGACCTCGCGGCGTCACCGGCCGCTGACGTTGGGTACAGATGCTGGTACGGGCAGTTTGTACCACGGCCAGGTCTGGTCTATGAGCGCGGCTTCCGGCCGAATGGGACTTGCATTCGGCAACGTGCGGATAGACCGTCATCGAAGTCGTGGGAGTCAATCTTGGCGTCGAGCACCCGGTCCCACGCGGCCAGACCCTACCCGACCCGCCGACGCGGTTGGAAGATAGCCGGCCGGATGCGGCTCATCGTCGCGGCCCCGCTCGTCGCCGTGATCGGCTTCGCCGGTCTCGCACTGACCGAGAGCGCCCGCCAGACGGCCCGCGCCAGCGACCTGCAGGTCCTGGCCCAGGTCGGTGCCGAGGCCGGTGACCTGGCCTACCGCCTCCAACGCGAACGCATCGCCGCCGCCGACCTGCTCACCTACGCCCGGCCGGAGCAGCAGGACACCTTCGGCGTGGAGATGGCCGCCACCGATGACGCCGTCGCCCGCTACCGCGGGCAGCGTGACCGACTGGCCACCGACAACGGCACCAGCTCGGCTCTCCTGCGGCGCATCGACGCCGCCCTGGACGGCCTCGCCCCGCTGCGCACCCAGGTGCGCACCGCCACGCACGCGTCGGTGTCGGCGATGACCTTCAGCTACCGCATCGCGATCGCCGACCTCATCAACTTCCGGGAGAACGTCTCACACGGCGTGGTGGACGCCCCACTCGCCGACGGGATCCGGGCCTCGGCGGCGCTGTCGAAGACGGCCGAGGCCATCGGTCAGCAACAGGTGGCCGTGCTGCGCGCCGTCGCGGGCGGCGAACTGACCCCGGCCATGCAGCAGGACATCACCGCCGCCCGCACCAGCTACACCGAATCGAGCCTGTCGTTCCTGGCCCTGGCCCCACCCGACTGGAGCATCTGGTGGGAGCAGGCCGGCACCGGCAAGGAGGCGCTGGCCCTGCAACGGATGCAGGACGAGGTGGCCCGGGCCCAGCCGGGGTCGCAACTGAAACTGGAAACCGACGACTGGGTGTCCACCACCCAGACGCGCGCCGCCCGGCTGGCCGACCTGCGCGCCCGGGTCGACAACGCGGTCCGCGACGACGTTCGGGCGGCGCACGCCGACCAGCGCCGCCGCGCCGTCGCCGAGGCGGCCAGTGTCCTCCTGGCCCTGATCCTGACCGCGTTGGTGACCTGGGCCGTCGCACGGCAGATCACCCGACGGCTGCGCCGGCTGCGGGACGCGGCCAACGCCGTTGCCTTCGAACAGCTCCCCGCCGTGGTGGCCCAGCTCCAACAGCCCGGCAGCGCCGCCGTCGACCCACACAAGCTGGCCCATCAGCAGTCCAGTGCCGCCCTCGAACCGTCCAGCGACGACGAGATCGGCGAACTGGGGCAGGCGTTCAGCGCCGTGCACCAGGCCGCCGTGCGGACCGCCGCCGAACAGGCCGTCATGCGCGCCAACACCGCCGACATCTTCATCCACCTGAGCCGCCGCGAACAGCGACTGGTCGACGCCGTCCTGGCCCAGGTCGACCTGGTCGAGCGGGACGAAACCGACCCCGACCGGCTCGACCAGCTGTACACACTGGACAACCTGGCAACCCGGATGGGCCGGATCAACGCCAGCCTGCTGGTGCTCGGCGGTGTCGGCGTGGGGCGCGCACGCCAGCGCGACGTTCCGCTGCAGCAGGTGCTCCAGGCAGCGCTGTCCCAGATCGAGCACTACGCACGGGTCCGACTCGGCATGATCGACGGGGACGTCGCGGTGGCCGCCAAGACCGTCGACGAGGTCGTGCACCTGCTCGCCGAACTCATGGACAACGCCACGACGTACTCGCCGCCGGGCAGCGAGACCTGGGTGAGCGGCCGAAGTCTGGGAGACCGCGTCATCGTCCAGATCAGCGACGAGGGCGTGGGTCTGTCCACGCAGCGGATGCAGCAACTCAACGAGCTGCTGGCGCACCCGCCGGCCATCGACGTGGCCGCCGTACGGGCGATGGGGCTGGTCGTCGTGGGCCAGCTCGCGGCGCGGCTGGGCGTCACCGTCCAACTGCGACGCGGCCCCCGACGCGGCATCCTCGCCGAGGCGACACTGCCCGCGGCGATCATCCGGTCGCTGCCACCGGAGGAGTACCTGCTCGCACCCGGCCGGCTGTCGCGGCGGGCAGCTCGCACACCCAGCCCGCCTCCGCCGTACCAGCCGCGCCCCGAGCCCACCGCCGGCCGCCCACCGACCGAACGAACCCTGCCGGCCGCGCCGGTCTTCCGACCGGCTCCCCCACCGCCGGACCGGGGTGACGCGCCCACCGAGGAGCTGCTCATCTTCGAACAGGTCAACCACTGGTTCCAGAACGACGTCGTCGACGGCCAGAACGGCCAGAACGGTCAGCAGTGGTCCAGTCCCGCCGACGACGCCTGGCGTACCGCCGCCCAGGCCCACACCCCCGAGGTCGCCACGACCACCAACTCCGGCCTGCCCAAACGCCAGCCGCAACGGCACCTCGTGCCTGGCGGTGTGACAGTGCCCCAGCAGCAGCAACGGTCCGAGTACCGCGACCCGGCGCAGGTGGCCACGGCGATGGCCGCGTACGCGCGGGGCGTGGCCAACCGACGGCGCACCCCGATCAACCTCGGAAACAAATGACGCGACAGGAGAGCACGTGACCGACCAACAGGATCTCGGCTGGCTGCTGGACAATTTCGCGGCGCGCGCGACCGAGGTCAGCCACGCGATCGCCATTTCCAGCGACGGCCTGATGGTGGCCGCCACCCGCGACCTGCCACCGGACCGGGCCGACCAGTTGGCCGCCACGGGTAGCGGGCTGGTCAGCCTGCTGCGGGGGGCGGCGGCCTTCTTCGACGCCGGCGCGGTGATCTCGAACGTCACCCAGCTCGAGGGCGGGTTCATGTTCTCCATGGCCTTCAACGACGGCGCCTCGCTGCTGGTGCTCGCCGCGCCCGAGTGTGACGTGGGCAAGGTCTCCTACGAGATGACCGAGCTGGCCAACCGCATCGGGGACGCGCTGACCCCCGCTGCCCGGGCGGCGCTCGCCCGCAGCCGCTGACCACCCCGGCGCCCCCACGCCGGAGACCCCTTCCCCTTCCTCTGGAGTTAGACATGCCTCTCACCACGCCTTGGCGCAGCCGTGCCCTCACCGCCGCGCTGCTCGCCGCCGTGCTGACCACCAGCACCGCCTGCGGCGACGACGCTCCGGGCACGAGCGCCGGCGGCTCGATAAAGATCGGCCTGCTCGCGTCGCTGTCCGGGACGTACCAGGCTGTTGGCACGGAGATCCGCGACGGCTTCCAGCTCTACCTGGACACCCACGACGGCAAGTTGGGCGGCCGGCAGGTCGACCTCGTCGTCGCGGACGAGGGCAACGGCGCGCAGACCGCCGTCCCGGCCGCGACCAAGCTGCTCAAGCAGGACCGGGTGTCCGCGCTCACCGGCATCGTCGGTGGCGGCTCGGTCGCCGGCGTCACCCCTCTGCTCAACGAGACGAAGGTGCCACTGGTCGGCTCCAACGGCCGGCCGGAGCTCAAGGACGTCTCCCGGGTCTGGCACACCTCGTACCTCTCCGACGAGCCCGGGGCGGCGATCGCCCAGCACGTCCGCGACAACGTCAAGGGCTCCGTGTACGCGATCGGCCCGGACTACCAGGGCGGTTGGGACGAGCTGCGCGGCTTCACCGACGCCTTCGGCAAGATCGGTGGGAAGCTCGCGAATGCCGACGGCAAGACGACCTTCACTCCATTCCCGGCCACCACCAACTTCCTGCCGTACTTCGCCCGCATCAAGGCCTCCGGCGCGGCGGCCGTCTACACGTTCTACGCCGGCAGCGCCGCCGTCGACTTCGTGAAGCAGTACGCCCAGTCCGAGATCAAGGACATCCCGTTGTACGCGGCCGGGTTCCTCACCGAGGGCGGTGTGCTCAACGCGCAGGGCGAGGCCGCCCGGGACATCTACTCGGTGCTCAACTACTCGCCCGACCTCGACAACGCGGAGAACCGCGCCTTCGTGGCCGCGTGGAAGGCGAAGCACGACGGTTCGCCGACGACCTATGCGCTGGCCTCGTACGACGCGGCGGCGGTGCTCGACCGGGCGATCGGCGCGGCCGGAAACGACCCGACCCCCGAGGCCATCAATACGGCCATCGGCCAACTCGGCCAGATCGCCAGCCCGCGTGGCACCTGGCAGTTCTCCACCACCACGCACTCTCCCGTGCAGAAGTGGTACCTGCGGCAGGTCCGCCAGGACGGCCGAGCGCTGTCCAACACCGTCGTGGGCGACCTCGCGACCGTCGGCCGGTGATAGTGGTGGCGGCCGGCACGAACCGGATCGACCCGTACCTGATCCCGGCGTTGGACGGAGTCGCCTACGGGCTGCTCGTGTTCGTCGCCGCCTCGGGCCTGGTCTTCTGTTTCGGCGTCGCCAACATCCTCAACCTGGCGCACGGCCTGCTCTACGCGATCGGCGGGTACACCGCGGCGGCGATGCTCGACGGCGGCTGGGCGAGCCTGGCGTTGGCGCTGACTGTCGGTGTGCTGGCCGCCGCCGCGACGGGGGTGCTCCTGGCCGGCCTGCTCACACCGGTCGCCACCGGCAATCACCTGAGTCAGGCGCTGCTGACGTTCGGGGTGGCGCTGGCCGGCGGCAGCCTGCTCGTCGCCGGCTTCGGGCCGGACAACCCGCAGGTTCAGGTGCCCGCAGCCCTGGAGGGGTCGGTGATGGTCGCCGGTCACCGCTACGCCGCGTACCGGTTGGTCTTCATCGTCGTCGCGGCGGTGCTCGCCGCCGCCCTCTACCTGGTGGTGCGACGCACCAGGGCCGGGATGCTGGTCCGGGCGGCGGTCGACGACCCGGAGATGGTCGCCTGTCTGGGCGTGAGTCCGGCACGGATCCGGGCCGGTGTGCTCGCCGCCGCCGGCGCGCTGGCCGGCGCGGCCGGGGTCCTGGGCGCGCCCATCATCGGCCCCGGCACCGGCACCGCCGACACGGTGCTGCTGCTCTCCCTGGTGGTGGTCGTCCTCGGCGGTCTCGGGTCGATGGCGGGCACCCTGCTGGCCGCGCTCGCGATCGGCGAGATCCAGACGTTGGGCGTGGCGCTGCTGCCGTCCGCCGCGCCGTTTCTGCTGTTCGCGGCCATGGCGGCCGTGCTGGCCGTGCGGGCGCGTGGCCTGGCCGGCAGGTGGAGAGCGGCATGAGGGGCGAGGTGATTCGGCGAGTTCGAGGCGGCGTCGCGGCGCTCGTCCTGGTCGGCCTGGTCGTGGCGCCCTGGGTGGTCGACGACTACACCACGGCGATCCTCGCCCGGACGCTGGCGCTGGCAGTGGTCGGGGTGAGCGTGGCCCTGCTCACCGGCGTCGCCGGCATGCCCACCCTCGGCCAGACCGCGCCGTACGCGGCCGGCGCCTACGCCTGCGCCGTGGTCGGCAGCCGGGTCTCCGATGTCGGCGTCGTGCAGCTCGTCGTCGCGGCGGCCGCCGGGGCGCTGCTGGCCGCGCTCACCGTGCCGCTCGTCGTGCACGCCCGCGGGGTGATCGTCCTGATGATCACTCTGGCCATCGGTGAACTCGTCGTCATCGTCCTGGGGCGGTGGCGGTCGGTGACCGGTGGCACGGACGGGCTGGCCGGCATCCCCGCGGTCCGCCCGTTCTGGGGGCTCCCGGCCCTGGCCAACGACCAGGCCCGTTACCTGTACGCCCTGGTCGTCGTGGCCACGCTGGTCGGCGCGGTGCTGGTGCTGCTGCGTACCCGGGCAGGGTTGGTGCTGCGTGCCGGCCGCGACGACGAGACGCGGTTGCGGGCCAGCGGTCACCGGGTGGCGTTGCACCTGTCCGGCGCGCACATCGCCGCCGGAGCCATCGCCGGCGCCGCCGGCTCGCTCCTGGTCGTCGCCCAGCAGTACATCTCCCCCGCCGACTTCGGCTTCGACACCTCAGCGCTGCTGCTGCTCGGTGTCGTCATCGGTGGCACCGCCTCGGTGGGTGGCGCCCTGGTGGGTGCGGCGTTGGTCATCGCCGTCCGGGACTGGCTGTTCGGGGTGCTGCCCGGCCATGCGCCACTCGTGCTGGGCGTGCTGTTCGTGGCGACTGTCTACCTGCTGCCCACCGGTGTCAACCGGGCCCGGGGTCGGCTGCGCCCACCGGGCGCCGCGACGCCACAGCCGGACCAGCCAGCCGCCCATGACCAGGCCGAGGTTGCGGAGCTGCACCGATGACCGGCCTGTTGGAAGCCCAGAAAATCAGCGTGCGGTACGGCTCGCTCGCCGCACTCGACGGCGTGGACCTGTGCATCCACGACGGCCAGCGGCACGCGTTGATCGGCCCGAACGGGGCCGGCAAGACGACCCTGCTCAACGTCCTCGGCGGGTCCACCCGGCCGCAACGCGGCAGCGTGCGGTTCGACGGACGGGACGTCGGTCGACTCGGCCCGGCGGCCCGGGCCCGGCGGGGCATCAACCGTATCCACCAACGACCGGCGGTCTTCCCGACGCTCACCGCGACGGAGAACGTCGTGGTGGCCGCGCTGCCACGGATCATTCCGGGCGGCCGGTGGTGGCCGGGCGGCCGCCGACGCGCGGCACAGCGCCTGGCCGGTCCGCTGCTGGAGCAGATGGGGCTCAGTGCCGTCGCGGCGGTGCCCGCCGGGCACCTCGCGCACGGGCAACGACGCCAGTTGGAGATCGCGATGGCGATGGCCGGTCGCCCTCGCCTGCTGCTCCTCGACGAACCGGCGGCCGGGCTGTCCGCCGTCGAGGTCGGCCGGCTGGTCGAGGTGCTCCAGGCGCTGCCCAGGGCGGTCGCCGTGTTGCTGGTCGAACACCGACTGGACCTGGTGTACGCCCTCTCCGACACGGTCACGGTGCTGCGCGACGGTCAGACGTTGGCCGCCGGCACACCGGACGAGATCCGTACCTCGCCGCTGGTGCGGCAGGCCTACGCCGACGGGGTGGCCTGATGCTCACTGTGGATCGTCTCTGCGCCGGCTACGGCGGGGGAATCGTCCTGCACGAGGTCAGCCTGCGGGTACGCCCGGGCAGCATCCAGGCCGTGGTGGGCCGCAACGGGGCGGGCAAGAGCACGCTCGTGCACACCATCGCCGGGCTGGTGCGAGCGTCCAGCGGTCGCATCGAGATCGGCGGCGTGCACGTCGCCGGCCGACAACCGCATCGCATCGCCCAGTCCGGCGTCGGTCTCGTCCCGCAGGGCCGACGGGTCTTCTCCCGGCTGACAGTGGCCGAGCACCTGCACCTGGCAGCCGCGCCGTGGCGGGCCCCCACCTCCGGCGGCGAAGGCTGGACGGTCGCCCGCACCCTGGAGTTACTGCCGAGGCTGGCGGTGCGGCTGCGGCACCGCGGCTGCGAACTCTCCGGTGGCGAGCAGCAGATGCTGGCGATAGCCCGTGCGCTGCTCGGCCAACCCCGGGTGCTGCTGCTCGACGAACCGTGTGAGGGGCTCTCGCCCGATCTGGCGGCGCGGGTCCGCGAACTCGTCAACGGTCTCGCCGCCGACGGCCTGACAGTGCTGCTCGTGGAGCAGCAACTCCAGTACGCCATCGAGCTCGCGGACCGGGTGGCGGTGCTGGAGTACGGCCGGGTGGTCTACGACCGGCCGACCGCGGAGGCCCGCCGCGATCCGGCCCCACTGGCGGCGATGTTGAGCGTCGCCGCCGTTGCGCCGCCCCCGGCCAACCGGGCGACCCCTCGGCTCTGGGCCGACACCCCGTAGTCACCCGACCATTCTCGAGTCACCCGACCCTCCACGGAGAGGTAGACACCGATGACAACCGCTACGAGCGACGACACCTATACCTTCGACAACGGCGCACCGGACGCCGTTCCCCAGATGCACGCGCTGGAGTCCTTCCTGGATCCGATCACGACGCGTCGGCTGGCCCGCCCGGTGCTGGAGCCCGGCGCGACCTGCTGGGAGGTCGGGGCCGGTGGCGGCTCGATGGCCCGGCGGATGGCCCGCGCGGTCGGCGACGACGGGCACGTGCTGGCCACCGACATCGACCCCACACACCTGGTGGCCGAGGGCAACCTGCACGTACGCCAGCACGACGTGCGCACCGAACCGCCACCCGGGGACGCGTTCGACCTGATCCACGCCCGGCTGGTGCTGCTGCACCTTCCCGATCGACGACGGGTCCTGCGTACCCTCACCGGCGCGCTGGCGCCCGGCGGGTGGCTGGTGGTCGAGGAGTTCGACTGCACCGCGCCGCAGCGGGTGTTGACCGCGCCCAGCGACGACGCAGCGAAGCTCTTCGCGCAGGTCATGGACGCCATGATGGGTGTCCTGGAGGACCACGGCGCCGACCTGGGATGGGCGCAGGACGTCCACACCGAGATGGCCCTCGCCGGTCTGACCGACCTGGACACCATCACCCACTCGCAGAGCTGGGCCGGCGGGTCGACCGGAACATCGCTCTACGAGACCAACTCCCGCCAGTTGGAACCGGACCTGCTGGCTGCCGGGCTGTCGCCCCAGCAACTCAACGCCTTCCGACGGCTGCTCCGTGACCCCGGGTTCGCCGTCATGTCGTACCACTTCGTCTCCACGCGGGGCCGCCTGCCGAGCTGAGCACGCGGACCACCGCGCGGAGCGCGGTCACGCCGTCCGTACCTCTCCCGTGCGCAGCACCTCCCCCCGCTTCGCCCCGGACAGCTCTACGACGACGCCGACCGCACCGGCCGGGCTCCCCCAAAGGGGAGCCCGGCCGCCCCACGCCCTCACGCCCGGCGCCCCGCGCCCTCACGCCCCACGCCCGTGCCCCGCCGATCTTGCAGTTTCGGTTGCCGATACGCGTGGAACGATCCCTATGTCAGGACAGAAAGTGCAAGATCGCGGCATGGGGGCGGGCCCGGCCCGTGGATCATGGAGTTGTGGTGCCTGAATTGTTGCCATTCACGGCTTTTGTTGACCACCACAAGTCCATGATCGACGACGGTGGGGCGGGTTACTGGACCGTGACGCGACGCGACGGTGGTCCGGACCGCCCCGGCTCAGCGCGGAGCGGTCTCCTGGTCGGCCAGCACAATCAGGTCGTCGGGGCGGGCCGACAGCGGCGCCGTCGCTCCGTCGAGCCACACCAGATAGCCCACCGGCGGACCGGACGAACCCCAGCGGGCACCGATGATCGTGGCTGACCGCCCGTCGTGCGGCGGCGTGAGCAGGCGTACGCGGGTGCCCGGCGCGTGTCCGTCGTCGGCGACTATCAGCAGCGCGTCGAGGATCTGCCGGACCCCGGCGACGGGCAACCCCGGAACGTACGGCTCGCCCGCGTGTCCCAGACGCGGGGTCATCATCGTGCCCAACAGCGCGCTCTGCCGGATAGCCTCCTGCCGGACCTGCCCGTCCACGCTGCGTCCGGCCACGATCAGCGCCTTCTGGATGCGCGACCAGAGGGCCAGTGGCTCCTGGTCGAGCAGGCGGCGGGCCTCCCTGTCGACTTCGGCGCACGCCGTGTCGAGTGCGGTGTCCTCGCCGAGTTCGGCGATCCAGGCGAGGTCGCCCACCTCCGGCAGCAACCCCGGCGACTCGGCCACGATCACGATGTACAGCATCGCGAGCAGTTCCTCGCGGCCCTCGCCGTGATAGAGCGAGCCGACCCCGCTGCCGGTACGCCCGCGGCTGGGCGGGAACCGCTCGACGAGGTGCCGCGCACGCCCATGAGGCAGGGCCGCGGCCCGCCTGGTGTCCGACACCCGCTCCTCGAACGACCGCCGCTCACGGCGTTCGACGAGGAACTGGCGATGCGGGTCGAACCCGATCGGATAGATCGTCCGCCCGTACCTGGAAAGGGTTTCGCCGGGCCGAAGGCCGACCGACTCAAGCTGCCGGGCCGCCTCCGAGTAGGCAACGCCAGCCCGCGCTGCGTGCTCCCGGATGGCGCGTTTGCGGGCGCGTCCCGGGGCCGGGGTCCGTCGGGGGGTGGGATCAGACATGACGCCTCCGGTGCAGCCCCACGCACTCCACCGAACGGACGGCGTGACCGGCACGCCGAGAGTCGACACATCGGCGCGGAGTCGGAGACTCTTGGCCCCAAGCATGTGGTCGGGCGTGGGCCACCACATCGGGCGCTGGCAGGCGCTCTGCCGTGGCCAGCATATCGTGACGCCGACCGTCGGTGTGGACGCGCACACCCTGGCCGCCCTCACCCTCGACGACTGCGGTGTCAGCCCGTGTCAGCCGATGTCGGTGGCGTGTCGGGGCGGTGTCAGCGGGCGGGCGCAGGCTGTACGCATGACAGCTGACCTGGTGATCGAGGCCGAGGGCCTCGTGAAGACGTTCGGGAAGACGAGGGCGCTGCAGGGCGTGGACCTCGCCGTGCCCCGGGGGACGGTGCTCGGGGTGCTCGGCCCCAACGGCGCCGGTAAGACGACCGCCGTTCGCATCCTCTCCACCCTGCTGACCCCGGACGGCGGAACCGCCCGGATCGGTGGTTTCGACGTGGTACGGGACGCCGAACGCGTTCGGCAGAGCATCGGACTGACCGGCCAGTACGCCTCGGTCGACGAGGACCTGACCGGTCGGCAGAACCTGGAGCTGTTCGGCACCCTGCTGGAGCTGGGGCGCAGCGGCGCCCGGCGGCGGGCCGCCGAGCTGCTCGACTGGTTCGACCTGACCGATGCCGCGAACCGGCAGGCCAAGACCTACTCCGGTGGCATGCGGCGACGGCTGGACCTGGCCGCCAGCCTCGTCGGCTCGCCCGACGTGATCTTCCTGGACGAGCCGACGACCGGGCTCGACCCGGCCAAACGCGAGGACATGTGGGGCGTGGTCCGAACGCTTGTCAGCAACGGCTCGACAGTGCTGCTCACCACGCAGTACCTGGAGGAGGCCGACGCGCTCGCCGACGCGATCACGGTGATCGACCACGGCCGGGTGATCGCACACGACACACCTGACGGGCTCAAGCGGGTGGTTGGCGGGCAGACCCTGGAGGTCCGGCCGTCCGACCCGGCGCACCTGCCGCGTACCGCGGAGATCCTGACCCGGGTCGGCTCCGGCGCGCAGGCCGACGAGACCCGCAAGGGCGTGCTCGCGGTGCCGGTCACCGACGACGCGGCTCTGACCGAGAGTGTCGCGCGCTTCGCCGCCGCCGGCATCGCGGTCACCGAACTCTCCCTGCACCTGCCGAGCCTCGACGAGGTGTTCTTCACCCTCACCGGGCGTACGGCATCGGAAGACGACACCACCCGCCCCACGGAGGTCGCGGCATGAGCACTCTGACCGACGCACCACCCACCCGGAACCGGGCGCTGTCGACGATCACGGCGCACCCGCGACCGTTTCGACTGGTCCGGCACTCGTTGGCACTCGCCAAACGCAGCCTCATCAAGACCTGGCGTACGCCCGAGGCGCTCATCGACGTCACCCTGCAACCGGTGCTGTTCCTCATCATCTTCGTGTACGTCTTCGGCGGCGCGGTCGCCGGCTCGACCCACGACTACCTGCAGTTCCTGCTGCCCGGCATCCTGGCGCAGACGATCGCGACAGGCGCCATCGCGATCGGCGTCAACCTCAACACCGACATCGCCAAGGGCATCTTCGACCGGTTCCGGTCGTTGCCGATCCCCCGCTCCGCCCCACTGGTCGGCGCGGTCCTCGGCGACGTCGTCCGGTACGTGATCGTCACCGTGTCGACCCTCGCGATCGGCTACGTAATGGGTTTCCGGATCGAGACCGACCTGTTCCGGGCCATCGCCGGGTGTCTGCTCGCGGTGCTGTTCGCGCTCTGCCTGAGCTGGCTGCCGGTGCTGGTGTCGATGAAGGTGCGGACCGCGGGTGCCGTGCAGGGTGTGATGTTCGCGTTGATCATGCCGCTGAGCTTCGCGTCCAATGTGTTCGTCGGCGCCGACACGCTGCCGGGCTGGATGCAGGCGTTCGTGGACGTCAACCCGATGACCCACCTGGTGGCGTCGGTGCGCGGGCTGTTCCTCGGCACCCCGCTGGACAACCACGTGTGGTGGACGCTCGCCTGGTGCGCCGGCTTCGTCGCGGTGTTCATGCCGCTGGCGCTGCGGGCGTACCGGAAGAAGATCTGACCTGGTCACGGCGTCGGCACCTCGACCTGCCGGCGCCGTGGCCGAATGCTGGCCCGGCGGGATGCACCGCCGACGGCAGCAACACCCGGACGGCGTCAGTCGTCGCGCCCGACACCACGATCGGGCGCGGACATGTCGCCCGTCCGGGGCGTGCCGTCGGCCCGCGAACCATTGACCGGGGTCGGGGCGTCCGCCATGATTCCCCTCAACTCAATACTGACAACCGTCGCTGCGCATTCACTGGTGATGCGAGGCGGCGGTCGCGCGTCGGCGTCTCACGGGGGAGATCGTTGCCGGATGACCATGTCCAGAGTCAGGGCTGCCACCACATCGGAATCTCGGGCGCAGGCGGCCGAGGGCGACAAACCGGATGATCGGCGACTGACCGTCGGTCGTCGCCGCCTGCTCACCGGTGGGTCCATCGTCGCCGCGTCGCTGGTTGGCCAGAGCCTCCTCGGCAGCCCCGCACTGGGGGCGGCGGGCACCGAGCTGTCCGTCGGAAAGGTGGAGATCACTCCGTCGGCGGACGCGTACCTGGCCGGTTACGGCGTCGATACGCCCCGCCAGGCGACCGGGACCGCTGCCCCGCTGTTCGCGCGGTGCACAATCCTGTGGCACGAGGGCGTGCCCCACGTCATCGTCACCGCCGATGTTCTCGGCTTCGCACGTGGCCTGCACCGGTCGATCCGCAGCCAGGTGGTCGCTCTCGGGCTGGCGTCGGAGAACTTCGCCCTGACGGCCACGCACACACACAACGGTCCAGTGCTCCCCGACAAACTGGACCCGTTCATCTCGTACGGGATGAATTCCACTCTGCAGGCACAGGTGCGTGCCTACGGCGACCAGTTGGCCACGAAGATCGTGCAGCTGGTCCGGGACACACTTGAGGGCCCACGAACGGCGTGCACCCTCGACTACCAGGTCGTCGACCAGCACTTCTCGAAAAACCGGGAAAGTCTGCCGTACGTCGAGTCGGACGTACCTGTCCTGACGGCCCGTACGCCGGGTGGTGAGCCGCTGGCGGTGCTGTTCAGCTACGGGTGCCATCCGGTAGTGGCGGGGCGGCAGACCATGTTCGACCCGGACTACCCGGGGGACGCGGTCACCCGGATCGAGCAGGCGACCGGCGCCTTCGCCCAGTTCCTTCTCGGGCCGGCCGGCGACCAGAACCCTGACGGCGCGCGGGGTTGGGCCCAGCGGAGCCTGCGGGGCGCCGAGCTCGCCCAGGCCGTCACGACGGCGCTGCTGCGGCCGGGACGCCCGGTCGCCGGCCCGACGACAACCCACTACCGGGAGGTGAGCCTGCCGCTGGATGTGACGCTGACCGCGGGCAATCTTCGGGACGTGTCCGCGGCCTACGCCGTGCGGTCGAACAACCTTTCCCTGCCGGGTTACTACCGGCGGCACGCGCAGCAGATGATCGCGCAGATCGACGCCGGGACGTTCGCGACGTCGATTCCGGTGCCCCTGCAGTCCTGGAGGTTCGCCGGCAGCCCGGACCTTCGGCTGCTGCTGGCCGGTGGCGAGATCGTGTCCGGATACGCCGTCTACTTCCGGGCGCGATACGGCACGTCGAGCCAGCTGCTGTTCGCCGGCTACGCGAACGAGGTACCCGCGTACCTGCCCAGCGACGAACTGCTGCGGAGACCCGAGACGTACGCCGGCGGGATCGACACCGACTTCCCGGGCATCGCCGGCGGCTCGATGACGGTCTACGGCTGGTTGGGGCACCTCAAGGGAAAACCGACCGCCACCTCTCCCGACGGGGCGGAACAGATCCTCATCAGAGCGATCACCGCGGCACTGGCGGCCTAGCAGACTCCACCAGGCGCTAGGCGAGCAGGTCGTCCATCAGCTCGCGGAGCCGGGCGAGGGTCGCGGAGACCGACCGCCCGCGCCACACGGCCACCAATGGCTCACGTTGCTCCTCGTCCCCGAGGGCGGCGTTGAGTCGTTCGGCGTCGCCGGGCGGGAAGAACGTCCCGGCGTGGGTGCCGATGCGCGTCGCGAGCGCGAACAGCTCGCGAGCCGCCGCAACGTCGCCCCGGTGCGCGGCGAGTTCGGCGCCGCCCTGCGCCCATGCCCCGATGACCGGCAGGTCCCGTGAGGAGAGCGCCTCGTCGCTGGCGAGGATCAGTGCGGCGGCCGCGCGCGCGTCGGCGTTCTCTCCCGGCACCGGTCGCACCTGCGCCACCCGCAGGTGCAGGACCGCCACCGCGACCCGGAGCATGGCGCGTGGCTGTGGCGGCGGGCCGGTCCAGCCGGCCAGGATGCGGATCACCCCGTCGCCGTACGCCCGGGCTTCGTCGTACCGCTCGCGCTGCCACGCCACGTGGGCCAGCCCGAGGCACGCCACCGCGGCGTCCACGGCCTCGGCTTCGCCCGGCGCCGCCGTCTCGACCAGCCGCCGCTCGGCGTCCGGGTCGCCGGCGAGGGCGAGCTGCACGTCCAGCCGCACCCGGATGGACCGGGCATCCTGCGTGGCACCGATCAGCTCCATGTGGCGGACGCTGCGCGCGAGCCACTCGGCGGACCGGGCACCCTCGCCCGGCACCAGGAACTGCCCGACGGCACCCGCCGCCATCGCCATGCCCCACTGGTCGCCGGCCATCTCGAAACGACGGTAGGCCTGCTCGGCGTCGACGATCGACGCCTCGTGCATGCCACCGTTCTCCCGGACCGCGGCGCGGGCGAACAGGCCGAGCCCCTGCACGTACGGGTCGGGGTGCCCGACCATCTCGACGGTGCCCTTCATGCTCTCCTCCGGGTCGACGGCGTCGAACAGGGGTAGCGCAGTCGCGATAACGGTCAACCGGGACGACACCTCGTCCGGCCGGTCGGCGAGAACTGTCCGAAGTGCCCGACGGGCGAGCACTGCGAGCCGGAGGTCGCCGCTGATGCCGGCGTTGACCCCGGTCAACAGGCACATCCAGGCCAGCCGGTCGGCGTTGGGCAGCGGTCTGCCGCTGCGGCGGCCGTACGTGATCGCGGAGTGGAGCCGTCGCTTCGGGTCCTCGACGTGCAGGAGACCCGCCGCCCACCCGGACACTTCCAGGTGCAGTCCCCGAACCGCCCAGAGGTGGAACAGCGCGGTGGCGACCTCGACGGCGGCCGGCTCGTCGTCCTGCCCGAGTGCCCAGCGCAGACCCGCGACCAGGTTGTCCTGCTCGTCGGCGCAGCGGGTGAGCGCGTCGATCTGACCGGGGCCGACGAACTGGTCGGCGAGCGCGACCGCCTGCTCCCGCGCCCACTCGACCAGGCCGCCCATGGCCGGACCCCGTGCACCCACCGCGTCGAGGCGGGCTTCGCCGTACTCGCGGACCGTTTCGAGCATGCGGTAGCGCGGTGGACCGTCCCCCTCGACGAGGGTCAGCAGGGACTGTTCCACGAGTGTCGCCAGTCCACGACGGACATCCGAAGTCTGGGCGACCGCCGCGGCGAGGCCCGCGGTGAACGGCGCGGGGATGACCGCGACCCGCTGGAGCAGGTCACGGTCGTCCTCGGCGAGTAACTCCCTGCTCCAGTCGACCATCGCCCACAGGCTCGCGTGGCGCTCCGGCAGGCCGCGCAGGGCGTCGTCGAGCAGCGCGAAGCGGTCGCTCAGACCGGCGAGGACGTCGTCGATCGGCATGCTGCGCAGTCGCGCGGCGGCGAGTTCGAGTGCCAGCGGCAGGTTGTCGAGCCGGTGGCACAGAGCGAGTGCCCGCGTCGTGTCCCAGGTGGGCACCGCGCCACCGGCCCTCGCCCGGGTCTCGATCAGGGCGAGCGCGTCGCTGTCCGGCAGGGCGGTCAGCCGGTGGACCAGTTCGCCGGCCAGGCCCAGCGGTGCCCGGCTCGTCGCGAGCACGGTGACCTCGGGCGAGGTCACCGCGACCAGGTCCGCGACGACGGTGGCCACCGCGTCGAGGACGTGTTCGCAGTTGTCCAGCACGACCAACCCGTCGAGGTCGGGTGCCACGGCGCGAAGCCGTTCTGCGGGGTTGAGCACCCGCCGCTCCAGGCCGAGGTTGCCGCCGGTCGCCGAGGTGTCCGCACCCCCGAGGGCCGCGAGCACCGTGGGCAGCACCTCGTCGGACGAGCGCAGGCCGGCCAGTTCGATCACGCGTACCGACTGCCCGGCCGCCGCCGCGCGACGCGTCACCTCGGCGGCAAGACGGGTCTTGCCCGCGCCGCCGGCTGCCACGATCGTCACCAGAGGCGCGTCGGCGAGTCCCTCCACCACTGTCGCGACGTCGCGTTCCCTGCCGACGAGGGCGGTCATCGGCCGACGCCACGCGGCGGGCAGGGCGATCCGCATCGGCTGCCGGGGCGAGGGCTCGACGGCCGGGGTGGTCAGCTCGCCGCGCAGCAGCGCCAGGTGGACCTGTGTGATCACGGGTGATGGGTCGGTGCCGTAGCGGTCGGCCAGGTCGGCGCGCAGCCGCTCGACCACCTCCAGCGCCTCCGCCTCCCGCCCCTGGGCGGCGAGCACCCGGACGAGCAGGGCGGCGGAGGGCTCGTCCGGCGGTGTCCGCGCGGCGAGTCGGCCCAGGTCGACCTCGTCGTACGGGCCCGCGCCGGCGAGTGCCGCCTGCGCGCGCAGCGCGGCGACCTCCGCGAACAGGCGGGTGTCCTCGGCGCTGACCAACTCGGGCACCTCGGGGAACAGGGCCCGCGCCTGATCGGCCAGGCCGCGGGCGGCACGGACGTCACCGCACCGGAACACGGTGCCTGCCTGTTCGACGAGCGCGCGCGCCTCGACCGCGTCGACGGTGATCTCGTCGGCGGGCAGCCGATAGCCGCCCGGCACCGCGACCACGGGCAGCCCGAGGCGACGTACCCGGGACACGAGCGCCTGGACGGCGCCGGTCGCGTCGTCGGGCGGCACGCCGTCCCAGACGGCGTCGACGAGCAGGCTCACGGAGACCGCTCGCCCCCGCGCGTCGACGAGCGCGCGAAGCACCGCCGCGAGCCGTTCACCTCGAACGGGCTTGCCGTCGACGGCGAGTGGGCCGAGGGTCGCGATGTGCACGGACCCAGCATCCCCCACGCGCGCACGGGCCCGACGAGCACCGGTCCGTCCGGCCGGTCACGGCTGCGCGACCGGCTTGACAGGCCGTCATTTGGTTAGGTTAGCCTAACCTCATGCAGAGCGAGTTGGCGTCGGCCAACGGGGAGCGCAGCCTGTCCGGCGTCGACCTCCGTCTGGGCTACCACGGTGTGCCGGTGGTGCACGGTGCCATGATCAGCCTTCGTGCGGGTGCCGTCACCGCGCTGGTGGGGCCCAACGGCAGCGGCAAGTCCACCCTGCTGCGGGCTCTGGCCCGGCTGCACCCGATCGAGGCCGGAATCGTGCACCTCGCCGACGGCGTCACGGCCGCCAGCCTCGCGGCCCGGGAGTTCGCCCGTCGGGTCACGCTGCTCGCCCAGAGCCGGCCGGTGCCCAGCGGGGTCACCGTCCGCGACGTCGTCGGATATGGCCGCCACCCCTACCGGGGGCGCTGGCGCACCGAGGACCCGGACGGCCCCGCCGCCATCACACGCGCCATGGACGTCACCGGCGTGGCCGCGATGGCCGACCGTCCCGTCGACGAACTCTCCGGAGGCGAGTTGCAGCGGGTCTGGTTGGCCACCTGCCTCGCCCAGAACACCCCGGTCCTGCTCCTCGACGAACCCACCACGTTCCTCGACCTGCGCTACCAGGTGGAGATCCTCGACCTGGTCCGTGACCTCGCGGACGATCACGGCGTCGCCGTCGGCGTCGTACTGCACGACCTCAACCAGGCAGCCGCAGTGGCGGACGAGGTGGTCCTGTTGCAGCAGGGCCGGGTCCGCGCCACCGGCACCCCGGCGACGGTGTTCACCGAGAACGCCCTCACCGAGACCTACGGGATCCGCATCGAGGTGACCACCGATCCGGTCAGCGGACTGGTCACCACCCGCCCAGTGGGGCGGCACCAGATCCGCGCCCTGGTCTGAACACCCCCATCCACAGCAGAGAAAGACCGTCATGACCCGTACCCGTTTCACCGCCCTCATCGCCGTCGTGGCCGCGCTGACGCTCAGCGCCTGCGGCACGACCGAGAAGACCGCCACTCCCGAGACCTCCGCCTCGGCCGCCGGCGGGCCGGTCACCCTCACCGACAGCCGGGGCAAGGAAATCACCCTCAAGGCCCCGGCGACCAAGGTCGTCGGTCTCGAGTGGGGTGAGGTCGAGATGCTGGTCAGCCTGGGCGTCATGCCGGTCGGCGTGGCCGACCCGAAGGGCTACGGCACCTGGGTCACCTCGGCGAAGCTCGACCCCGGCGTCAAGGACGTCGGCACCCGTGGCGAGCCCAGCGTCGACTCGATCGTCGCCCTCCAGCCCGACCTCATCGTGATGGAGGACGACCGGGGCGCCAACATGATCAGTCAGCTGGAGAAGTACGCCCCCGTCGTGGTCGCCAAGGGCAGTGACGCCACCGACAACCTGGGCCGGATGCGCACCGACCTCACCATGATCGCGAAGGCGGTCGGCAAGACCGCGCAGGCGGAGAAGCTGCTCGCCGACTTCGACGCGGCCATCGCCGACGGCAAGAAGAAGATCGCCGACGCGGGTGCCGCCGGCCAGCCGTTCGCCATCGCCGACGGCTGGAAGGAGGGCAGCACCGTCAGCATCCGGATGTTCGGCAAGGGCTCTCTCGTCTCCGAGATCGGCACCCAGCTCGGCCTCACCAACGCCTGGACCGGCAAGGTCGACGAGGCGTGGGGCCTCGGCCAGACCGACGTCGAAGGCATGACGGTCCTCAAGGACCCGGACATGCACCTCTTCTACAACGCCTCCGACGGCGACGACGTGTTCGCCGACGGCCTCGCCGGCAACGCCATCTGGAAGTCGCTGCCCTTCGTGCAGAAGGGCAACCTGCACAAGATGCCCAACGGCATCTGGACCTTCGGCGGTCCGCTCTCCGGCAAGCAGTACATCGACGAACTCGTCAAGACGTACGCGGTGTGAGCGTGCTGAACGCGCCCCCACGCCCGGAGCCGGCCACCCGGCCGGCTCCGGGCGGCCGCCTGGCCGTGCCCCGCATCGCCGTCGTCTTCGCCGCCGCGATCCTGCTGCTGCTCGTGGTCGGCGCGGTGCACCTCACCCAGGGCACCTCGAACGTCGGCGCCCTCGACCTGCTGCGGCTCGCGACCGGCGCCGACGATGAGGCGGCCCGCGTCCTGATCGCGTCCCGCCTGCCCCGGCTGCTCGCCGGGCTCGCCATCGGCGTGGCGCTCGGGTTCGCCGGGGCGGCGTTGCAGTCGATCGCCCGCAACCCGCTCGCGTCCCCCGACACCCTCGCGGTCAACGCGGGCGCCCACCTGGCGATCGTCGCCGTCGCCGCGTTCGGCGTCTCACTGCCCGCGCTGCCCGCCGGCGGCCTCGCCTTCGGCGGCGGGCTGGCCGCCGCCGGCCTGGTGATGGCGATGTCCTCCGGAGGGCAGGCCGGCACCACCCGGCTGATCCTCGCCGGCTCGGCGACCGCGCTGGCGCTCGGGTCGGTGACGACCCTGCTGCTGCTCCTGTTCGAGCAGGCCACCATCGGGCTGTTCGCCTGGGGGAACGGCTCGCTGGTGCAGAGCGACCTGACCGCGCTGACCCAACTCGCCCCGGTGATCGTCGGCGCCGCCATCGTGCTCGTGCTGCTCGGGCACCGCCTCGACATCCTCGCCCTCGGCGACGACACCGCCACAGTGCTCGGCCTCGACGTGCGGCGCACCCGGCTCACCGTCATGGTGCTGGCCGTGCTGCTCTCCGCCGCGGCCGTCACCCTCACCGGCCCGGTCGGCTTCGTCGGCCTGTGCGCACCCGTGATCGTCAGGCTGCTCGCCCCCGTGGTGCCGGGCGTGCACCGCCACCGCGTCCTGCTGCCGTTGTCCGGCATCGTCGGGGTCATCATCGTGCTCGGCTCCGACGTGCTGCTGCGGGCCGTGATGGGCGGGCAGGCCGGGGTCGACATCCCCACCGGCGTGGTCACCACACTGTTCGGCGCGGTGATCCTCATCTGGCTGGCCCGCCGGCACCGCGACGCCGGCCCCACCCGTCGTCCGCCCGGCGGGCACGCGGCCGTCCGCTCCGCAGCCTTCCACCGCGGCGTCGTCGCCGTCACCGCCGTCCTGACCGTCGGCGCAGTGGCGGTCGGCATGCTCGCCGGTGACACCTGGGTGCTGCTCGGTGACGTCGTGAACTGGGTCAACGGCAGCACCGGGCCCGCGTACACCTTCGTGCTGGACCAGCGGTGGCCGCGCGTCGCCGCGGCGGTCCTGGCCGGCGCGGCGCTCGCGGTAGCCGGCACCACAGTGCAGGCGGTCTGCCGCAATCCGCTGGCCGAACCCGGCATTCTCGGCATCACCGCTGGTGCCGGGCTCGGCGCGGTCTCCCTGCTCACCTTCGTGCCGCTGGCCGGGGTGTGGGCGGTCTCCGGCGTCGCCGGGCTCGGCGCGATGCTGGCGTTCGCCCTGGTCTACGGCCTGGCCTGGCGCGGCGGGCTGAGCTCCGACCGACTCGTGCTGATCGGTTTCGGCGCCTGGCAGGGCGGCATGGCGGTCATCACCTACCTGGTCGTGGCCTTCGACCCGTGGAACACCGGGAAGGCGTTGACCTGGCTGTCCGGCTCCACCTACGGCCGGATGCCCACCCAGGTGCTGCCGGTGGCGATCGCCCTGCTGGTGCTCACCCCGGCCGTTGTCGCCGCCCGCCGGGAGCTCGACCTGATGGCGCTGGACGACGACACCCCCCGCGTGCTGGGCGTTCGGCTGGAACGCACCCGGTTGATCGCGCTCGGCGCGGCGGCGCTGCTCACCTCCACAGCCGTCTCGGCCGTCGGGGTCATCGGCTTCGTCGGTCTGGTCGCCCCGCACGCCGCGCGGGCGCTCGTCGGCGGCCGGCACTCCCGGGTGCTCCCGGTGGCCGCCCTGCTCGGCGCGGCGTTGGTCAGCATCGCCGACACCTTCGGTCGGACGGTCATCGCGCCGGCCCAGATCCCCGCCGGCCTGGTCACCGCCATGATCGGCACCCCGTACTTCGTCTGGCTGCTGTGGCGCTCCCGCGCCGTGGCGAGCACCACCCGGTAGAGCCGCCCGCGTCGAGAGAGGCACCATGACCGAGACCCTGCCCATCGCCCCGTGGCGCGTGTTCGCCGTCGCCGTCCGCGCGGTACGCCGCCTGAGCCCGTCCTTCACCCGGGTGACCTTCACCGGGGCGAACCTGGACCGCTTCGCCGACAACGGTTACGACCAGCGGATCAAGCTGGCGCTGCCGCTGCCCGGTCAGGACCGGGCGACCCTGCCGGAGGGCGCGGACTGGTACGCGACGTGGCGGGCCCTGCCCGAGCATCTGCGCAACCCGATCCGCACCTACACCGTCCGGGCGGTCCGCCCGCACCTGGCCGAGGTCGACGTCGACCTGGTGCTGCACGGCGACAGTGGCCCGGCGACGCGCTGGGCGCGGCGGGCCAGCGTCGGCGACGAGATCGCCCTGGTCGGGCCGGATGCCGGCTACGACGGCAACCACGGCGGGGTCGAATTTCGACAGTCCGCCGGCGGCACCGTGCTGCTGGCCGGGGACGAGACCGCCGTGCCGGCGATCAGCAGCATCTGCGAGCGGCTTCCCCTCGACGCCCGGGGCACCGTCGTGCTGGAGGTGCCCGACGCCGCCGACGTGTTGCCGCTGCTCGCACCGCCCGGCGTCGAGGTCCGCTGGCTGGCCCGGGGCGCCGACGGGTACGGCAGCCGACTGGTGCCCGCCGTCGTCGCCGCGGCCGGGGAGCTGCTGGCCCCCGGCGCGTCGACAGCCGCCCAGCCCGTGCCGGACGTCGACGTGGACACCGAGATCCTGTGGGAGGTGCCCGAGCAGGTGGCCCCGGCGCCGCTCTACGCGTGGCTGGCCGGGGAGGCCGGCGTCATCCGCAACCTGCGCCGGCACCTGGTCGCCGAACGGGGTCTGGACCGGCGGGCGGTCGCCTTCATGGGCTACTGGCGTCTCGGACACTCCGACGCCGCCTAGCGCCGCGAGGCGCACCACGCCGGGCGGCCGCGAGGTGCGTCGGAGGCCGTGAGGCGCGTACCGTTTCGGGTCGGACTTGGGGCGGGCCGGCTGGAGCCGGTCCGGGATACGGGACGAGACAACGACGCATGACGGTGGACAACATTACCGAAAACGGTCAAGAGGGTATTGACCGAAGCCGGCTGGAGGCCTGCCTCAGCGTCTTCGAGGAATTGGAGGCGCTGCCCTCCGACCACCCCGACGTGGTGCAGGTGCAGCGGGCCACCGCCCGGCTCTACAAGGTGATCAAGCAGCGGCGGCGGGAGGAGCGGCGGGACGCCATCCTCGCCGCCGACCGCGCGGTGACGGAGGCCACCGCCACCGGCGCTCCGGGCCGGATCGACGACGAGACACAGGGCATTCCGCTCGCGTCCTCCGTCGCGGGCGAGACGGCCGGCTTCCTGCACAACGCCCGCGGCTGCTACGTCTGCAAGCAGCGCTACCGCGAGGTGGATGCCTTCTACCACCAGCTCTGCCCGTCCTGCGCCGCGCTGAACCGTGAGCGCCGCGACGCCCGCACCGACCTGACCGGCCGGCGTGCGCTGCTCACCGGCGGCCGGGCCAAGATCGGCATGTACATCGCGCTGCGGCTGCTGCGCGACGGCGCGCACACGACGGTGACGACCCGGTTCCCGCACGACGCGGTCCGCCGCTTCGCCGCGATGCCCGACAGCGCCGACTGGCTGCACCGGCTGCGGATCGTCGGGATCGACCTGCGCGACCCCGCCCAGGTGATCGCCCTCGCTGACGACGTCAGCAGCCAGGGCCCCCTCGACATCCTGATCAACAACGCGGCGCAGACCGTCCGCCGGTCCCCCGGGGCGTACGCGCAGCTCATCGCCGCCGAGGCCGCGGCCCTGCCGGACGGCCCGCTGCCGGAGCTGATCACGTTCGCCAAGCCGGACGCGCAGGGCGGCCCGGTGGGCACCCTGACCGCCGGCCCACAGTCGACGGCGCTCACTCCGCACGCGCTCACCGCGCTGGCACTGACCAGCGGTTCGGCCTCGCCGGAACGGATCGCGGCGTCCACCGCCATCGACGCCGGCGGGCTCGTGCCCGACCTCGACTCGGTCAACAGCTGGGTCCAGCGGGTCCAGGAGGTGGACCCGGTCGAGCTGCTCGAAGTGCAGCTGTGCAACGTCACCGCGCCGTTCGTGCTGGTCAGCCGGTTGCGCCCGGCGATGGCCGCCGCGTCGGCCCGCCGCAAGTACGTGGTGAACGTGTCGGCCATGGAGGGTCAGTTCGGCCGCGGTTACAAGGGGCCGGGGCACCCGCACACCAACATGGCCAAGGCGGCGCTGAACATGCTGACCCGCACCAGCGCCGAGGAGATGTTGACCGACGGCATCCTGATGACCAGCGTCGACACCGGCTGGATCACCGACGAACGCCCTCACCCGACGAAGATGCGGCTGGCCGACGAGGGCTTCCACGCCCCACTGGATCTGGTCGACGGCGCGGCCCGGGTGTACGACCCGATCGTCCGCGGCGAGCAGGGCGAGGACCTGTACGGCTGTTTCCTGAAGGACTACGCGCCCTGCGCCTGGTGATCGCCCCCAGCGACGAGGATGATCGCCCGCACCAACAAGGAGAAGAACATGTCAGCTGACCGTGAATCGTGGCCGACGCTCGACGAGCTGCTGCGCGAGGAGAACGAGCTGGAGCTCGCGGGCCTGTCCGAGACCGACGCGTACGAGCTGGGGATGCTCGCCGTCGCCGCCGCGACCGAGCAGCGGCTGCCGGTCTCGGTGGGCGTGTGGCGGGCCGGGCGGCAGCTGTTCCACTGTGGCCTGCCGGGGTCGACGGCGGACAACGACGCGTGGCTGCGCCGCAAGGGGCGGGTGGTGATGCGCTTCGAGCACTCCTCGCTCTACATGGCCCGGCTGTGCCAGGACAAGCAGGTGACGCTGGCCGAGCGGTTCGGTCTGCCGGCCTCGCGGTACGCGGCGGCCGGGGGCGCGGTACCCCTGCGCGTGCGCGGCACCGGTGTGGTGGGCTGGGTCGGTGTCTCCGGGCTGCCGCAGTTGGACGACCACCGTTTCGTGGTCGACATCCTCCGCAAGCTCCCCCGATAGGGCGTTGCCGGCGGCCTCGCAGGCGAGGCCGCCGGGTCACTCGCTCCAGGGCCTGTTTCATAAGAACTGGCCGGCCTGCGGCAGGCCCGGACGGACTCCGCCTCGGCTCGACCGCCCTTATGGAACAGGCCCTAGCGTGCGCGCCGGTTGGCGCGTAGGGCGCCCAGAAGCACGCCGGGGCGGGCCAGGGAGTGCGGGTGTTCGCGCATGGAGACGACGTCGTTGAACCGCCGCGCGGTCGCCACGTCCGTGACGGTCGCGGCGATGACCTGGCTGCTGGCCCAGCGGGAGAACCGGTAGCCGCGCGGGTAGGGCCCGTCGACGTGGGGCAACGCCAGGTCCGCCGAGGTGGAGAGCGACCAGGCGGCGTCCACCACGACCTTCTGGAGCGCGAGGTAGTGGCGCGCGGGCGCCCGCAGATCCGGGCCGGACCGAAGGTACATCGAGAGGCAGGCCGCGTGCAGGGCCGCCGCCGTCATGCCCTGCCCGTACACCGGGTTGAACGACGCGACGGCGTCGCCGACGCTGATCAGGCCGGCCGGGAACCGCTTTAGCGCGTGGAAGTCCCGTCGTCGACTGTCGGCATGGTGGTAGGTCTGGACGTCGCCGATCATCTCCTGGTCGGCGACGTCGCCGAACTCCGGTGGGAACTGCTCGCGCAGGCGGCGGACGAAGTCATCCGCGGTACGCCCCGGGCGGTCGTTGCCGTAACCGGCCATCATGGCCATCCACCGGCCGTCCTCGATGGCGAAGAACGCGGCTCCGGCCACGTCCATCCCCGATTTCGGCGTGTTCAAAGCCAGGACGACAGTCGAGGCCGGGGTCACCTCCGGGCGGCGGAACAGGGCGGTCGCGTAGTTGAGGTGCACCGTCATCCGCCGGGTGACCGGCCGGTCCCAGTCGGCCTGCTCCAGCCAGTCCGAGAGTCGGCTGGACCGCCCCATGGCGTCCACCACGAGGTCGGCGCGTTCGACACCGGGCACCCCATCGACCTCGGAGCGGACCCCGGTGACCGCGGTGCCGTCGAACACGAGGCCGGTGGCGCGGGCGGTGATCGTCTTGACGTTGGGCAACCGAAGCACCTGCTGGCGGATCAGGCCCTCCAGCAGCGGTCGACTGCCCGCCAGACTGTCGGCGTCGTCGGGGACGACGACCTTCAGACGCCCGTCGAGGTAGTTGCGCCGGGCCTCGGGCGGCGCCTCGACCGCTCCGCGCGCCAGTGCGTCGTCGCGGAATCCGGGGAACAGGCGCTCCAGTTGGAGGAGGCCGCCGGGCAGCAGCGCGTGCAGCTGTGTTCCCTGGGGTACGCCGGGCCGCGCGCCGGTCACCTGCGGGTCGTCCCGGTCGATGATGACGACGGTGTCGGCGTGGTCGGACAGCACCCGGGCGGCCAGTAGACCGGCGACACTGCCGCCGACCACAACGGCCGTGCCCATCGTCGGGGTCAACTGGTCAGGGGGTCGCGGCGCGTTCAGTTCCGCGAAGACCCGGGACGGGGAGAGGGACATGGTGCTCTCCAAGGGGGTAACGGGGGGCGTGCCCTCCCCGGTTGCTGTCAGCGACCGTGCGCGGACAGACCGGTGGACGGTCGTTCGACGTATTGCCCGCCGATCGTCGCACAACCACCTGAACGGCAACCGGCTGTGTCTGCCAGATGACCGCCTGTTGGCCGATGGGCCGGACGGGTCCGTCGTTCGGACGGGTCCGGTGGCGCGTCCTCCGGCCGGCTGTCACCATCTCCGGCATGTCCGTCGCACGTCGAACTCTGCTCGGGGCCGGCCTTGCCGCCGCGACCTCCGCCCTCACCGGTTGCGGTGCCACCGGCGCGCCGGACACCGGCTCGGCCGGCCCTGGCGACGCGGCGACCGCGAAGGGCGCCACCGGCAGCCGGGTCGGATTCGGAGCGGCGGGTGACGCCGGGCCGCCGCTCAGAGCACCGGACGCACCGGTCGGCGGCAACCCGCCGGTGCGTCAGGCCCCCTACGCCCAGGACGTGACCGCCCTGCTCCGGCGACACCTGCCCGCGACCTCACAGACCGTGCAACACAAGGGTTTTCCCGGTGCTGTCGCTCTCGTCGTGGTGGGCGGGAAGGTGACTGTGCACACCGCGGTCGGTGAGGCGCTGCGGTATACGGCGGGTCCGAAGCTGCTCGCGGCGAACCAGCGCGTCGCGATGCGCCGGGACTCCATCTTCGACCTCGCCTCGGTCACCAAGGTGTATACGGCCATCCTGCTGTTGCAGCAGGTCGACAAGGGCCGCGTCGACCTCGGCGCTCCGGTGCGTGACTACCTGCCCGCCTTCACCGGCACGGGCAAGGAGCAGATCACCGTCGAGATGCTGCTCACCCACACCAGCGGTCTTCCCGTCGGCGCCACGGTCACCGGCCTGCCCGACAACGCGGCCCGCTGGAACGCCGTGCTCGGCACGCCGCTGGTCTCCGGCGCGGTGCCGGGCAAGACGTTCCGCTATTCCAGCGTCGGGCTCATGGTCGCCGGCAAGATCGTCGAGAAGGTCACCGGCCAGCGGCTCGACCAGGCGCTCAAGACCAACCTGACCGGCCCGCTCGGTCTGCGCGACACCGGCTTCAACCCGAACAGCTGGCTGTCGGCCGCCGCGAAGGCCAGCCGACTGGTCGCGACCGACGCCCGCTCGTCCCGAGGGCTGCTCCGTGGCGTCGTCCACGACGACGTCGCCAACCACCTGGGTGGCATTGCCGGTCACGCCGGCATCTTCGCCTCCGCGACCGATCTCGCGGCCATCGGTCAGTTGCTCCTGAACGAGGGCGCCCACCAGGGCAAACGGATCCTCTCCGCGGCGACGGTGCGCCGGATGCTCACCAACCACAACGCCGGCAAACCGGCCATCGATCCCGAGCGCCCCAATCGGACCTCGGCGCACGGCCTCGGCGTCGTGCTCAACCAGAGCTGGTTCATGGGCAGGCTCGCCTCGGCCCGGACCTTCGGCCACACCGGATTCGCCGGCCCCTCGCTCCTGGTCGCGCCCGACCGCAAACTCGTCCTGGCGCTGCTCACCAACCGCGCGCACCCCAACTGGAGCTGGTCGAACCCCGACCCGGTCCGCGCCGCTGTCGGCGACCTGCTCGCCACGAAGGTCAACTGACCGGAAGGTGTGGACCATCGCGCCCCACCCTGACACGATACTTGCGCTAGTAGTGCAAATACTTCGTCCGTCCTGGTGGAGGATCGATGCACACATCTCGCCGGAGCCTGCTCTCCGTGGTGGCCGGGGTCGCCCTCGCGGCCAGCCTGTCCGTCGTCGCCGTGCCACGCGCCGCCGAAGCCGCCGCCACACCGACACACCGTCCAGTGATCTTCGTGCACGGCAGCGCGGGATCAGCGGCGCAGTTCGAGACCCAGGCCAAACGGCTGGCCAGCAACGGGTACCCGATCGACATCATCGAAGCCCACGAGTACGACTCCCCGAACATCGCGACGATCCTGCCCCAGGTGTACGCGGGACTCGACGCACGGATCTCCCGCCTGCTCGCGGCCACCGGCGCGGACCGGGTCGACCTCGTCGCGCACTCACTGGGCACCTTCGTCTCGCAGGGCTACCTCAACAGCTCGCCGGAGCGCGCCGTCCGGGTCGCGCACTACGTCAACCTGGACGGGCGCACCGCGACCTCCCCGCCGGGTGGTGTGCCCACGCTCGCCATCTGGGGCGAGGGTGACCCGGCCCGCGCCGTCGCCGGCGCGACGAACGTGCACCTGCCGGACCAGTCGCACACCCAGACCGTGTCCTCGGCGGAGTCGTTCACCGAGATCTTCGGCTTCCTCCGGGGCCACGCGCCTCACACGACGCGGATCGTGCCGCAACTCTTCGGCGCCGCCCGGGTCTCCGGCCGCGCCGTGCTCTTCCCGAGCAACGTCGGTGTCACCGGTGCGATCCTCGAGGTCTACCCGGTCAGCCCACTGACCGGCGGCCGACTGTCACACCGGCCCGCGCATCGGCTGTCGCTCGGCGTCGACGGCTCATTCGGCCCCCTCCCGGTGCTCGCCACGGCACGCTACGAGTTCGCCATCGTGCGCCCGGGCGCCGCGACGCACCACTTCTACTTCCAGCCGTTCCTCCGCTCGGACTCGTTCCTGCGCCTGGCGACCAGCGAGCCGGGCGAGGGCCTCAGCGGTCTGGTCGAGACCAGCGACCGGCACACGGCGCTCACGATCCAACGGCAGAAGGAGTGGTGGGGCGACCAGGGCGACGCCGGCGACCACCTCTGGATCAACGGCAGGGACGTCCTGAACGCGGCGAACACGCCACGCGCCAAGCGGACGATCGGCATCTTCGCCTTCGACGACGGCAGCGACGGCGTCACCGACCTGTCGGCCCCGCTGCCGGAGTTCTTCAGCCAGACCTTCATCACCGGCATGGACGTCTTCATCCCGGCGACGCCGGCACACCTCGGCCTGGTACGCATCACCGTGGGCCAGCGCGGCGGCGGCCACGAGGTGATCAACGTGCCCAACTGGAGATCGAGCACCGACCGGGTGACGGTCAGCGTGGACGACTTCTGAGCGCACCTCGCGGACGGCCCGGCCACCTCAGGTCGAGACGGTGGCCGGGACCCGCACTCGTCAGACGGTCGCCGGGACCCGCTCGCGCACTCGTCGCCCGACGGCGAAGCCGATCAGCCCCAGGATCAACCCGACGACCGCCAGAGCGACACCCACCCGGGCCGGCGCGAGGTAGCCGAATCCGGCGGCGATGGCGACGCTGCCCAGTGCGGCGCCCAGGCTGTTCGCGATGTTCATGGCCGACTGGTTGACCGCCGCGCCCATCAGTTGCGCTCCCGGGGCGACGGTGATCAGAAGTGCCTGCAGGACCGGACCGAGATACAGGCTGGTCGCCCCGACCAGGAACGCGCCCACGAACAGGCCCACGCTCGTCGACGCCACGAGGCTGAACACGGCGATGCTCACGATCATCGCCACGAAGCCGATGACCATGCTCCGCTGGAGGTCGCGGTCCGCCAGCCAGCCGCCCAGGGCGTTGCCGACGGTCATCCCCAGACCGACCGCGACCAACGTCCACGGCACCGTCGCGGCGGAGAGACCGGCGACGTCGGTGGTGACCGGTGCGATGTAGGTGTTCACCGCGAAGAAGCCGGCGAAGCCGACAGCGCCGGTCGCGGCGACCAGCCAGACCTGCGAGGTCCGCAGCGCCCGCAACTCGGCGGCCGGCGAGCCGTCGACCGCCGCGGCGACCTCCGGAACGACCGCCAGCACCGCCAGCAGGGTGAGCAGAAAGAAACCGGCGATGACCAGGTACGCCACCCGCCAGTCGACCGTCTGCCCGAGCCGCGTGATGAGCGGTACGCCGACCAGGTTGCTCACGGTCAGACCGCCGAGCACTGTGGCGAAACCACGGGCCTCGTTACCGGGGCCCATCAGGGTCGCCGCGAGCAGACCGGCCGCACCGAAGTACGCGCCGTGCGGCAGCGCCGCCACGAACCGGGCCACCAGCACCAGATCGAAGGTGGGGGCGAGCGCGGACGCGACAGTGCCGACGGCGAACATCACGAGCAGCCCGAGGACGAGCTTCTTGCGGGGCAGGCGCGCGCTCAACGCGGCGATCAGCGGCGCGCCGACGACCACACCGAGCGCGTACGCGGTGATCATCCAGCCCGCCTGGGCGACGGCGTCCGACGACGACCGCGCGTACTCGTGCGGGAGCAGACCGCGGGCGATGTCGGGCAGCAGCCCCATCGCCACGAACTCGGTCAGGCCGACCGCGACGCCGCCCAGTGCCAGAGCGGCAAGCGCCGCCAGCCGTCGACCTCTACTCAACTCGATCACCGAAAAAATTTAGCAACAGCGTTGCGTAATAGGGTGGTGAGATGACTCGCGTCACTGCCGACGTCACGTTCCTCCGCGGCTACAACCAGGCTCTCGTGATGGCGGTGGGGCGCACGGCTCGCACGTTCGAGCGCGCGACAGTGGTCGAGGCGACCGGCCTGACACCACAGGCGGTCTCCAAGGTCATCGCCCGGCTGACCGCCGACGGCCTGATCCGCCCCGCCGGCGTCCGGCGTCCGGGCATCGGCAAGCCCGCTGTCGTCTACGAACTCGTCCCGGACAGCCGGTACGCGATCGGCGCCCACGTGGCCCGACGCACGCTGCGGCTCGTCCTGGTCGACCTGGCCGGCACCGTGCACCACTCGGCGGTCAGCCCGCTGCCCCGCGACTTCACCCCGGGGCAACTCCTCGACGCCCTGAGCACCGGCATCGACACGATGGCCGGCATCGGCGACCTGCGGGGCCGACTCACCGGGCTGGGCATCGGCATGATCGGCCCACTCGACCACGCCAACGGCCTGGTCCGGGACGCCCACGGCCTGCGGCACTGGCACGACGTACCGCTGCGCGAGATCGCCGAGAAACACCTCGGTCTCCCCGTCCACCTGGACAAGGACGTCACCGCGGGGATCACGGCGGAGGCCTGGCGGCACGGCGCGGCGTTCGGCGACGCGGCCCTCATCATGGTCGAGTCGGGCATCGGCGGAGGCTTCTGGCTGGGCGGAGCGGCCCATCGGGGGGCACACACCAACGCGGGCGAGTTCGGCCACACTGTCGTCGACCTGACCGGGCCCCTCTGCGTCTGTGGCCGGCACGGGTGCCTGGAGATCGTGCACCACCGCGCCGTCGAGGCCGGCGACATCGCACACGCCGCCCGCGTGCTGGCCGTCGGCGTCGTCAACCTGCTCCAGACCCTCGACCTCGCTCACGTGGTGCTGACCGGCGCGGACCTCCTGCGGCATCCGCAGACCTATCTCGCGGCGGTCACCGAGGCAGTCGGGGCAGACACCCTGCGCGCGGACTGGCTCAGCACCAGGGTGGCCCTGTCCAGCCTCGGCGCGGACGTGATCGCCGCGGGCGCCGCCATGCAGGTCCTCGACCAGCACTACGGCATCCCGGAGCTGGCCCAATCTGTGATCGTTGGCAGCTGAGCAACTCGACACGCCAAGCGACGCCCTGCTGAGCTGCCACCGATCGCCCTGAGGTCAGATCGCGGCGGGTGGTGACGACCGGGACTCGCCGCGTCGCTACGCCACCACGGCGTCGGTGCCCGTATGAGTGCATCCGCTGGCTGGGCTCTCGCTGTCCGCGATGACCTCGTCGAGCCGCTTGCGCGCCTGCTGGAGTTGGGTGATCTGCCGATCGATGCGGTCGCGTTCGGCGCGGAGCAGTGCCCGCGACTGCGGTGTGTTGACCTTCGCGTCGACGCAGGGCAACAGGTCCAGGATGGTTCGGCTGGACAGGCCGGCCGCGTACAGCATCTGGATCAGATAGACCCGGTCCATCGCGTCGTCGAGGTAGTGGCGCTGACCGCCACTGCTGCGTGCGGCAGTCAGGAGGCCCTGCTCCTCGTAGTAGCGCAGGGCTCGTACCGACACCCCGGTCTTCGTGGCGAGTTCCCCGATCCGCATCGACCCCTCCCCCAGGCCGGTGACGTCAGCCACACAGCCTTCTTCCTCACGCGAGCGTCAGGTTCACCGTAGCTCGCACGCCGATTTCTGCACGGCGGCGGTGCGGTCTCTCACTGGCAGACGCGCCACTCGCCGTCCTCCTTGACCAGCGCCACCCCCTGCCGTCATGGCCCGGAGGGTAGGGCTGCCGCGCCAGCGGCGAGAGCCCGCCGGGCGCCCGGGGGTTCAGCCTCCGGAGGCGGACGGCCCCGGCGTCGGCACGCCACCGGCGACCGCACGGGCGGGCGGCGCCGACGCCGGGGCCGGTCGCAGATCCGCGGGTACGGGCAGCGCGCTGCCCTTGATGAACTGGCCCCAACTGGTGTTCCAGGCCGTCCAGCCGTTGCCCGACTGGAGCCGGACCTCGGTGCCGGTGAAGGTGACCAGGTCACCGACCCGGGTGACGCCCATCAACCAGTCGGCGTTGGCCGCCGAGATGTTCGTGCAGCCGTGCGAGACGTTGCGGTGTCCCTGATCCGACACCGACCAGGGTGCCCCGTGGATGAACTCGCCGCCCCAGGTGAGCCGTTGCGCGTCCTCGACGTTCACCACGTAGCCGCCGTTCGGCTCGCCGCGCGTGTCGAACGTGGTGTACTGGTGCTTCTCCATGATCACCATCTTGCCGCTGGACGTGGGGGTGCTGCGCTTGCCCAGGCTGACCGGGATCCTGCGGATCAGCTTGCCGTCCCGTAGCACGCGCATCTGCTTGGTGGCGTTGTCGACTTCGAGCGACACCTGCCGTCCGATCCGGGACGTCGCGGTGCGGTCGGCGTCACCGACGTGGCTCTTCCCGATCGGCAGACCCGTCAGGCCCGCCCGGACACTGATCGTCGTGCCGGGTCGCCAGAAGTCGGGAGCGCGGTAGTAGACCTGACTGCCGTCGTCCACCCAGGACCAGGCACCCGGCTGCGGCGGGCTCGTGGTGACGAACAACCGACGTTGCACGTCGGCGCGGGCGGACCTGGCGATGGGCGGATCGAAACCGATGGTCACCGGCATCGCGGTGCCGTACGTCTGCTTGTCGGCGAAGTACAGCGTGCTGCTCACCTGCGGCTTCGTCGACGCCGCCGCGGTGGTGAAGCTGCTGGTGCGGGTGGTGGTCCGCCCGGAGTCGCCGGTGGCGGTCACCGACGCGGTGTACGTGTGCTGCGGGCGCAACGGGGCGCTCGGTACCCAGGCCGAGCCGTCCTCGCGTGGCTCCGCCCCGACCGTCGTGCCCGCCTCGTCGACGATGCGCACGGCGGTGATCTTTCCACCCGTGACGAGCGGAACCACCTCGGCGCTGAGCGGCACGTTCCGGGAGAGATCGGCCGGCGTGACGGTCAGTTCGGGCGAGGGCACCACCTGCTCGGCGGGACGTACGGCGGCCTTTCGCTCGGTGGTGCACCCACCGAGGACCAGCGGTGCCGCCGCGACGGCCACCGCGACGAGCGCCATACGCCTCCGTAAAACCATCGAACGTCCCCCGGCTTCCGTGTGCTCCGTGGCGGCAATTCTCTCCGCGTCGACGGCACCCCGCGCTGTTTCCGGAAACCACGCAACGAAGGTGGGAACGTTCGGCACGGCACGCGGTCCAGGTCCGACCGTTGCGCTTTCCTTTCGTGATCCGCGGGGCATCGAAGTGTGATGCTGCCATGGAATGCTGGCCGACATGCGCAGAAGACGACGTTCATGGATTCTGCTACCGCTGCCCCTCCTCCTCCTGACCGCCTGCTCGCCAGCGGAGCAGCCGATTGTCGCTCTCGCCGTGCAGGACGGCCGGCCGGTCGGCGTGCTGGTCACCTGTTACGACCGTGACGCCAATATCCGCGTGTTCGAGAACGGCCATGAGGGTGAACCGGGCAAACGGTCACTGATCCGATGGAGCATCGGCGGCCCGCCCGCGAGCGAGGTCGTCGAGGTCACCCTGCTGGGTCAGCCACCGGAGGGCTGGGAGGTCGACGAGCCGGTCGACGTCCCCGGGTCCGAGCCCGGCGCCGAGGTGGACGTCGAGTTGCTCACCGAACTTCGCCCCGGAGTCACCTACACCCTCGACGGGGCAAGCCGCCCTGAGGCCCTCTCGGTGGACTTCACCCTCGCGGACCTGCCACGGATCGGCCCGGACCAGGTGTTGGCACCGGACGGACACAACTCGACGAAGGTCATCCCACGGGAGACCTTCCTGCGCAAGGCACGCGAGCGCTGCTGACCCGACACGGCCAACCATTCAAGAAGTGGAGTGGCGCCACAGTCGCCGATTACGGTTTTTGGAGAGAAATCAGAGAATTGAGATCGAGCCGATATCACGGCGACTCCACAAAGCTGACCAGGCAATCGCTGAGCGCTATTTAAGGGAGAATTAATCGTTCCAACTGGAAGCGGGTAGGGGGTCCACTCGTATTCTTCCCTCTCGGAAGAAAGGTGCGCCCCCGTTGATAAATCTCCGTTCCACCCCTCGACACCGTCGTTCCGTCACCGCCCTGCTGCTGGTGAGCCTGGCGCTGGCCGGCGGATGCAAGGAGGCGCCGGCAAGCCCCGGCGCGTCCGGACCGTCCAGCGACACCGGCATCGGCTCGTCCGGCCCGGACGCGCCGACGGCCACCGCCCCTGGCGACCCGTCGGCCACGCCGAGCGCCCCGGGCACCTCGGCCACCCCGTCCGCGCCGGGCAAGCCCGGAACGCCGGCGACCAGCGCCGCCCCGCCCACCGCATCCGGCGGCTGGATCACCATCGACGCTGGCGCGCAGGCCGCCGCGACGAAGGCGTTCTTCGCGCGCAAGCCCAAGCCGGTGACCGGCAACCCGGTCAAGGTGCCCGAATTCAACGTCGGCTGTACGACCAGCCACCACAACAGCGACGACCCGATCGTGCTGCCGAAGCTGGTGGGTGGCTCGCACAACCACACCTTCTGGGGCAACAAGTCGACCGACGCCAACTCGACAGCCGAATCGCTGCGGGCGTCCAAGGCGACCACCTGCAACTCGCCGGACGACCAGTCCGCCTACTGGGTGCCGACGATGTACCAGAACGGCAAGGTCGTGGACCCGAAGGAGGTGACCGTCTACTACGGTTCCCGCCTGAAGGACCCGAGCAAGACCCAGCCCTTCCCGTTCGGCCTGCGAATGATCACCGGTAACGCCAAGACCCAGGTCGACACCCCGGACAAGCAGGGCAACCACTTCTGGTGCGCCGGCATCGGCGGCGAGATCGGCCGCAGCGCCGACAAGACGTTCCCGGTCTGCGCCAAGACCGCGAACATCGTCCGGCAGATCACCTTCCCGGACTGCTGGGACGGCAAGCACCTGGACAGCCCCGACCACAAGGCGCACATGGCCAACGGGGACCACACCGGGGCGTGCCCGAAGAGCCACCCGGTGCCCGTCCCGTCGGTGTCCTTCGTGATCTCGTACCCGTTGAGCGCGAACACGGACGGCATCACCCTCGCGTCCGGCACGTCGTTCTCCATGCACGCGGACTTCTTCAACGCGTGGAAGGACGAGGCGCTCGCCGCACGGGTGCGCAACTGCCTCGACCAGGGCGTCAAGTGCAACTCGGCGGGCAACTTCTAGAGCGGACGGTCGATCTGAGCTGGCCCACGGATCGTTCGCGGGCCAGCTCAGATCGAGACGTAGTGAGGTCTCCGGTGGACGGCTCAGCCACCGGGCGGAATCGAAGACCGGAGACCTCGTCTAGTCGGCGACCTGGCATCAGACGAGGCGCAGCATCCGCACCTTCTCGTCGCCGCGCCGCAGGATGCTCACCGAAGCCAGCCGAGGAAGCGTCTGTGCAGCGCCCCCGCCGGCACCCAGGTCAGGTCCTCGGAGGCCCGCACCAGCTGGGCGCCCAGGTAGAGGGCCAGGGAGATCGGGGCGTCGTCGAACTCGGCGCGTAGCTCGCGCTGCCGGGTGCGGCAGGGCCAGGGCGCATCGCAGCCGGCGCAGCTCCAGATCGGTAGCACCGGGCCGTGCGTGGTCATACGCGGCCTCCGAGCAGCGCCGCCGTCAGCGACCGCGTCTGCTGGCTCGCCGCCCAGTCCACCTGCCAGCACGGGTACGGCGTGAGCAGCGACCACCACGCCCGGCAGCCGGCGCACATCACCTTCAGCCCTCGGACGTGCACCGCGATGATCGCCTTCCGCTGCCCGCTCCTCACTGCTCACCTTCCGGTGGCCAGTGGCCACGACTGATCGGAATCCGGTGCCGGGAACGGCACGGCAGGTCGGCTCCGCAGCGGCAGATATGCCGCCAGAGCCGCCACGACCACACCGGCCGATGCCTGCGGGCGAGAGTCAGCGCGGTGGCCGAGAGGTATTCGTCATACGAGACGCGCCGCACGGACCCTCCCTCGTTCGAGCACGAGGACAGCTTCCCGCCCTCACAGCTGAGAGGGACGCGGCGACCAGGCGATACCCGCACCACCCACCGCATCCCGTGAGCACGAAGCTACGGTGGGTCGCAGAGCGGAATGGGTAAGGTTCCTACCCCTGGTTACGAGAGCAGCCCGACCTTGATCGCAAGGTCACGGGCGTCGTCACGAGTGGAACGCGGACCGTCGAGCAGGTCCAAGGTGATCTGCCGGGCGTACCCGTTGAAGCGGATCGTCTCCGGGGCCGACTCGTACGCCTGCCGGAGAGTCAGCACAGCCGTTTCCTTGTCGTCCTTGCCGTAGTGCGCCCGCGCGACCTCGATGAGATGGCGTGCCCGGCGCGGCCTTGACGGGATCGCTGCGGAATCATGACGGCGCGCCTGGCGCACCGCCTCACCGGACTTCTGCAACTCCACCGCCACGGTCACCGCATGAGCGCCCATGATGACCTGTGAGAACGACGTCTGCGGCTGATAGAAGCCCTGCGGCAGGCGCTGCGCCACCCGGTCCGCGCGATCCCAGTACCGCCAGGCCCGACCTTCCTCACCAGCACGGGCAGCGGTGTAGGCAGCCTCGAAGTTCAGTGCACCCCGGAGCGCCAACAGGTTCGTGGTCCCGTCGGCCGCGCGCGGCTCCAGCGTTGCCAGGAGGTCCAGGGTCACCGCCATCGCGGTGTCCCAATCACCGGCATCCCGGTGCACCTGGCACAGGAACCATCCCGCGCACGCCACCGCCTCCGGGTCGCCGGACTCCTGCGCCGCCACCATCGCGCGGTCCGCAACCCGCCACAACAACTCGGCAGCGGGCTGATAAGCAAGGAACATCTGCGTCAGCCCGAACGTCTCCGCCAACAGGGCCTGAGCCTGCCGACGCTCAGCACCCTCGTACGCCAACGCGGCACGCTGAACATCGCGCAGCAGCCCCGGCAACAACCCACCCAGCACAGTGCGGTGATCCGACGCCTGATGGCGTGCTCGCCACGCCATCGCGAGCCGCTCTCGCAGGCTCATCAACGACTCCGGGGATGCCTCGTCGGACATTGCGAAGCGGTTCACCGCGTCCCGGACTGACGCCAGCGCCGGATGCTCCGGTCCGTTGACCACAGCAGACCGCGTGCTCAACTCCCCGGCCAAGGCAGACACCTCGACCTTGAGAGCACGCGCGATGCGATCCAACATGTGAATGCGCGGCGGCAGGATGCGATCGGTCTCCACCGCCTTGACCCACTCGGCGCTGCGCCCGACCAATCCCCCGAGCACCGCACGGGTCTTCCCGGACCGCTCCCGATAGACCTTCAACCGCTGCCCGAAAGTCAACTCCGGCAAGGAATCCATCCCGGACCTCCTCATAGCGCGGACGTACCGTCGACGCCCAGGCCGCCGTGCCACCCAACGCTACCGGCTTGCCCACCGCCTCATAACCCCTCACACGCTGCGCACCGCCTCCCACGCCGACATCAAGACCCTGGCCCCTCGCGTGTAGCCCCTCGGGGCATGCGCTGCGGCGTCCATGTATGAATTGCCACCCTGTTACTCCGGCAGCTGGCAATTCGTGACTCCTTGACGCTCCATCGTCTGAACTCTGTTGGCCGCACGACGCGGTCTCGCTCTCGACACCCCGCCGTGACTCGGGCGCTCCTCGACCGCAGCGGCCCGCTCCTGGACAGCGACCGGATCTCCGCGCAGTCGCGGCAGGAACTAACCTCTATCGTCTACGGCCTGCGGGCGGACGGACTCACCGGCACAGGGACGGGCAGATGACCGACGACCACGACGCCGCCGGAGCGATGAACTTCATCTTCGAAGCCGGCGTCCTCAAACGCGCCGCCCGGACCGGCTGGTGGTTCGCCGGCGTCAAGCAACCCGAGTCCATCGCCGAGCACTCGTTCCGAACGGCGCTCATCGGAATGATGCTCGCTGCCATGGAGGGCGCCGACCCAGCCCGAGTGTCGATGCTCTGCACCCTGCACGACACCCAGGAAACCCGGATCACCGACATCCCACACATCGCCAAGCGCT
Organism: Micromonospora sp. NPDC049049; assembly: GCF_040649115.1. Classification (NCBI taxonomy): domain Bacteria; kingdom Bacillati; phylum Actinomycetota; class Actinomycetes; order Micromonosporales; family Micromonosporaceae; genus Micromonospora; species Micromonospora sp. NPDC049049. Next base: position 123,237 of record NZ_JBEZEX010000014.1, on the reverse strand, counting down.
ACCTCACCGCCGTACCCAACACCGCCGTCACCGCCGACCAGGTCGCCGCCTGCCCCCCAGCCGTCGCCGACGTCATCACCGCCGCCGTCGCCGAATACGAAGCCGGCGAGACACTGGAAGCCGTCGTCGCCCGCGACGCTGACAAGCTGGAATGCCTTATCCAAGCCGTCGAGTACCGCCACCAGGGCATCGACAACGTGCAGCGCTGGATCGACAGCTCACGAGCCGCCCTGAAGACCGCCAGCGCCCACCGCCTCGCCGACGCCGCCCTCACCGGCCAACCCCTCGCCTGGCTCACTCCCCCGCCGCAGCAGTAAGCGGTCACTTGGCTCGTATTGACCGACGGCAAAAGGCATTTACTCGTCCGCAAGATACGACATGTCCCTGAGCTGTGGTGACGCCTGGCGTTGATGGTCAGTAGTAGGCAATACGGGCTCCCGCGACGGGTCGGACCCGGTACGACGGCGGTGGCCGGTCGCCCCGAGGGGTGACCGGCCGCCGTCGCGTCGATCAGCTAAAGCCGGGCGGCGCCCGCCTCGGTGGCCTCCTGCACCGCCGAGGTACGGCGGACCTCGGCTCGCTGGTCGCCGGCGTCCTCTCGGTCCGGGCCGGCCACCCGGGCCGACCGGTTGGTGGTCGCGGCCGCCTGGTCGCCGGTCACCCCGCCACGGATGCGGTTGTTGGCGGCGACCTGGGCGGCCGGGTCGTTGGACGTCACCGCCAACTGACCGTTGATGATGTTGTCGTCCACGGTGACACCGCCGGTGGTGCTGGTGATGCTCACGTCCCCGCCCCAGTAACCGCCGGAGGCGCAGCTGTCGAGGGCGCCGTTCGGGCCGAGCTGCACACCGCCCAGGTTGCCGGCGAAGGTGGCCCGGCCCTGGACGGCGCTGCCACAGACCACGCTGCCGGTGGCACTGTTGAGCACCGACAGCGTGCCGTCGACGAACGAGTCGTGCAGGTCGGTGTAGTAGGTGCCGGTGCTGCTGAGGTTGCGCTGCACCTGGGTGCCCTGGTCGAGCCGGACCTCGCCGGCGCCGACGTTGACGTGCCCGGCGACCGTCGACGCCTCGGCGAACAGGAAGCTGTCGATGGTCGTGGAGCCCTTCGGCCGTACGGTGACGGTGCCGGTGCGGGCGTCCTTCAGGAAGATGCCGTACCCCCCGGCGGCGAGCACCACCTGGCCGTCGACTGTCGTCTCGGTCGCGTCGAGGTACCCGTCGGCGGCGACGCGTACCTCACCGCTGACCCGGCCACCGGTCACCACCAGGTTGCCGCCGGCCGCGACGGTGACGTTGCCGGTGATCGTGGTGCCGGTGAGCGCGCAGGACTCGCCGGCGGGCACGAGCAGGTCGTTGGGCACTGTCACCGCGCCGCCGGTGCCGATGCAGTGGGTGACCAGGTCGGCGTGTGCGGTGGGCGCCACGGCCAGCACCGAGGCCGCGATGACGGCGCTCACGGTGGCGAGCTTGACGACGGTACGTCCGGGCATCGTGGTACTCCCTGTCGGTGAGGTTCGAGGACTCATGCGCCGATGTCCGATCGGGCCGCGGCCCGGACGATGGCGCCCTGCTGCCGCCGGTCGAGCGTGCCGCCGGTCACGAGTGCGGCGGTGACCGCTTCGACGTGTCGGACGAATTCGGCGTGGCCGGGGTAGTCGGCGTGTTCGTCGATCAGATCGTTGATGGTGCAGCCGTCGCCGGTGTCCACGTTGGGCACGCCGGTGTCGCCACTGTCGATGACCACAGTGGCCCGGGTGTCGGAGTCGGGGCAGCGGTCGGTGCTGTCGGCCACCACCGTGAACGACGTCGACTGCTCGGTGGAGGAGTTCCCCGCCGTGTCGGTCGCCCGGTAGCGCACTGTGTGCGCGCCGGGTGCGCGGACGGCGACCGGAGCGGCGTACGCCGTCCAGCCCCCGGTGTCGAGCGCGTACTCGATCTTCGCCACGCCCGACTCGGTGTCGGTGGCCGTGACGGTGACGGTCGCGCCGCCCACGTACCCGCCGTCGTCGTTCCGGTCACCGGTCACCGTGGCGGCGACGGTGGGTGGAGTCGTGTCCTCGGCCGGCGGCTCGACGACGGTGAAGTGGGACATCTGCTCCGCCGAGGTGTTCCCGGCGACGTCGGTGGCCCGGTAGTGCAACATGTGCATCCCGGCCGTGTTCACCACGATCGGGTTCGTGTACGCGGTGAAGGCCGCCCCGTCCAGGGCGTACTCGATGGTGGCGACACCGGATCCGCTGTCCGTGGCGGTCAGCGTGGCGGTGGCCGTACCGATGTAGTTGCCGTCGCCGTCGCGGTCGCCGGCCAGCGCGGCCGTGACCACCGGTGCTGTGGTGTCCTCCTCCCCCGGCTCGACGATCCGGAACGCCACCGAGCCGACGGCGCTGGTGTTGCCGGCCTGGTCGGTGGCGCGGAACTGCACCGCGTGGTCGCCGATCGCGGTCACCCGCACCGGCTCGGTGTACGGCAGGAAGCTGGTGTCGTCGACCTGGTACTCGACGGTCTGGACCCCCGAGTCGGCGTCGGTGGCGGTCACTGTCACAGTGGCCGCGCCGAGGTAGTTGCCGTCCTGGTCCTGGTCGCCGGAGACCGCGGCGGTCACTGTCGGCGCGGTGGTGTCGCCACCGCCACCGCCGTCGGTGACCACCAGTTCACCGACCATCGAGCTGTGGCCGGGGATCGAGCAGAAGTACCGGTACCGGCCCGGGGTCAGCGTCACTGTCGCCTGGTGGCGGCCGTCGTTGGCGTCGAACGGGCTGGCCAGGATGTTGACTGTGACGTCGTGGTTGTAGCCCTCGGTGCTGGTGTCGAAGGTCAGGGTGTGTGGCATCCCGGTGGTGTTGCCGGTGGCCGCGCTGTTCTCCCAGATGATCGTGGTCGCTCCGGCCACCGCCGTGGTGGGCGCGGACTTGTATCGGGTGATGCTGTCGTCGGCGGTCCAGGTCAACACCTGGTCGGCGGCGACGCGCGGGGCGGCGGAGGCGGGCGTCACTGCCAACGGGATCACCGTGAGCAGGAACGCCGCCAGCGCGGCCGTCAGTCGTCGGGTCATCGTCACTCCTAGAGTTCTCGCGCACGGATGTTGCGGAACTCGGTCAGGTCGTTGTCACCGTGGTTCTGAAGGCCGATGAAGCCGCGCAGGAACTGCCGCAGGTCGGTGGGCGGGTCGCCGGCTCGCGACGACTGCTTGCCCGGCGTGTTGTCGAATTCGTTGATCACCACGCCGTTGCGGATCATCGTGTAGTGCTGCCCGACGGCGCGGATCTCGTAGTCGTTCCACTCGTTCTTCGGCGTGACGCCGGCCTGGGCCAGCGGCACCGGGTCGAAGTTGTAGACCGAGCCGGTCTTCTGCGGCTCACCGGTGTCACCGTCGTAGATCTGGATCTCGTGTCCGCAGTAGATCGCCATCCAGGCCGGCGAGGTCCGCGCCGATCCGACAGTGCCGCAGCTGTCCGGTGGCCGCTGGTCCAGGGGCGTTCGCAGGTCCGGGAACCGGATGAAGACTCCGGTGTTGGCCCGGCCGGTGCCTGGGGCGATGTCCCGGAACTGCAATTTCAGCGAGAAGTCGCCCAGCTCCTTGGTGTGCCAGAGCATGCCCAGGCCACCGCTGGAGCGCAGCGACCCGTCCGGCTGGATGTCGAACTGGCCCGACGGCGCCTGCTGCCAACCGCGCAGCGACTCGGTGGTGCCGTCGAAGAGCGGCTCGTACCCGGTGTGCCCCTCCCGGCCGATCTCCGACGCGGCGGCCAGGCGGGTGAGGGTGCCCGCTTCACGGGTGCTGAGCAGGTCGTCGTCCTGCAACGCGCGGGCGACGGCTGTGACGTGCCGGACGAAACCGTTGTGGTCGGTCCAGGTGCTCTCGTCGTCGATCAGGTCGTTGGCCGTGCAGCCCTGCCCGACCGTGCGACTGGGCACCCCGGTGTCGGTGTCGCCGAGCCATACCGTCGACCGGTCGTCGGGCACCGCGCAGCCCACCGTCACAGTGGTCTGCACCGTCGCCGTCTGACCGTCGGCGTACGTGACGGTCAGCTTCGCGGTGTAGGTGCCGACAGTGGCGTACGTGTGCCGAGGATCCGCCTCGGTCGACGTGGTGCCGTCGCCGAACTCCCAGCGGTGGCTCACGCCGCCGGAGCGGGAACCGGTGAAGGCGATGGTCAGCGGCTTGTTCTGCACGGCGACCGAGGTCGCCGCCGGTGCCGGGGTGGGCGCCCCGCCGGTGTAGGTGACCCGGATCAGCTTCTGGTTCGCGTGCAGGCTGAAGAAGCCGCCGCCGTAGTCGAGGAGGTAGAGCGCGCCGTCCGGGCCGAACTTCGCGTCCATCCAGCTCTGCAACCGGGTGTCGCCGTTGCCACCGGGGATGATGGCCCGCAGCGACTCGGCGTACACCGGTGGGGCGGCCTGCGGCACGCCGGCCGGGTCGACGGTGACCGCGACCCGGTTGGCGGCGTTCGACTGGTCGCCGATGAACCACTTGCCGTCCCAGTGCTCCGGCCACGCCACGCCGCTGGCGGTGTCGACGAGGCTGCGGTGGTACGTCGGGCCGGACATGATGGCCTGCCCGCCGCCGCGCAGGTACGGCTGTGTGTAGGTGGCGTCAGCGGCCACGTAGGTCGGCAGGTTGCTGCCGTCGGTCCGCTTCGGGAACACCGGGCCGCCACCGTCGGGCGAATACCAGATCATGTTGTCCCGGGCCGCCGGGATGTCCTCCAGTCCGGTGTTGCGCGGCGAGGTGTTCTTCAGGTTGTCGCAGTCGTACCAGCCGGTCAGCACTGTCGCGTCGGTGTTGCTGCGGTCGCGGTACGGCTGCCGGTTGCCCATGCAGTAGGGCCAGCCCTGGTTACCGGCGGAGGTGATGATGGTGGCCGTCTCGTACTTCGCCGGGCCCAGGGTCGGGCTGGGCGACGAGGCGTCCGGGCCGACCCAGCCGGCGGTCAGCCACTGGTGCACCGGGTCGATCTGGAGGCGGGCGATGTTGCGTACGCCCATCACGTAGATCTCCGGCCGGGTCTTCTCGGTGCCCGGTGGGAACAGGTTGCCCTCCGGGATGGTGTACGTGCCGTCCGGCTCCGGGTGAATCCGGATGATCTTGCCGGCGAGGTCGTTGGTGTTACCCGAGGTGCGACGGGCGTCCTGGAACGAGATGCCCTGGTACTCCTCGGTCCAGTTGTTGCCGGCGTAACCCTGCGACCCCTCCGAGGAGTTGTTGTCGCCGGAGCCGACGTAGAGGTTGCCCTTGGCGTCGAACGCCATGCCGCCGCCGGCGTGGCAGCAGCTGTGGATCTGCACCGGGAACTGCAACAGGTCCTTGCGGGTGGCCTGGTCGACGGTCTGCGCCTGCCGGTCGTAGGTGAACCGCGAGACGGTCCGCTGACCGACCCGCTTCACCCGGTCGACCGAGTCGTGCGGCATCCAGTAGACGTAGAGCCAGCCGTTCTCGGCGAACGCGGGGTCGGGCACGATGCCGAGCAGACCCTCCTCGTTCTTGACCAACTCCGAGCCGCTGCCCCGGTTGCCCATCACCTCCAGGGTGGTGAGCAGCTTGACCTGCTTGGTTCGCGGGTCCCAGGAGTGGATGGTGCCGCAGCCCAGGCCGACCTTCGGGTTGTTCCAGTCCGCGATGGGGCCGCTCGGGCAGGCCGCCTTGCCGACGTAGAAGACGGTGCCGTCCGGCGCGATGGTGAGCCCGTGCGGCTCGCCGATCTGGTCCAGCTGCCCGGTCTGGTTGGCGGCGGTGAGTCGCTCCACCTTGTAGTTCGCGGCGATGGTGGCCTGGCAGTCGCCGCGTACCCGACCGGTGGTCCAGTTGAGAGCGCCGGTGAGGTGCGTGCGGAACGCCTCCTCGCCGTAGCTGCCCTCGGTGTGGCCCATCCCGGTGTAGAACGACCGGCCGCCGTCGTAGTCCCGGCACCAGGACACCGGGTGGAAGGCGCCGTTGGCGGCCGCCCCCGGGTTGTAGTGCCGCTCCTCGACCTGGGCGAGGGTGTGCACCGTGCCGATCGGGTTCGGGTCCCAGTTCTCCCAGCGGTCCGACCGGGTGATGGTGAGCGGCAGCGACGCGGTGGCCGGGTGCTTGCGGTCCAGGATGTTCACCACCGCGCGGTTCACCGCGGGTGGCTCCGGAGCGGTGGTGCTGCCGGTGAACAGGCGCAGGTCGGCGAGCTGGACCAGCGGTTCACCGCTGTTCGCGGTGACGTTGAGCCGGTAGCGCGTGAACTCCTGCGGCGTGGCGATGTCGAACCGGCGGGTCTGGAAGCGGTCCGGGAAGGTCTGCCCGGTGCGGCGGTCCAGGTCGGTCCAGCTCTGACCGTCGGTGGAGCCCTGAAGGGTCCAGTCCTTCGGGTCCCGGCCGGCGGAGTCGTTCGCCGACGTGAGCGCGTACCCGGTGATCTTCTTCGGTGCGCTCAACTCGTACGCCACCCAGGCGGTCGGGGTGCGGACCAGCCACTTCGTGTTGGCGTCGCCGTCGGTCAGCTTCTCCTTGGTCTCGTTGGGCGGGTTCTCGCCGCTGGCGGTCACCCGGGTCACCGGCTCGGCGACCGGGATGGCGCCGGCCGGGCGGGTACCGATCAGCCCGGTGAACCAGGTGGAGTCGACCTGGGCGCGGGCGGCGTCGGCGATGCCGACGAAACCGCCGCCGGCCTTGACGTAGCTCTGGAGCGCCGACTCCTGGTCGCGGTTCAGCGCGGCGCCCGTCGCGGAGAGGAAGACCACGCTGCGGTACGCGGACAGCCCGGCCGCGGTGAAGGCGCCCGGATCCGTGGTGGCCGTGACATCGATGTCATGACCGGCACCAAGCTGTTTGATGGTGTCCACAGCGCGCGACACCGGGTCCTGTTGCTCGGCCACCGGGCCGTGGAACACCAGGACGGCGGTCCTCTGCGGCGTGGCCGCCTGCGGGGCGGCCGCCGTTCGTGGTGCGGCAGCGGCCGCCGTCGTCGTCGCCGGGAGCAGTGTCGCCAAGGCCGCTACCGCGGCAAGGGTTCGTCGTAGTTTTCTCGTCATGCCCGTCCCCACTTTCGGTTCGGTCAGCTTCCGTGCGTGTGGGTGTGGCCCTGGAACCGGTGGATCGCCTCCTCGGCGCCCGGCGGCATGCTGCCGTCGGCGTTGCGCACCAGGAAGATCCCGGCCATGCCGCCGTCGGAGTGCGTCTGCACGTGGCAGTGGTACATCCACGCGCCGGGTCCGACGCCCTCCCCGGCCAGCACCTGGAAACCGAACGAGCTGCCGGGGTTGAGGTCCTTGTTGTCGACCACCAGGCTCGGGTCGCTCGGCCCCTCCAACATGCCGGTGCGGTTGTCCGCCCAGCGGTGCGCGTGCAGGTGGAAGGTGTGGAACAGGTTGCCGTGGCCGATGGCGATCCACTCGACGCGCTCGCCCAGGTTCGCCTCGAACATCGGCGTCGCCGGAGCCATCTTGTTGTTGATCATCATGTCGTGGAACACCGCAGTGAACTGCTTCGACGGCAGGATGTCGCCACGCCGCCGGACGATCAGCGCGCCGTACAGTCCCTTCGCGACACCGCCGGTGCCGTGGTCGGTGCCCATCGCGTGATCGTGGTAGTGCCAGTAGCCGGCGCTGCCCGGCATGTACCGCCGACCCGCCGCGGCCACCATCTCGTGCGAGCGCCAGACGTACGTCCGCGTCTCGCCGGGGTTGTTGAACGAGGCGTTGAACGGGCTGCCGTCGGACTCGGTGCTGTAGTCCACCCCGTGCGGATGGATGGACAGCCGCTGGTTGGTGGTGTTGACCAGGGTGATCTCCAGCGTGTCACCCTCGTACATCTCCAGGATCGGCCCCGGAACGGTGGCCTGACCAGGCGCCAGGCCGTACCCGAACAGGTTGCCGGGCAACTGCTCGGCGTAGATGGTGATCTTCTTGGTGACACCGGCGGCGGCCCGGGCGGGGCTGCCGCCGAACACGGTGCCGATCGTTGGGGCGGACGCGCCCAACGCCCCGGCGGCGAGCGCGCCGGTGGCGATCAGCGATCTGCGGGACAGGTGGCGGTGAGGGCCACCAACGTGATCGTCCATGGGTCTCCGTTCCCAACCGGGCGAAGACGCGACGAGGGCACTGTGCATCGACCGCCGAGCACGGGGGCGGTGGCACGACTGAGGTGAGGCTCGTCGCGGACTTTGCTCGGAAGACTCAGAACTTTCGATGGATGACAGCAACTTATGTAATCCATCGACGAAAGTACAGGTCTGATTGCAAAAAGATTACCTTGACATCACGACGTCCGTCGATTGACATGAAGCTGACACGCAGGGCGCACAGAACGGCGCCGGGCTGCCCTCGAAAGAGGCAACCCGGCGCGGAGGACGTACGGCAGCTGTGGTCAGAGGTGGTGGCGGTCGTCCGCCGGCAGGCTGGGGATCTGCGGCGACGCGGGCGACTGGTCCGGCTGGCCGAGCTGCGCCACGTGGGTCGGGTCGAGCACCCGGGAGAGGAACGCGCGGGTCCGTTCGTGCTTCGGCGCGCCCAGCACCTCCTGCGGCGGCCCCTGCTCGACCACCACGCCACCGTCCATGAAAACGACCCGGTCGGCGACGTCGCGGGCGAACGCCATCTCGTGGGTGACCACCATCATCGTCATACCGTCCTCGGCCAACTTGCGCATGACGGTGAGCACGTCGCCGACGAGTTCCGGGTCGAGCGCGGAGGTCGGCTCGTCGAAGAGCATCAGTTTCGGCTCCATCGACAGCGACCGGGCGATCGCCGCCCGCTGCTGCTGCCCACCGGAGAGCTGCGCCGGGAAGGCGTCGGCCTTGTCGGTCAGCCCGACGCGCTCCAGGTTGGCCCGTGCGATCCGCTCGGCCTCGGCCCGACCTCGCCGGAGCACCCGGCGCTGGGCGATGGTGAGGTTGTTCAGGACCGTCAGGTGCGGAAACAGGTTGAACGACTGGAACACCATGCCGATGCCGCGGCGGACCGCGTCGATCTCGACGTCCGGGTCGGTCATCTCGACCCCGTTCACCCAGATCTTGCCGGCGGTCGGCTCCTCCAGCAGATCGACGCAGCGCAGCAGGGTCGACTTGCCGGAACCGGACGGACCGATGACGCAGACCACCTCGCCCTGGCCGACCTCGAAGTCGATGCCCTTGAGCACCTTGAGCGGCCCGAAGGACTTGTGCAGGTCGCGGATCTCCACGGCGGGGCGGGATGGGGTGGTCGTCATCGGGGTCACCGAGCCTTGGCGTAGCGGAGTTCGAGGCGTCGTACCACCTGCGACAGCGGCAGGGTGATCACCAGGTAGGCGAGGCCTGCCACCAGCAGCGGCGTCGCGTTCACCCGGTCGTTGAGCATGTCCCGACCGAACTTGGTGATCTCGATCGTCTGCGCCGTCACCCCGAGCACGTACGCCAGCGACGAGTCCTTGGTGAGCAGGATGAGCTCGTTCGTCAGCGGCGGGATCACGATCCGGAACGCCTGCGGGATCACGATCGTGCGCATGGCGGTGAAGTGCGACATGCCGAGGGTCCGCGCCGCCTCCATCTGCCCCTTCGGCACGGCCTGGATGCCGGCCCGGATCGTCTCCGCCATGTACGCCGCGGCGGTCAACCCGAGGCCGATCGCTATCGAACCGAACACCCCGCCCGGAATCTCACGCTCCGGGAAGGCGATCGGGATGCCGTACCCGACGAGGAAGAGCACCAGCAGCGCGGGCAGACCCCGGAACAGCTCGATGTACGCCGTCGCCACCCAGCGGTACGGCGCCACCCGGGACAGGCGCATCAGCGCCAGGATCGTCCCGAACACGAGGCCGAAGGCGAACGCGCCCAGCGTGTAGAGGATGGTGTTGCGCAGCGCGACGGTGATGATCGTCGGGAACATCGACTTGATGATGTCGACGCGGAAGAACGCGTCGGCCAACCTGTCCCAGTCCGCGGCGACGAGCACCGTGGCGATGACGGCGATGAAGACCAGGTACTGGAGCCCGAGGGACAGCCGCTCCCGCTGGCGGCGTCGCAGCTTCACGTTCGCTCGTTGCCTTCCCGGAGGTTACCGACGTCGGAGGGCGCGCGGGACGCGCGCCCTCCGGTGGTGCGTGGCGCTCAGGCGCTCGGCCGCTCTGCGGCTCAGGCGCTCGGCTGCTTGCCGATCCACTTCTCGTAGATCGTGTTGTACGTGCCGTCCTGCCTGGCCTTGGCCAGCACCTCGTTGATCTTCTTGAGCAACTCCGGGTTGGCGTCCTTCTTCACGGGGAAGCCGTACTGCTCGCCGGTGTCGAACTCGGCGGCCACCTCGAACCCACCCGGGTTCTTCTTCAGGTACTCGGTCCAGACCGGCAGGTCGTTGATGGCGGCCTCGACCTGGCCGTTGGCGACGGCCTGCTGGAGGGCGGCAAGGTCCTCGAACTCGACGAGCTTCAGGCCCTTCTCCGCCTCGAGCTTCTTGGCGTAGTCACGACCCGTGGTCGCCGCCTGGACGCCGAGCTTCTTGCCCTTGAGGTCGTCGAGGGACTTGTACGTCTTGCCGGTCTTCACCAGCATCGCCTGGGTGGCGTCGAAGTACGGGTCGGAGAAGTCGATGACCTTCTTCCGCTCCTCGGTGATGGTCATGCCGGCGGCAGCCGCGTCGCACTTGCCGGTGTTGAGGTCCTGACCGGATTTGATCCCCTCGAACGGGGTGTCGACGATCGTCTGCTCGACGCCGAGTTCCTTGGCGACCAGGTCCATGATCTCGACGTCGAAGCCGGTCACCTTGCCGCTGGCGTCCTTGGACTGGAACGGCGGGTAGGGCAGGTGGGTGCAGACGGTCAGTTTGCCGGCCGTGACCAGCTTGACCCCGCTCGCCTGGACCTCGCTGTCGTCCTTCTTCGCGCAACCCGCGGTCAGCGCGAGGGCGGTGACGGCCACGACGAGGCCGGCCTGACGGACGACGCTTGGGAACCTCACGGCTGTGCCCCTCCGATTCGGCTTCCAATTCACAGAAAGCCAATCTGGTTCATAGACTTTGCGATTAGCGACCGTACCCGATCCGGCGCGTCGCCCCCAGATCACGCCGTGACCGCTCGGGGGACCGGGCGGGGCGCTCTCCGTCGACAAACCCGACACTTGCCCCGCAAAGGGCCTCAGCCACCGGTTCCCTCGGCCGCTCCGTCCGGGGTGAGGGCCCCTTCGTGGGGGTCTGTGTCCAGGAACACATGCTGGTGGCCCTGGCCGGAATCGACGCTGATCTGATCGAGCTGGGTCGCCGCGACCGACCAGATCGTCGCGGCTTCGGCCGCCTGCCGCGCGGTGACGTCCAGCAGGGCCGCCCGTTGCGCCGCTGGAACGCCGGCCGCCAGCCCGTAGGCGTCGACGGCCAGCGACGCCTGCTCGACCGCTCCGCGCAGGCCTCCGCGCGCCACGTTGGTGGCGGTGGTCCCCGACGGCGGCTCGGCGAACGGCTCCGCCGCCTGGCGCATGACCCCCTGCCACTGGCGCGCCTGCGCCGGGTCCGGCGCACGTCCGGCCGTCGTCTCCGTCTTGATGGCGGCCAGCACCGGGGCGACCTGGTCGCGGACGCGCCGGGCCGTCTCGATCAGCTCCACGATCTGCTGAGCGTCCCGCTTCGCCTCGTCCTGCTTGATGCTCGCGATGGTCGCCTCGGTCGCGTCCGGACGGCCCACCTGGTAGCCGATCAACCCGCCGAGCAACGCGGTGACCAGTGCGATCACGCCCGCGACGGCCACGAAGCGCACTGTGCGGCGGTGCCGCACATCGGCCTTGTCCAGCTGGTAGGAGGGTCGGCCGGTACGGCGCGCCATCGCATCTCCTCACATCGATGGGGTGGGGCCAAAGATTAACTGCCCCGTGACGTCCGTCGATAGTGCCGATCGGTGCGCTCCCTGCCCGTCTGCACCCTCCGGTGGCAACTTAAGCGCTCTGGGCGTTTTGCCCTTGTTTGTGTGCTTATCGTGATCCTTGTGCCGCTGGCACCGGCCCACGACAACCAACCGCGTTGCACCGAGGAGGACAAATTGACTGAACCGACAGGGACGGCAGTGGACAAACCGAACGGTCGAGGCCGCTCTCGCAAGCTGAAGGCCATCCTGGCCGGAGGGATCGTCCTCGGCCTCGGTGCGACGATCACCCTTGCCGCCTGGAACGACTCGGAGTACGCCACGGGCACGTTCACGGCGGGCAGCTTCAGCATGGAGGGCAGCACCAACGGCACCACCTACGCCGAGCACCCCACCGCCGGCACCGCGGCCGCGTTGACCTTCAGCACGGGCTTCGACGACATCAGCCCCGGTGACGTGGTCGCGGCGCCGTTCGCCGTCCGACTGACCGCGGCCACGACGTACGACGCGACAGTCACCGTGGCGTCGGCGACCCCCGCCCCAGCCGGGTTCGTCGGCCTCACCTACGGCATCGCGACCGTCCCGGCCTTCGCCGACTGCAGCGCGACGCCCACCACCCCGACCTGGATCGTGGCGCAGGGCACCCCGCTCAACTCGGTGGCCGGCGCGGTGCCGTTCAACCTGACGCAGGGCACTCCCCCCACGACGCCCGGCGCTCCGGTGAACCTCTGCTTCGTCGTCACCGCGGGGGGCACCCTGGTGCAGGGCACCTCGGTCACGGAAACCTGGCAACTGTTGGCCGAGTCCGTCTAGATGATGGCCGTGGTCAACCGTCGGACGCCGGCCGGAACACCACGGCTTCGCCGGACCCGTGCCGTACTCGCTGGCGCCCTCGTTCTCGGCCTGGGAACGACGTCCACGCTCGCCGCGTGGACCGACAGCGAGTACGGCACCGGGTCGTTCGGCGCCAGCGTCTTCGGCACCGAATCGCAGACCGCCTCCAGCAGTTGGGCCAGCCACACCCCGGTCGCGAACGCCGCGACGCTGGCGTTCAACGCGACGGCGATGTCCCCCTCGGTGTCGTTCTACGCCTTCCTCGACATCCGGACGACCTCGACGACGAATGTCGGCGGCACGGTCGCGCTGACGAGTTCGTCGAACAACTCCGGAGCCCTGCTGCCCGCGCTCGAGTACCGGGCGGTGCGGACCCCCACGACCAGCACCACGTGTGCCGCCGCCTTCTCCGGTTCACCCACCTGGATCGTCGGGCCCGGCTACTCCGCCATCACCGCGGTGCCCGGCTCACCGGTGTCGTCCCCCATCACCGTGCCGGCCGGCGCGACGCCGCAGCTGAGGTTCTGCTTCGAGGTCCGGGTCCAGTCCGGCGCCAGCAACACGTACCAGGGCACGACCGGGGTCGTCACCTGGGAATTCACTGCCACGTCTACGTGAAGGATCTGCAGATGGTGGGACGCGAACGTCGACGGCACGGCACCCTCGCCCGGGTCGGCGACCTGGTGCTGACAGTGCTCGCCGTCGGTGGGACGGCCTGCGTCGTCCTCGTCCCGCTGGCGTTCTTCTTCGACATCTCGCTCATCCTGTTCAAGACCGGGTCGATGAGCCCGACCATCCCGGCCGGGTCACTGGCCGTGGTGCGGGAGATCCCCGCGTCCGAGGTCCACGTGGGAGACGTCGTCACCGTCGACCGCACGCCGCTGCCACCGATCACTCACCGGGTGGTCGACATCGCCAACGGCGGTGGGGCCACCCGCCTGCTCACCCTTCGGGGGGACGCGAACCAGTCGAACGACGCCGCGCCGTACGCGGTGAGCCACGTGCGGCTCGTGCAGTGGTCGGTGCCCAGGCTCGGGTACGCGGTGCGAGCCGTGTCGAACGTCTACGCCACGAGTCTCATCACGATCGGCGCCGCGGTGATCGTCACCTGGGCGTTCTGGCCGCGCGGGGGCGAGCCGGGGACCCGACGACAGCGCGCGTGGCACCGTCGGCGACCGGATTCGGCGGTGCCCGACGATGCCGGGGCAGCGCCGGAGCCCGGCAGCCAGCCGAGCGGCACGGGACCGCGTGGCGACTCGACAGTGGGACGCATGCTGGTCGTGCTGGCGGTGCTGCCGGGCGTGGCCGCCGCGGTACTCGCGACGCCTGGCCAGGCCCGCGCGGACACCACCGAGGAGGTCATTCGGAGCAGATACCTCACGCTGGTCTCCATCGGCGACGACGATCGCATGACGAACCTGGCGCCGGAGCAGCCCGTGCCCTGGCAGGTGGGCGTCTCGGCGCACGCGGAGCAGCCCGGCGAGGTGACCATCTCGCTGTCCGCGCTGGGTCCTCTCGCCGTCCGTCCGGACGGACTCCAGGTGATGGTGGCCGTCTGTGCCATCCGCTGGGTGGAGGGTGCCTGCCCCACCGGCCAGGGTGAGCAGGTCCTCGCCGACGGTCCCGCCACCAGGCTGGCCGCGCACCCGGTCACCATCAGCTCGATGCGCGCCGATCAGCAGCGTTGGGTGCTCGTCACGGCGAGTCTGCTCGCCAACGCGGTGGCCTCGGGGTCGGCAGACCTGATCGTCACGGCGACCGGATTCGGCGACAGCGCATCGGCGGGCGGCACTGTCGGCCCGCTTCCGCGCACCGGGACCAACCTGTGGACACCTCTGCTGGCCGGTGGCGGTGCGCTCGTCACCGGCCTGCTGCTCGTGCGCGCGGCGCGCCGGGTCAGGGTGGGTCGGCTGTGAGGCGCCTGCGCCTGCGGTCTCTGCCGGCCCGGGAGCGAGCCGGCCACGTCCGACGGCGCTGGCTCGCGGGTGCCGCCGCCCTGCTGCTCGCCGGCACCGCCGTCGTGCTGGCACCGCCGCAGTCGACGCTGGCCGCCTGGACCGGCGCCGAGTACGGTCGCGGTTCGCTGCAGGCCGGCACGGTCAATCCACCGACCAACCTGCAGTGCACGGCCGGCGTGCTCACCCCGCCGACCTTCACCTGGACTCTGCCGGTCGGCGGCCTGACGCGCAGCGGCTTCACCTGGTCGTTGTCGGGCGGCTTCACCGGCGGCGGGACTCTCGGCGCCAGCGCCACCTCGGTCACCGTCCCCGGCGGGTTGCTGGGCATCGGAACCGGCACCTTCAACCTGGTCGCGAACGGTCCTGGCGGCTGGACGTCGACACCGGTCACCGGAACGGTCGGCATGCTGACGGCTGTCCTCTACTCCTGCAGCGTTCCGTAGACCGGGTAGCCCCACTCAGCTAGGGACTTCTCCAGCACCCGCTCGATCGCGGCGAGCTGCGCCGGGCTGAGTTCGTCCCGGTACGCCTCCGCCCGGCCCACTGTGAAGTCGTATCGGGAGAAGCCCTTCTCGAAGGCCGTCGACCAGCCCAGACCGAGGAAGTCGAGCATTCGGCCCACCTGCTCGCGCGGTTGCTCGACCAGGTCCTCGTAGCGCACGTCCAGCCACTGGTCGGCCGGGTGACGCAGTCGGGCCTGCGCGAAGGCGTCCATCAGCATCTTCCAGCCCAGCGCTGCGAGTACCTGGAAGGAGCGACCGGATTCAGCCCACTCCTCCCGAAGGTCGGACGGGAGCGGACCGTAGATCCAGTTGTCCGGCCCGCGCCAGCCGTCCCACCAGCCCATCTGGAGCCACGAGTTGGCCACCGCCCGGCCGTCGCGCACCACGTTGACCACCCGCAGGTCCGGGTACGCGGCGTGCAGCAGGCCGGTCCGCGGCCACCCGGTGACGTGCTGCACCAACTGCTGACAGCCCTGCCGCGCGATCCGCTCGTCGAAGAAGGCCCGCAGCCGCCGGGCCACGAACGGGGTCAGGTCCTCGGCGACCAGGTCCCGACACGGTCGGGAGAAGCCGGCCAGGACCTGCCGGTCGAGCAGGTGGTACGCCTCCGACGGCGCGACCCGGAGCCGGCCCCGCTCCAGCAACCGTCGACTGTGCCGCAGCGAGGTCATCCCCGCCGGGCGCGGCGCCGAACGCCGGTAGAGCGGGCCGTTGAACCTGCCCTTCGGGTTGAGCCGGGCCAGTTTGTCGTCCAGACCGGAGACGAAGCCGACCGCTGGATGCCGGGAGAGCAACTCCTGGACCAGTGTCGAACCACAGCGACCGGTGCCCACCACCAGTGAGAGCATCGTTCAGCCTTTCTGCCGGGTGGCGGGTGACGGGGAGACGGCCGGGTCCGCGGCGAAGCGGGCGGCAGGAGAGGTGGCCGCCGGGCGGCGCAACGGGTAGCCGAAGCGGGTCAGCGCCACGGCGGTCAGCCCGGTGACCACCGCGTACGCGCGGGTGGGCAGCCCGGTCAGCCACTCGCTGTCGGCGACCACGTCGACCAGTCCGGTGCGGTGCCGCGACGGGTTGCCGGCCACCGAGTGGGTGGGCGCGAGCCGTACCGTGGCGGGCGTCGGAAACGGAAGCTCGTCGGGGATCGCGCCGACGAAGCCGGCGATCCGGGCGGTGACACCGGCCGGGTCGGCCACGAAGTCCTCGTACCGCACCCGCAGGTAGCGGCCCGGCGCACGGCGACGGTCGCCCCACAGCCGTACGGTCGCGGTGTTCCAGGCCAGCCAGAGCAGCGCGGCCTTGCCGACCGGTGGGCGGCTCATCAGCTGGTCGTCGGCACGCCCGTCCAGCGGGCGTCGGCGACGCCACGAGTACGCGGTGGCGCGCGGGTCGCGCACCACGTGCAGGACGTACAGGTCGATGCCGGGCAGGCCGCCGAGCAGGGCCCCGTACGGCGGCAGCTTGGAGGAGTCGACGATGACACCGTCCGACCGGCCGGCCAGGGCGTGCTCGGCGATCGAGGCGTAGAGCCGGGCCAGGTGCGTGTCGTCGGGGTGGCCCGCGACCGGCGGCTGCCCCCGACGCTGGCGGCGCAGCAGTGCGGGCAGTCCGCGCAGCCGCAGCCGCTGGGCCAACCGGGCGGCGATCCCGGCCGGGTCGGCGTCGGTCAGGTCGGCGCGCACCCGGGCCCAGAGCGGGCAGTCGGCGACCGGGGCGCCACAGCCGCACTGTCGGTTCTCCAGGATGCCGCGCCGCCACAGGTACCGCAGCTCGCCGGCCGCGAAGAAGCCCGGCAACTGTCCCAGGACCGTGGTCACCAGCGTGCTGCCACTGCGACCGCTGCCGGCGAGGTAGAGCACCCGTACCGGGCTCACCGGGCCGCTCCCCCGCCAGCGGCGGCCCGGCGCGACGGCAGCGCCTCGGCGGCCTCCGCGTACAGCCCACGGATCCGGTCCAGGTGCTGGTCCGGGGCGAACTGGGCGGCGATCTTCGCCCGGCCCGCCCGGCCCATCCGGTACGCCCGGTCCGGGTCGGCCAGGAGGTCGTTGAGCGCGTCGCCGAGGGCCGTCGGCGCGTCGGCCGCGACAATGCGGCCGTCCACCTCGGGCTCGACCAGCTCGGGAAGCCCGCCCAGGTCGGTGGCGACCACCGGAACACCGCAGGCGAACGCCTCCAGCACCGCCATGGGTTGGTTCTCGTGCCATCGGGACGGAACGGCGACCACTGCCGCCGACCGGATCAGCTCGTGCAGGCGCGGCTTGTCGAGACGGCCGTGGAACCGGACCCGGCCGGGCACCCGCCGCGCGGCGAGCGCCTCCAACTCCGGCCGGGCCGGGCCGTCACCGGCGATGTCCACGATGACCCCGTCCGGCAGCGCGGCGGCCGCCTCGATCAGCACGTCGACCCCTTTCTCGGGCGCCAGCCGCCCGGCGAAGACGACACCGCCGCCGGGCGTCTGCTTGGCCACGACGCCGGTCAGGTCGACGAAGTGGTTGACCACCCGCAGCCGGTCCGGGTAGACGCCCGCTCGGCGCATCACGTCGGCCAGGAACCCGCTCGGGCTCACGAAGAGCTGCACCGGGTCGTACGCGTCGAACTGCCGGTGCAACCAGGACTCGACGGCGAGCAGGCCACTGCGCGACAGCGATCCGTCCTTGCAGCGGCGACGGGCCGCCTGCAACGGGCCACCGGTGACGCACGCCTGGCAGGGACGGCCCCGGTCCAGCAGCTGGTAGCTCGGGCAGGCGAGCTTGTAGTCGTGCATGGTCAGCACGCACGGCACACCGGCGGCGCGGGCGGCGGCGAGCACCGACGGGGAGAGCTGGTGGTAGATGTTGTGCAGGTGCAGCACGTCCGGCCGAAAGTCGTCGATCACCCGGGCCAGCCCGCGGCGGCTCGTCGGTGACCACAGCATCCGGCCGACGGCCACCGCGCGGGGCCGCACCCCGCTCGGCGCCGGCTCCAGCTCCACTTCGGACGGGAACCGCGCGGCGTACGGCAGCGGCGACTCGT
This sequence comes from Micromonospora sp. NPDC049049, assembly GCF_040649115.1. NCBI lineage: Bacteria > Bacillati > Actinomycetota > Actinomycetes > Micromonosporales > Micromonosporaceae > Micromonospora > Micromonospora sp. NPDC049049. The sequence goes on along the minus strand of NZ_JBEZEX010000014.1, from coordinate 105,146 downwards.
TCTCAGGGTGGCTCATGCCGAAGTAGGCGACAGTGTCGCCGGCGACCCGTTGCAGGTCGGCGAGATCGAGCAGATACCCCTCCGCGCCGCCACGGCGGTAGAGGAACTTATTCACGTGCAGCACGCGCATCGACTCGCCCTGCTCACATCGATCGGGCGATCCGGGCCCGGGGGTGATGACCGGGGTCTGCCCGCCCCGACCAGGGCCCACGGTATGCAGGGCAGGTCGGCGAGTCCAGCTCACGTTTGGCATGTGGCTGAACGGGTGATCTTCGTCTGCCCGTGCGGTCTGCGGCCTGGCCTCCCGCCATGATCTCCAGATAACCTGGCTGCCGCCGGTCACACCCGCTCTGGTGCAGGGCCGGGGCCGGTGTCCGACGAGGAGGACCGTGGCAGCCGACGACGAGGTCTCCGCGCTCGCGTACACCGCGCGCCGGGTCCGGCGGCACCTGCGCTGGGCTCGTACCGAGGGGATCGGACGGCTGATCGAGGAGGACCGCCTCAACCCGGTCGGCCGGATCGGCACCGCACTGGCGAAGCGACGCTGGCGGCGGCGGGCCGGCCGGACGCCCGGCTCGGCGATGCCGGTCTACCTGGTCGGTCTGCAACGCTCCGGCACGAACATGCTGGTCCGGGGCCTGGACGCCGCCGGAGAGGTCGAGGTCCGCAACGAGAACGACGGCACTCTCTTCCACCGCTTCCAACTGCGCCCCGACCCGGTGCTGACCGCCACCCTCCAGCGCAGCCGGCACGCGTACGTCCTGGTCAAGCCGCTCTGTGAGAGCCACCGCGTGGACGAGTTGCTGGCCCTGCCGGGGCTGACCCCCGGGCGGGCGCTCTGGGTCTACCGCGACGTCGACGACCGGGCCCGCTCCGAAGTCGCCAAGTTCGGTGACGCCAACCTGCGGGCCCTGCGGGCGATCGCCGACGGCAGCATCGGCCGCCGGTGGCAGGGGCAACGCCTCGACGCCGACACCGTCGAGCTGATCCGGGCCCACGACCCGCAGGGTTTGGATCCGCACAGCGGCGCCGCGCTGTTCTGGTACGTCCGCAACTCGTTGTTCTTCCAGCTCGGCCTGGACCAGCGGGCCGATGTGCTGCTCTGCCGCTACGACAGCCTGGTCGCGGAGCCCGCCGCGCAGCTCCGGCGGCTCTGCGCCTTCCTCGACTTCACCTACCATCCCCGGCTGCACGCGCACATCGCCCCACGCGCGTCGCACGGCCCGACGAACCACCGACGGCTACCGATCGACAGGCGCGTCCGGGCCCTTTGCGACGAGCTGACCGACCGGCTCGATCGCGCCGCGGCCGACGCCCGATCCGAGACGACGAAGGCGGTCGACAGTGGCTGAGACCGGAACCCGTACCGCACCGATCTTCCTGGTCGGCTGCCAGCGGTCGGGCACCACGATGGTGCGTCTCGTCCTGGACTCGCACTCGCGGATCAGTTGCGGCCCGGAGACCCGGTTCCTGCCGGACCTGCGACGGATCGTCGGCCGGGACTGGGAGCGACTGGCCCGCTTCGGCTTTCCGCGCGAGGACTGGTTGCGCCGGATCCGGGACTTCTTCGGCGGCGTGCACGCCGACTACGCCGCCACGCGGGGCAAGGCCCGGTGGGCCGACAAGACCCCGCTGTACGCCATGTCGCTCGACTTCGTCACCGAGGTCTTCCCGGACGCCCAGATCGTGCACCTCATCCGGGACGGACGCGACGTGGTGGTCTCGCACCGCAAACGGTTCGGCTACTGGTCCGCTGTGAAGTGCGTGGTGAAGTGGCCGCGCTACATCCGCACCGCGCGGGCCGTCGGCGCCACCCTGCCGGCGGACCGCTACTACGAGCTGCGGTACGAGGAGGCGGTCAGCGAGCCGGAGAAGACGATGCGCGGCCTCTTCGAATTCCTCGGCGAGCCCTGGGAGGACGGCATCCTCGACTACGACAGCAAGCAGCACGACGTGGCGCAGAAATACACCACCGAGGCGGAGCGCCGACGGGCGGCGGTGGGCGACGCCGCACCCATCTACGGCTCCCGGGTGGGCAGCTACCGCCGCGAACTCGACCCGTTCCTGCGCCTGCTGGTCTGGGTCTTCTCCGGTCCGACCCTGCGCGCGCTGGGCTACCGGTGACCCGCCCCGGCCGGCTGCGCGCGGCCGCGACCGCCGTCGCCGTCACGCTCCTGCTCACCGCCGGCTGCACCGCCGGCGACGACGATCCGCCACCGGCCGCCACCCCCTCCGCGAAGGTGACACCCGGAGCCGCCCCGCCGGCGCGCGTCGGCGACCCGGTGAGCAACCCGTTCGGCGCGCACTGGGACTGGTCGCGGTACCAGCAGTTCGAGCCGTACCTGCGCCGGCTCGCCGGTTCGGCGACGTACGAGGAGATCTCCTGGTGCGAGATCGAACGGACCTCGGGGCAGGTCGACTGGGCTGGGCTGGACGAGATCGCCTCGCGCAGCCGGGACCTGGGCGTCACGCTGCACCTGAAGATCCGCACCGGCGTGTGCTGGGCGACCGGTGGCAAGGCCCGCTACACCCGGGGCGCGGCGAACAAGACCGAGTCGGCGATGCCCACCGACCTCGGCGCGTACCAGCGGTTCGTCCGCTCGGTGGTGCAGCGCTACGGCCCGTACGGGGTGCGGGAGTACGCCATCGAGAACGAGGTCAACGCGCCGAGCTACTGGGCCGGCAGCCCCGAGGAGTACGCGCGGCTGGTCCGGGCCGCCGCCGAGACGATCCGCGCGACCGACCCGAAGGCGCTGGTGGTCGACTCCGGCATCAGCAGCGTCGCGTACGGCATGGGTGTCGCCGACCGGCTGGTGCGCGCCGGCCGGATGCCCGAGGCCGTCGCCGCCTACCAGGCGTACTTCCAACGTCGGGTCGGCACCCGGGGGCAGCAGATCCCGGCGGTGAACGGGGAGGCGCAACTACGCCGGGCGCTGGGCACCGAGACCAACAGCCGCAGCCTGCGCTTCCTGGCGGTGACCGAGTCGCTGCTGACCGACCGCACCGTCGACGTCCGCCAGGTGCACTTCTACGAGCACTTCAGCGGGGTGGCCCCGCTGCTGGACTACCTGCGCGCCACCACACCACCGGGCACGCCGATCCAGGCGTGGGAGGTCGGGCAGTTCTGGCGCGACGGCGACGGCGACCCGGCCAGCCGGGCGGCGGAGATGGTCAAGACGGTCACCCTGCTGGTCGCCGGCGGGATCGGTGAGATCAGCTGGCTGCCGTTGGCGTACAACCCGAACAACGCCGCCGGTAGCGAGGTCCGCTACGGCCTGCTCGACCCGGACGGGGCCGAACGGGACGCCGGCCGGATGCTGGCCGCCCTGGCCGACGCGGCGCGGGACGCCACAGTCACCCCGCTGCCCACCCCGGTGGCCGGCAGGCTGCACGGGGTCGCGTTCGTCCGGGGCGGGTCGAGCACGCTGGTGCTCTGGTCGGCGTCGAACGCGCCGGTGACCGTGCCGGCGACACCGGGCGGACGGACCGGGGCGGTGGGTTCCCCGCTGGGCGCGGCCGGCGGCGGCACCACAGTGACCGACGTCCCCGTCCTGCTCCGCGCCGACCAGCCGGTGGACCGGATCCTCGCCGCCGTCCGCTAGGACGGAGACCGCCGCGCCCTAGCCGGGCCAGGGGTCGGGCCAGCCCAACAGCGCGGCCAGGCGCGCGTTGTGCGGCGCGAAGTGCTCACCCAGGCGCTCTCGCAGCTCCGGCGTGAGCTCGGAGACTCCCGGGTCGACGCGACGGGTGTGCCGGGTGAACGCCTCGGGGGTGAAGGCCGGCAGGCCGAGGAAGCGCAGCATGTCGGCGTACGTGCCGGCCGGGTCGGCGTGCAGGTCCTCGGTTCGGGCGACGTGGATCCGCTCCCGCGGGACCTGCGCGAACCAGCGGTCCAACTGCTCGGCGTAGCGACCCCGGGCGGCATACGAATAGTTACGCAATGCCCGGTGCGCGGCGGCGCTGTCCGGGCCACCGCGCGTTGCCCGGGCCAGCCGCTCCTCCTCCGCGCCGAGGGCGTCGGCGAAGGACAGCGGCTCGACGCCGTAGGAGCGGGTGTGCAGGTAGTGCGAGTAGGCGCGCTGCACCGGATCGCGCAGCAGGACGACGAAGCGCGCCTGCGGCAGAGTCGCCGCGACCCGGGCCGGCACGCTCGGATGGAACAGGTAGTAGGGGCTCGCCTCGAACGTGCGCTCGCCCGGGGCGAGACGAGGGAAGTGCCCCCGGTACCACAGCGCGCCCCGACCGTGGTGGATGCTGAAGTACTGCAACTCCTTGCCGCTGGCCACCCGGACCAGCGGATGCGCGGCAAGGTGGTGGTACAGCGACGTGGTGCCGCAGCGCTGGCCACCGATCACCAGGAAATCGGGCAACGGACCGGGCTCTCCCGGCTTCGCCGCGCGCCCCCACGCCCGCGCCGCGCGTACCCCCCGACGCAGCCGGTCGGTGACCTGACGCCGCACGACGCCGGTCACGAGCGGACCACGGGGCGGGCGGCACCCACACCGGCACTGTCGGTGGGGTCGGCGGGGTCGGCCGGGGCGCGTCGAGGGCCTCGGCCGGTCACCGAGCGCAACACCATGACGTCCTCCCGACTGAGCCCGAGGGCGAGCACCACGGCGAGGTACACCGCCACGATCGCGGCCAGGCCGACCACGAGCTGCACGGTCCCGCCCCCGAGCAGCCACCGCACACCGAACCCGGCACCCATCGCGACCAGCGCGGCGACCAGGCCCTTGACCATGCCCGCCGTCACCGGCACGGTGTGCACCTGCGCGCGCACCTGCCAGACCCGTGCGACGTTCACAGCTGCCAACGACACCGCCCAGGCCACCGCCGCGCCGAGAATGCCGTACGCCGGGATGAGCCAGAGGTTGAGCACGACGTTGAGCAGCAGGGCCGCGAGGTTGTCCACCATGTTGACCGAGACCCGGCCGGACATGTTCAGCAGCGTCCCGCAGGGCCCGGTGGCGGCGTTCACCAGTTGGCCGAGCGCCAGCACGACTGTCACCGCCGCACCGCCGGCCAGACCCGGCCCGCCGACCACGCGCAGCAAGTGCTCCGGAAAGACCAGCAACGCCACGAAGGCCGGCAGCGACAGCCGGAGCACCCAACCGGTGGCGACCCGGTAGATCCGGCGTACCTCGTCCAGTCGACCCTGGTGGTAGAGGTGCGCCAGGTGCGGACCGAACGAGGCGTTCACCGGTGCCAGCACGAACACCGCGATAGTGACCAGCCGGGTCGCCACGTGGTAGACGCCGATCGCGTCGGGACCGTAGTCGAAGAAGCCGAGCAGCAGCGCGTCCACCCAGATCAGCCCGGTGGACGACAGCGAGGAGACCCAGCTGACGGTGGAGAACCGGAACAGCTCACCCGGCCGGTACGCGGGCCGGGCGGCGGGCACCCGACGCACCATCCGGGCGAGCGCCACGAGGGCGAGCCCGGCCGCGCTCCAGCTCGCCGCCACCAGCGCCCAGAACGCGCCGGTCAGGCCGGCCCCGAGGGCGAGCGCCAGAGCGGTGAGCACCAGCCGGGCGGCCGGCTCGTAGACCTGGCCGATGAGCGCATACGCCCGTTGCGTGCGCCACCCCCGGGTGGCCGCGAGGGCGGCCTCGCAGACGGTGGCGGCGGGCAGGCAGAGCGCCGCCAACCGCAGCCCGGTGGTGAGCTGCGAGTCGTGCAGGGCGTCGGCGAGCCACGGCGCGCCGACCACCAGACCGAGGGCGATCACTGTGGACGCCACGGCCGAGATGCCGATCCCGAGCCGGATCGCGCCCCGCAGGGCGGCCGGCTCGTCGTCGGCGAGGTGCACCGCCACGAACCGGGTCAACCCGGCCCGGAAGCCGGAGAGCGAGAGCAGCCCCAGCAGCGACAGCACGGCGTAGACCTGGGCGTACCGGCCGAGTTCGCGTACACCCAGCACCCGGGCCAGCAACAACATGACCAGGAAGAGCGCCACCTGGCTGAGCACGGCGCTGCCCAGGTTCAGCACACCGCCGCGGGCCATGCCGCGTACCTGCTGGTCGCCGGTCTCCGGCGCGGCCGACGACCGGCCGGTCACCTCGCGCACCCGCCGGGCCGTTCTCCGACGGTCACGACCGTGCCGCGGTCACGGTCTCCGCCGGCGCCGAGGGGGCCGCTGTGGTCGCCGCCGCCGGAGCCACCGGCCGGGCGGCGGCACGACCCCGGGAGAGCAGTTCGAGTACGCCCACCAGCAGCACCCCGAGCAGCAGACCCGCACCGCCCACCGGCAGGGCGGTGCGCACCAGCTCGGTCATCCGGCTCACCTCGTGCGCCTCGCCGATGCTGGTCACCTGCTTGGGATCGGCGGCCTGGGCCTGCGCCCGCGCCGCCTGCAACCCCTCCCGCGCCTGGGACAGGGCATTGGTCGCCGCGTCCCGCTGGGCGATCAGGGCCTGGTAGTCGGGGAGCTTCGGCCCCAGCTCGTCGAGCTTCTTCTGGGCGGCGGTGATCGCGGCGGTCGCCGCGTCGACACCTCTACCGTTGCCGACCGCCTGCATGGAGAGCTGCTGCTGGCGCAGGCTGGTCAGCTCGCCCAACGTGGCCTGGTAGATCCGGTCCGGCTGGGAGACCTTGTTCGTCTTCTCCCACTCACCGATCGCCTTGGTCGCCGCGGTGACGTCGGCGTTGGCCGCCTCGACCTCACCGGTGGCGATGCCGACCTGGGAGGAGAAGAGGAAGGCCAGCGCCCGGGTGGTGGTCGCGGTCAGCACCGGCGCGACAGTCGCCCGGTCGCCGGCGGTGTAGGTCACCTCCAACTGGCTGCTCGCGCCGACCTGGGTGATGGCGAGCCCGTCGCGCAACCGCTCCGGCGGCACCCCGGTGTCGGCGGCCACGTCGGCGAGGACGCGGGGCGAGGTGACCGCCGCGCCGAACGCCGCGACGAACTGGTTCGCCGCCTGCGTACCGGTGTACTGCGTCCCGGCCACGCCGCCCACCAGGGCCGGCGCCGCCACGTACGCGGTCCCGCTGAACTGCTGTGGCGCTGCCAGGACGATGGCGGCTGCGGCGCCGGTGGCGAGCACCGGCACCCCCACGAGTACCCAGAGGCGCCGCCGGGCGACCCGCAGGTAGTCGACGATCTCCACTTTTTCCCCAATGCTGTCGTTCAGTCAAACCGGGACGGACGTGCCTCGTGGCTGCTCGCCGGTCAGGTTCGGAGCCGGTTGGCGGGCGATCACGCTGGCCGCCGCGGCGAACGCGACGAAGTACCAGAGAGTGACCACGTTGGAAATGACGTTGGAGGCGGCGCTGACCGCCACGAACGCGGCGGCGCAGCCGGTGAACCCGACCGCGACGCCGCGCTCGAAGCTGCCCGGAGGCGCGCGCCGCAGCGCGGTCCGGGCGGTGTGCACAAGGGCGAACAGCATCAGCAGGTACGCCCCGAGACCGAGCAGCCCGGTCTCCACGTACGCCCGCAGGAAGTCGTTGTGCGGCTTCTTCGCCTCGTCGGTCTCCCGCTGGGTCATGTTCGGCCCGATGCCGGTCACCGGGTTCCGGTCGGCGAGTGTGACGATCTCGGTCCAGTAGCCGATCCGCCAGGCCAGGGTGTTTCCGGTCGGGTCTCCGCCGACAGCGCGGGACGTGCCGAGTTGGGCGAAGCGTTCGCCGACGGCGGGCACCAGTGCCACCCCGGCGACCGCCACCACGCAGAGGGTGACCAGCATCCGCTTGCTGCGATGCAGTGCGGCGACCACCACCAGGCCGATCGCCGCACCGAGCAGGGCGCTGCGGGTGTTGGTGAGCAGCAGGAACAGCAGCGAGAACGCGAGCAGCACCCCGAGGGACGCCCGCAGGCGACGATCGAGGAAGCGGTACACCGCGAACCCGAAGATCACCATGAACATCAGGTAGCGGCCGAACGTGGTCGACTGGCTGAACGTGCCGCTGATGCGGGTGAAGTCGCCCTTCACCTCGGCCGGCGGGTTGCCGAGCAGCGACAGCACGACTGTGTAGCCCAGTGCCAGCACCAGCGAGGCGTAGCAGGCGAGCAGGACCCGACGGATCGCCGCGGTGTCCGGCATGAGCTGTTCCAGCACCACGAACATCACCACCACGGTGAGGATCCGCAGCGCCTCCAGCAGGCTGTTCGCCGGCCGGCTGGCACCGAGGGCGCTGACCAGGCTGCTGGCACCGACGAGCAGCATGGCCCAGCTGAGCGGGGAGCCGCGTAGCCGCCCGTGCCGGCTGAGCTGCGCGGCCAGCCAGAGCCCGGCGGCGAGGAGGAACAGCACGGCGAGCAGGGTGGAGGGGTCCACCGCCCGGGCCGTCCCGCCGGATTCGGCCTGGCCGGCGCTCGGGCCGGTCAGCTTGAACAGGTCGACGCAGGAGCGCACCGCGAGCATCAGCAGCACGTACCCGGCGAACCGCGTCAGCGCGAGGACTGCCACCGCGATCCCCACGACCGCCGCGAGCGGCAGCACCATCCCCCTGCGGTCACCGGCCGCCATGGAGACACCCGCGACCACCGCCACGACCGCGGCGGCCAGCGCCGCCGCGCCGGTGAGCAGGCGGGTCGGGTCGAGCCGCCTGGTCATGAGCGGAGTGACCTGCTGAGTGTGTTGTTCCACTGATCCCACTGAACTGAATCGACGCTGCTCGGCCGCTGCCGGGCGCGGCCAACCGATGTCCTCCCGGCACAAGATCGGTTCAATCTAGTCCTGTCACCTCGACGGCAGAAGGGGCCATTGCACCGACTGCCCCGTCCCCCGGGGGGCTGATCCGACACTGCCCCGGCTGACACCGCCCGGTCAGTCGACGGTCCCCGTGGGTCGTGCCCTGGCCCGCCGGCCCGGCTCCGGGGCCAGCCTTAGATAGAGCTGCTCCAACTCGCGGGCGGCAGTATCCCAGCTGTACCTGCTGGTGATCTGCTCGCCCAGCGCCACCGCGCCGGCCCGTTCAGCCGGCAGGTTGGTGAGCAGCGACGTCAACACCCGGACCAGGTCGTCCTCGTCGCCGTCGCGGAACAACCGCCCGCCGGCGGTGTCGGCCTTGAGCACCTCGACGTGCGGCGCGATGTCGCTGGCGACCACCGGCAGCCCGTACGCGGCCGCCTCCAGCAACGTCAACGGCAGTCCCTCCAACCGGGACGGTTGAACGAAGCCGGCAGCTCCGGCGTACAGCTCGGCGAGCAGGTCGTCGTAGGCGAACCCGGTGAAGACGATCCGGTCGTCCGCCCCGGCTTCCCGGCGCAGCCGGTCCACGAAGTCGTCGGTGAACGACGACCCGCCGACGATCGCCAGGCGCATCGGGGTCTCGGTCCGGCGGAAGGCCCGGATCAGCAGGTCGGCCGCCTTTTCCGGCACCAGCCGACCGACCAGCAGCAGGTAGCCGCCGGGGGTCAGCCCGAACCGGTCCTGGATCTGACGGGTACGCGCCGGTCGGGCCGGGTTCACGCCGTTCGGGATGTAGGTCGTCGGGCGGCCGAACCGGGCGCCGTAGTGGGCGGCGAGCCCCTGGGAGACCGCTACCCGCTGGTGCGGGACGTACCCGCTGAACCAGTGGGCGCTGCCCAGCACGGCCCGCGCGGCGAGCCCCCACTTGCCCCGCTGGTTGTCCAGCCCGTGCACCGTCAACACCACGCGCGCCCGGGACAGGGCACGCGGAAGTGGGGCGACCAGGGCCGGCCCGAGCCCGTGGTAGTGCACGATGTCGGGCCGCGCGGCCATCGCCGCCATGGTCGAGGTCGCCGCGTGCACGATGGCGTCGAGGTGCTTGCTCGCTATCGTGTGGGTCTGGCGCAGCCGTACGCCCCGGTAGCCGTCTGCGGGCGTCTCGCCGTAGCTCCGGCGGCAGTAGACGGTGACCTCGTGGCCGTAGCTGGCGAGCCGGCTGGCCATCTCCTCCACGTGCCGTTCGATCCCGCCGTAGGTCGCCGGTATCCCCTTCTGACCGATCATCGCGATCCGCAGCGGACGCCAGGCGACTGCTGTGTCGGCGACGCCCGCTCGGGACCGCCCGGCGGAGACCACCCGTTGCCGGGGTATCGCAGGGCTTTCGGCGTGCTGGTCCACGTCCTCGGCCTGCAGGTCGGGATGGGCCACGTTGACTCCCTGCGTGACTAGGTCCGCGCCCGCCGCCCGGGGCAGGGTCAACACCTTGCCATGGATGGGCCCGTCCGCCACCTGATCAATGAGACAGGAAAATCATCCATGGGATTCGCCGCAAAGGGAATGGCACCGGGGGTGACATCGAGGTGACCGGCGCTGGTACCGCGTCGAACGGCACGCGAACAGGGACGAGCCCCGGTCGATCACGTGCGGATCGGCCGGGGCTCGTCGGTGGTACCTGTCAGGCGAGATCGAACCGGTCGAGCTCCATGACCTTGGTCCAGGCGGCCACGAAGTCGGCGACGAACTTGTCGCGGGCGTCCTGGCTGGCGTAGACCTCGGCGAGGGCGCGCAGCTGCGAGTTGGACCCGAAGATGAGGTCGACCGCGGTGGCGGTCCACTTCACCTCATCGGTGGCCAGGTCGCGGATCTCGTACACGTGCTCGTCGGACTTCGACGCGCTCCACCGGGTGCCCGGGGAGAGCAGGTTGGCGAAGAAGTCGTTGGTGAGCACGCCCGGCCGGTCGGTCAGCACACCGTGCTGGCTGCCGCCGACGTTGGCGCCGAGGGAGCGCAGACCGCCGATGAGGACGGTCATCTCGGGCGCGGTCAGGTTGAGCATGTAGGCCCGGTCGATGAGCAGCACCTCCGGCTGGGTCTTCTCGCCGGGACGCAGGTAGTTGCGGAACCCGTCGGCGCGCGGCTCCATGACCCGGAACGACTCGGTGTCGGTCTGCTCCTGGGTCGCGTCGGTGCGGCCCGCCCGGAACGGAACGGTCACCTCGACGCCGGCGTCCCGCGCAGCCTTCTCGACGGCTGCCGAACCGGCCAGCACGATCAGGTCGGCGATGGAGATCTTCGCGCCGCCGGCCTCGTTGAACTCCCGCTGGATGCCCTCGAGGGTGGTCAGGACGGTCGCGAGCTGCTCCGGCTGGTTGACCTCCCAGTTGCGCTGCGGCTCGAGACGGATCCGCGCGCCGTTGGCGCCACCGCGCTTGTCGGTGTGCCGGAAGCTCGCGGCGGACGCCCAGGCGGTGGAGACCAGCTGGTCGATCGTGAGACCCGACTCCAGGACCTTCGCCTTGAGTGCGGCGATGTCGGCGTCGCCCACCAGCTCGTGGTCGACGGCCGGCACCGGGTCCTGCCAGAGCTGCGGCTCTGCCACCCACGGCCCGAGGAAACGCTCGATCGGGCCCATGTCGCGGTGCAGCAGCTTGTACCACGCCTTGGCGAAGGCCAGCGCGAACTGGTCGGGGTTCTCCAGGAAGCGGCGGGAGATCTTCTCGTACGCCGGGTCGACGCGCAGCGACAGGTCCGTCGTGAGCATCGTCGGCCGGTGCTTCTTCGCCGGGTCGAAGGGGTCCGGGATGATCGCCTCGGCGTCCTTGGCGACCCACTGCTTCGCACCGCCGGGGCTGGTGGTGAGCTCCCACTCGTAGCCGAAGAGGATCTCGAAGAAGCGGTTGCTCCACTGCGTCGGCACGTCGGTCCACGTCACCTCGAGACCACTGGTGATCGTGTCGGCGCCCTTGCCGCTGCCGTGGGTGCTCAGCCAACCCAGGCCCTGCGCCTCCAGCGGCGCGCCCTCGGGCTCCGGACCCACGTGGTTGTCGGCGACGCCGGCACCGTGGGTCTTACCGAAGGTGTGACCACCGGCGATGAGGGCGACGGTCTCCTCGTCGTTCATCGCCATCCGGCCGAAGGTCTCGCGGATGAAGTGCGCCGCCGCAAGCGGGTCCGCGTTACCGCGGGGGCCCTCCGGGTTGACGTAGATGAGACCCATCTCGGTCGAGCCGACGCCAGCCGCCATCTCCTTCTCGGAGGCGTAGCGCTCGTCTCCCAGCCAGGTGTCCTCGGGGCCCCAGAAGATCTCCTCGGGCTCCCAGACGTCCTCGCGACCGAAACCGAAGCCGAAGGTCTTGAAGCCCATCGACTCCAGGGCGACGTTGCCGGCGAGCACGATCAGGTCGGCCCAGGAGATCTTCTGGCCGTACTTCTGCTTGACCGGCCAGAGCAGCCGGCGGGCCTTGTCCAGGTTGGCGTTGTCCGGCCAACTGTTGAGCGGAGCGAAACGCTGACCACCGTCGCCGGCGCCACCGCGACCGTCCTCGATGCGGTACGTGCCGGCGGAGTGCCAGCTCATCCGGATCATCAGGCCGCCGTAGTGGCCGAAGTCGGCCGGCCACCAGTCCTGCGAGGTGGTGAGCACCTCGACGATGTCGCGCTTGAGGGCCTCGACGTCGAGCTTGGCGAACTCCCTGGCGTAGCTGAAGTTCTCGCCCAGCGGGTTGCCCTTGTTCGAGTGGGCGTGCAGCACCGAGAGGTCGAGCTGGTTGGGCCACCAGTCCCGGTTGGTGCGCGGACGACCACCGGTCTTCGGGGTCGGCGAGTCGATCGCCGGGTTCTCACTCTCGCTGCCGTGCGCGGTCACCGAGTCGTGCGCGACCGGGCAGCCGGCCGCTGCCTTCTGGTCCACGCCCTGCGCACTGACGGGGCCGTTGTCCTGGGTGTCGCTCATGTACTTCCTTCCGAGCTTGCGGATCTCTGGGGCGTGCGTTCGGTCGCGCAGTCGGGACAGGTGCCCCAATAGACGACCTCCGCCTCGTCGACCACGAAACCGTGGTCGCCTGAGGCGGTGAGACAGGGAGCGTGGCCGACGGCACAGTCGACGTCGGCGATGGCGCCGCAGGAGCGGCACACGACATGGTGGTGATTGTCCGAGATCCGGGACTCGTATCGGGCGGTCGCCCCGGCCGGCTGGATGCGCCGCACCAGCCCGGCGTCGGTGAGCACCCGCAGCACGTCGTACACCGCCTGGTGGGAGACCGTCGGGTGGTCCGCGCGGACCAGCGCGATCACCGCGTCGGTGCCGACGTGCGGGTGGTCACGCAGCGCCGCGAGCACCGCCAACCGGGGCCGGGTCACGCGCAACGAGACAGCCCGTAGCTGCGCCTCGAAGTCGGACATCACCCGACGAACACTAGCTCACTATTTTGGAACGAATCAAGTTTTGCGCCGCCCGAGGTGCCTCAACGGCGGACGATTCACCCGAGGTTAACCTGCGGGAGGAAGAAATTCGGACAGCCGTGTCGAGAAGCGCCGAGCGGCTCCGTCCCCGGAGTGAACGTGACCACGATGGGTCGCAGCCAACACCAAGGAGCACCACGATGGCCAAGTACCTGCTGCTCAAGCACTACCGGGGCGGCCCGGCCGGGGTGAACGACGTGCCGATGGACCAGTGGACCCCGGCGGAGATCTCGGCCCACATGCAGTACATGCGCGACTTCGCGGCCCGACTCGAGGGAACCGGCGAGTTCGTCGACGGTCAGGCACTCGCCCCGGAGGGAGCGTGGGTCCGGTACGACGGCGAGGGCCGCCCGCCGGTCACCGACGGCCCGTTCGCCGAGACCAAGGATCTCATCGCCGGCTGGATGGTGATCGACGTCGACAGCTACGACCGGGCTGTCGAGCTGGCCGGGGAGTTGTCGGCCGCGCCCGGGGCGGGCGGGAAGCCGATCCACGAGTGGCTGGAGCTGCGCCCGTTCCTGAGCGAGCCCCCCACCATCACGGAGTGACGACTCCGATGGACGAGACGCTGCTGCGCAACCTCACGCCGAGCGTCCTCGGGATCCTCGTCCGCCGCGGAATCGACTTCGCGGCGGCCGAGGACGCCGTGCAGGACGCCCTGGTCGAAGCGGTCCGGGTCTGGCCGGCCGACCCGCCGCGCGACCCGAAGGGGTGGCTGACCACCGTGGCGTGGCGACGGTTCCTCGACGCGGCCCGAGCCGACTCCGCTCGCCGCCGGCGCGAGGATCTCGTCGAGGAGGAGCCGGAGCCGGGGCCCACCCCCACCGCAGACGACACGCTCCAGCTCTACTTCCTGTGCGCCCACCCGTCGCTCACGCCGTCGTCCGCTGTCGCGCTCACGCTGCGCGCTGTCGGCGGACTGACCACCCGGCAGATCGCCCACGCCTACCTGGTGCCCGAGGCGACCATGGCGCAACGCATCAGCAGGGCCAAGCGCACCATCTCCGGGCTGCGGTTCGACCGGCCCGGTGACGTCGCCACCGTCCTGCGCGTCCTCTACCTGGTCTTCAACGAGGGCTACTCCGGTCACGTGGACCTCGCCGCCGAGGCCATCCGGCTCACCCGGCAGCTCGCGAACGCGATCAACCACCCCGAGGTGGCGGGGCTGCTCGCCCTCATGCTGTTGCACCACGCCCGGCGCGCCGCCCGGACCGCCCCCGACGGCAGCCTGGTACCGCTCGCCGAGCAGGACCGCAGCCGTTGGGACACCCGGTCGATCGCCGAGGGCGTCGCGATTCTCCAGGCGGCCCTGGCCCGCGACCAACTGGGTGAGTTCCAGGCCCAGGCGGCCATCGCGGCGCTGCACGCGGACGCGCCCACCGCCGCGGAGACCGACTGGGTGTAGATCGTGCAGTGGTACGACGAACTGGTGCGCCTGACCGGGAACCCGGTCGTCAGACTCAACCGCGCGGTGGCGGTCGGTGAGGCCGACGGTCCCAGGGCCGGCCTGACGGCGCTCGCGGCGGTGGACGACGCGCTGCCCCGGTACACGGCGGTGGCGGCGTACCTGAACGAGCGTGACGGCGACCTGGCAACGGCGGCGCGGCTGTACGCCGAGGCTGCCCAGCAGGCCCCCAACCTCGCCGAACGCGACCATCTGACCCGCCAGGCCGCCCGGCTCAACGACCTACGTCGTCGCTGACCCCTCGGGCAACGCGTGTCGTTGGCCAAGGCCGGGGCACCCGGTCCGGAAAGTCTCCGGAACTTTCGGCGGACCCATCCCGGCCGATGTTCGGCTGTTGGGACGCCGCGACGACCGCCCTGACCTCTGATCCACTACTGACCTGGATGGATGCCGCTCCGGGACTGGCGGCGGTGTTGCTGCTCTGTTTCCGGAAGTTGTTGACAAGTCGACGGCCGGGTTAATACGGTCGCCATCGACGGCGTTCGATTGTCGTCAGCACCAGCCACCACGCCCCACTTCTCCGATCGTCGTGCAGGACGACCGGCCCCACCACCACCGAGCGGTACGACGCCGTGGCCGTCACCCGACCACCGGCAGCCTGCCGAGGCGTACCGCGCCGCTGGCCCCCGCCAGCCGTCAGAGGAGGCAACAGTTCCATGACCGACACCAGCCACACCAAACCGAGAGGCCGCGCCCGTATGCGGCTGCTCCTGGGCGCCGCGTGCGCCGCCGTCGTGGCCGTCGCCGGCACGATGACGGCCACCAACGCGTACGCCGAGGCCGACCGGACCCTCACGTCGAACCTCACCGGCACGCACAACGGGTACTACTTCTCGTTCTGGAAGGACAGCGGCAACGCCAGCATGACGCTGCGCGCCGATGGCCGATACACCAGCAGTTGGGACAGGAGCACCAACAACTGGGTCGGCGGCAAGGGTTGGGCCACCGGCACCCGGCGGACGGTCACCTACTCGGGCAGCTACAACCCGGGCAACAACAACACCTACCTCGCCCTGTACGGATGGACGCGCAACCCGCTCATCGAGTACTACGTGGTAGAGAACTTCGGCAGCTACAACCCCAGCAGCGGCGCCACCCGGATGGGCACTGTCACCACTGACGGCGGCACCTACGACATCCTCCGCAGCCAGCGGGTCAACGCCCCGTCGATCGACGGCAACCAGACGTTCTACCAGTTCTGGAGCGTCCGCCAGCAGAAGCGCTCGAGTGGCACCATCACCACCGCCAACCACTTCGACGCCTGGGCCCGGGCCGGCCTGAACCTCGGCACCAATCACAGCTACCAGGTCATGGCCACCGAGGGTTACCAGAGCCAGGGAAGCTCCGACATCACCGTGCGGGAGGGCAGCGGCGGGAACCCGACGACCACTCCGCCCACCACCGGCAACCCGGGGAACGGCAACTGCAACGCGACGATCTCCGCCGGCCAGCAGTGGGGTGACCGGTTCAACCTCAACGTCGCCGTCAGCGGCACCAACAACTGGGTGGTCAGCCTCGGCCTCGGTGGCGGCCAGAGCATCCAGAACAGTTGGAACGCCTCCGTCAGCGGCAGCAGCGGCACCGTCACCGCGAGGCCGAACGGCAACGGCAACAACTTCGGGATCACGGTCATGGCCAACGGCAACTGGAACTGGCCGACGATCACCTGCAGCACCGGCTGACCCGATCGACTCCTGACCCACACTGCTGGCGTGGCGGCCTCGGCCGTCACGCCAGCAGTGTGTCACTAGACCTCCGGCGCCGCGTTCTCGTCCGCGGCCGGCGCCCCCGGGGACGGCTTCTTCGTCGGCTCCGTGGCCGGCTCCTCCTCGCTCTCCTCGGACGCTGTCGCGGTCGGTGCCGCCGTCGTCCCACCCGTCGGGGCTGCCGTCGGCTCCGCTGGCGGGCTCTCGGACGAGGTGGGCTCGGGCGCGCCCCCGGTGCTCTCGCCGGAGGGCGTTGGCTGGCCGACCGGCCCGGCACCCGCCGAAACGCCTGCCGTCGGGGTCGGGGAGCCAGGCGCGCGGACCGGCAGACCCCCGGAACCGCGGGTAGCCGGCTCTCCGCCGCCCACGCCCAGGTCGGGCTCGCGCTGCGAAGGGCCCGTCGGCGACACCGCTGGCGGCGTCGACGGCCCGTCGGTCGGGCCCGTCATCATCCCGATGGGATCGGCGAACACCAGAACGGCTGCTGCGGCGGCCATCGATCCGAGAACCACAGCGAGCACCTTGGGCCCAGGGCCGCCCGAGCGCTTCGCCGCACCGCCGACGACCGACCGCTGAATTTCGGTGCGTTCGACCGCCGCCCCGACCGGCGCTCCGACAGCCGTCCGCAGCTGATCGGACGGATCCGCGAGCCCCTGGGCCGCCGCGGCCATTGTCGCCGCCGTCGGGAAGCGACGGGTGGGGTCCTTGGCCATCGCGGTGGCGACCAACCGCTGGACCGCCTCCGGAACGTCCTCGGGCAGTGGCGACGGCTCCTCTTCGAGATGACGCAACACCACCGCTATCGCGTTCTCGCCCTCGTGCGGGGGCCTGCCGGCAAGACAGTGGTAGACGACCGCTCCCAGCGCGTAGATGTCGATCGCCGACGTCGTCTCGCTCCTGGTGACCTGCTCGGGCGCCATGTAGAGGGCGGTGCCGACGACCTGGTTCGTCCCGGTTAGGCTCGCCGCCTCCTGGGTCACCGCGACGCCGAAGTCGACGAGTACGACGTGCCCGTCCGGCTCGATGATCAGGTTGCTGGGCTTGACGTCCCGGTGCACGACGCCGGCGTCGTGCGCGGCCTGGAGCGCGCGGGCGGTCTGCGCGGCGATCGACATCGTCTCGGCCACACCCAGCCGGCCCATCTCGGCGATCCGCTCCGACAGGGGCTGCCCCTGCACGCACTCCATGACGATGTACGCGAGCACCGGCGCGTCGGGCTGGGACACCTCACCGTAGTCGTAGACCTGCGCGACACCCGGGTGACGCAGGGCCGCCATCGCCCGGGCCTCGCGACGGAACCGTTCGCCGAAGCCGGGATCGGTGACCAGCCGAGGTCGCAGCATCTTGATCGCGACGCGGCGGTCCAGGGTTTCGTCGACCGCCCGCCAGACATCGCCCATTCCACCGCTGGCGATGCTCTCGAGCAGACGGTAACGGTCCCCGACGACTTCCCCCACGATCGGCATGACATCGTCGGTACCCCGGACTGCCCGATCCCAAGCACCGCGACGTCGGCCGAGCCCGGTGTCCCCACGAAGCGGCCCCGCCGCTTCCGACGGGGCCGCTTCGATCGTTCGGGAGCCTGATCAGCTGTTCAGCCTGGCGATCAGGGCGGTGGCCATGCCCTGCTCACCTCGGGCGTTGGGGTGGAACGGCGCGGCCGAGTTCTGCGGCACCAGACCCTCGACCCACCGGGTGCCGCTGCTCTTGCACGCGTCACGGCCGATCGACGGGGTGTAGACGTCGGCGTAGGTGGCGCCGTTGGCGCTCGCGACGCTGGCCAGCATCGCGTTGAGCGACTTCTCCACGCCACGCAGGTACGGCACGTCCTGGTAGGCGATCGGAACGACCGGCCAGCAGCCGTAACCGCTGTCGGGCAAAATCGCCGGATAGCCGAGCACCACGACCCGCGCGCCCGGCGCGGCCTGCCGGACCGCCTGGAGCACGGCGGTGATCTTCGGTGTGGCGGCGACGATCCGCGCCTGCAACTGGTCGACGCCTCCGGCGGTGTACCGGTTCTTGCACGGAGATCCGAGAGGGCTGCTGACGCTCGCCTCCGCGCAGTCGCCGATGATGCCGGCGAAGCCGATGTCGTTGCCGCCGATCTGCACCGTCACCAGCGAGGTGTTCGAGGTGACCGCATTGAGCTGCGGTGGCGTCGTGATGCCCAGTTGGCCGCTACCGCCGTAGAGGATGTCGTCAGTGGTGGCGCCGGAGCAGCTCACGTCGGCGAACGACGACGAACCGGCGGACGCCGCCACCAGCGACGGGTAGTTGCGGTTGGACCGTAGGCAGTTGAGGTCGACCTGGGTGGGGATCAGCGGGCCTGCGGTGTACGAGTCGCCCAGCGCTACGTAGCGGCCGGTGGGCACGGCGGCGCTGGCGGGGGTGGCGACGGTGAGCAGCACGCCGGCGGTGGCGAGGGCGAGTGCGGCCAACCGGGTGGCTGCCCGCAGGAGGGGCAGGCGGGGACGGGTCATGGCGCCTCCCAGGAGGGAATCAGGGGTGGTGGTGCCCGAGATCCTGTCGCCGCCGAGGCCGCGCGTCAATATCGATGGGCCTCACTAAACATCTGCCCGAAGTGTGGGATGGAACGATGGCGGTCAATTCAGTGGCGCATACCACCGGGCACCGGTGACCTTGATCCGCCGGGACTGCTTGCGGTTCCACTCCACCTGCATGCCGTGCTTGCGCAGCACCGGGAACGCGACCTCGTCCAGCAGTCGTTCCAGGTCGGCCTGGTAGCTGGCCTGCTGCTCGGCCTCCGACAGGCCCGCGTAGGCGGCCTCGTCGAAGTCGGCCGGCGGATAGACGCCGTAGCCGAGGTAGACCTCGCCGTCCTCGCTCGCGAGCAGGGACTCGGTGTCCTGCTGGTGGTACCAGAGAAAGCCGCGCCAGTGCCGTGAGTCGTCCCGCTCGTCGTCGATCTCGGCGCTCGCGCAGGTGCCACAACAGCTGAAGTTCTCCCGGGCCAACACCCCCAGCCCGTTGAGCTCGACGAAGGCACGGGTGAGGTTGCCACGCACCTCACCCCACTCGCGCTGCTGCTCCCGCCGAACCGCCAACGCCGTCTCGTGTGCCGCCCTGAGCTCATCGTCAGTCGCGCCGCAGCGCTCGTCGTCGTCGTCGAAGAAGTCGACGAACTCGTCCGCGTCGCTCTCACCACGCACCACCCAGGCCCACAGCTCGTCCTCGATGGCGGTGCGGCCCGGCTCGGGGATCCGATCGCTGAGGAACCTGACGCTGGCAGGGCGATCGTTGTACGTCCACTGAGTCACGCCGAGATCTTCACATGGGCCTGTGACGGCCTCGGTCGGAGAACGGCCGGCGCGGCGGCCGTCCCCGCAAGCGCGCCCTAGTTTCCGGCTGGCACCTGGTCCGTGACCTCGTCGTAGCCGACCGGCGTCGGCGCCGGGCCCGGCGCGTAGATCACGCGAAGGACACCCGTCGGGAACGCTTCCGTTGCCAGCAGTCGCAGGTGGTACGCCGCGTCACCCTCGTCGAACAGCCTGCGGCCCTTGCGCGCGGCCACCGGATGCACCAGCAGACGCAGCTCGTCGACCAGGCCGGCGGCGAGCAGTTGCTGCACGACGGAGATCGACCCGGGGATGAGAACCCCGCGCACCCCGGCGTCGGCCTTGAGCGCGGTGACGGCGTCGAGGAGATCCCCGTCGATCAGCTCGGAGTTGCGCCAGGAGAACTCCAGCGGCTGACGCGAGGCGACGACCTTGCGCATGTCGCCGAGTTGCTTGGCGAACGGTGCGTCCTCGCCACCGGCGGCCTCACGGTCCGGCCAGGCCCCGGCGAAGCTGTCGTACGTCTCGCGGCCGATGAGCAGCACGTTGGCGGCGTCGTAGTCCTCGGTGACGGCGCGGCCCATGTTCTCGTCGAAGTACGGGAAGTGCCAGTCAGGGTCGATCTCGGCCACACCATCGGCCGAGATGAACAGCGTGGAGATGACCTTTGCCATCGCGGAGGTCCCTTCGAGTCGGGTGACGTCGGTAGGTCGACCGGCGCATCGTCCCAAACTCGTCAGCCACAGCCCGCCCCGCTGGCGCGTGTCGTGTCCCGTCTTTGTCAGCCCGACGTCTTGGGAACGATCCAATGCCAGGTTTCCGGAGACGCGGGGACGCCAGAGGATCAATCGCGCCCGGCGTGGTGCGGGGCGGGCTCGCTGTGACGCCGAGCCCGCCCCGTTCCAGGTCGGTCGAGCGCGATCGAAGCGGGTCAGCGCTGCAGGGTCAGCAGACCCGGCCGGTACGGCAGCAGGCCGTAGTCGCCGCCGGAGCTGGGGGAACGACCCTGGTAGAGCAGTTGCAGGTTGCAGGCGTTGACGGTCATCGTCTGGTCGGCGTTGGTGCGCAGCAGCTCACCGTGGCTGATGTCGTTGGTCCAGGTGGCACCGCTGTTGGCCTTGCCGGCGAACGGGTTGCTCTCGCTGGTGGCCTGCGGCGTCCACGACCCACCCAGGCTGGTGGCCGTGAACGAGCGGAAGTAGCGACCCTGCGAACCGATCGCCTCGACGATCATGAGGTACTTGTTCAGACCCTGGAGCTTGTAGACCTGAACGGCCTCGAACAGGTTGTTCGTGGTGTCGCTCATGATGGTCGTGTAGTTCGAGCCGAAGCTGCCGGGGAAGTTCCCGATCGGCATGCTGGCCCGGTAGATCTTGCCGTTGTCACCGGCGAAGAACAGGTACATGTTCGTGCCGTCACCGATGACCGCCTGGTCGATCGGGCCGGTGCCGGAGCCGGTGATGCTGCCGCTGAACAGCGTCTGCGCCGCCGACCAACCGTTCGGGTTGGTCGGGTCGGTCGAGGTGCGGTACGAGAACGCCGGCCCACCCCACTGGTAGGCGAGCACCCAGATGTTGCGCGGCGCGAAGTAGAACAACGACGGCGCGACGGTCGCGTTGTTCATCGCGTTCTGGCTCGCCGAGCCCATCTGCGAGTAGTTCGAGAACAGACCGAAGTTCATCGAACCCCACCTGGTCCCGGTGTCGTGGGTGGTGGCGTAGACGAGCTGCTGGCCGTTGTACGGGGCGACGGTGAAGTCCTTCAGCGACACCCACCCGGACCTCGGCTGCGCCAGCGCGCCGGTCGACGACCACCGGTACGTCGACGGAAGGTCACAGGTCTGGGTGGGCGGCGGCGTGGTCGGCGGCGGGTCGGTCGGCGGCGGAGTCGTCGGGGGCGGAGTAGTCGGCGTCGTGCCACCGGTGCAGGTGACACCGTTCAGGGCGAAGCTCGTCGGGGCGGGGTTGCTGCCCGTCCAGGACCCGTTGAACCCGAACGACACAGTGCCGTTGGCCGGGATCGCACCGTTGTAACTCACGTTCTTCGCGGTCACCGCCGACCCGCTCTGCGTCAGCGACGTGTTCCAGGCCTGCGTCACCGTCTGCCCGGCACCGTACGACCAGGTCAGCGTCCAGCTGTTCAGCGGGTCACCCAGGTTCGTGATCGCCACGTTGGCGCCGAAGCCGCCCTGCCACTGCGACGACACGGCGTAGTTCACCGAACAACCCTCAGCCGCAGCACCGGCCGGCAGCGCCGCGACAACTGTCGACGACAGCAGTAAGCCGACGCCGGCCGCAACCAGACCGGCATTGGTGGCTCTGGATCTGACCATGTAGCACCCTCCTCGCGGGACGGCGGCCCATGCATTGGTGGTGGTCATTGCGTGGTGACCGGTTGTGAACGTTAACAGGCCGCGTCAGGTATGCTACGGGAGCGCTCCCATACCCTCAACAGCATCTATATTTCGTTCTCGCCGATGGGGGTTGCCGATGCTGCCGGCCGGGCGGTGACCTTCCTCAGACGACGGTGAGGGTCACGACACCGAACTGGTTGCTCCGCTGTACGTAGTGCGGCAGATAGAGCTTCCACGTCACGGTCAGCTCGCGCCCGGCGCGCATCGAGGCCGGCACCTCGGCGACCATTTCGAACACGGCAGTGCCGCCAGCGGGGATCTGCGGTAGGGCGCGGCAGTTCAGCCGGTAGAGCTGGGCCGAATTCACCGCGTCGTTCGTCGCGTCGCCGAGAGAGAACCGTTCCATCAGGTAGGCCGGGCAAGGGTCCAACGCGAGGGGGCCGCCGGTCGGGTTGCCCAGCGTCACCCGGAAGGTGAGCCGCGACCCGGCGACGGCGGTCGTCGGCCCCTGCACAGCGACGGTGAGCTTCTCGAGCGGCGAGGACGGGGGCTTCGACACCGCCACCGGCTCGGTGAACCCGCTCGCGGACAGCGTCCCGCGTGCGCGGGGGTTGACCCCCTCCCCCTGTGGACAGCCCGGACGCTCGTCGGCGGTGACCGGTGCGCGCAGCCTGCCACCGTCGTGCGGCAGCTCGATCGCGAGCTCCAACGACCCCTTCACCGGCTGGCAGAACGGTCCGGACCAGTCCAGACGCAGGCTGGCGTTGCCGCCGGCCGGCACGACGACCACCCGGGTGCGGCCCTCCTCGTCGATGCCGTGGGTGTAGAGCATCGGGATCTCGCGACCGGCGGCGCGCATGGTCGTGGGCACCTCGCCCTGCAGGGTGCACTCGACAGTCGACGAGTTCCGCACGTCCACTTCGCCGATGAGCTTGCCGATGGCGGCGTCGAAGCCCCGAGGCGTCTCACCGCCGTTGCTGGGCCGCGTCCAGGTGGTGAGCCGACCGGTCAGCTGCTCCGCCCGGCACGGTTCGCTGCCGGTGGCCGGCGTTCTCGGCGCGGCAGGGCGACCGTTGAAGTCCTCGTCGGTGATCTTCAGGTCGGCCCAGGGCACGCTACCGTCGGCGAGCAACTCGGTGGGCACCGGCAGCGCGACCGTCGGGTCCGAGCGACCCGGCTGGGCGTTCGGGTCGGCACACGCCACCCCCACGGTGAGGACGATCAGCAGTGGCACCAGTAGTCGACGCATCCCGCCACCCTCACACGAACGAGCCCTACGGGCCTGAGTAGCAGTGCTCAGCGCCGATCAGTCTCCGATGGCCCCGGGCCCTCGGCGATCGCGACCGGAGTGCCGAGCTCGACGGTACGGGAGACCGTGCACAACCGATCGTGCGACTGCTGCAACGACCGGGGCAGCGCCGCACGGGCCGCGTCGCCCTCCGCGCCCTCCGGGAACCTCACCGTGAACTCGACCCGCAGGTTGCGCATCCGGTTTCCGCCGGCCTCGTCCCGGATCTTGTCACCGGTCACGGCGACGGCGAACTCGGTCGGCTCGGCACGGCGACTGGTGATGTGGTCCACGTCCACGGCGGCGCAACCGCCGATGGCGGTCAGCAGCAACTCCACCGGCGTGAAACTGCCGTCCTCGCCAGTGCCCAGCGACACCGACCCACCACGGGAGTTCCGCACGACGTAGTTGCCCAGGCTGGTGCGCTCGATCGCCACCGAACGGAAGGTGTCCTCAGTCATGACAGAAAACTACAGGCCTCGGCGATCACGAGTACGTGAGATGCAGCGTCATCCCGGCATCGGCGTGCGCCAGGTTGTGGCAGTGGTTGGCCCACATCCCCGGGTTGTCGGCCCGGAACGCCACCTCCCACACCTCGCCCGGACGGACGTCGAACGAGTCCAGCCACAGCGGGCTTCCGGTCGCCGGTCGACCATCGCGGGCCAGCACCAGGACGTGGTGGCCGTGCAGGTGCCACGGATGCACGGTCTGCGACCGGCTGACGATCGTGAACCGTACGACGTCACCCAGACGTACGACCTGCGGTGAGATGTCCGGATCGGCCGCGCCGTTGACGGTGTGGGCGTACCGCGGTAGCAGTCCGCGCAGGTCGAGGCCGCGATCGAGGACGAGGGTGAACGTCTTGTCGAACCGGGACCACTGCACCGGGGCGGTCGCGCCGTAGCCGAGCGGATCCAGCACCGGCCAGGCGCCGGTCGCCGTCGACACCGGGCCGGTCGAGTAGACGGTCCGTCCGTCGACGACCAGTGCCACCGGGGTCGCCGGCGCGTCGAAGACCAGGTCGTAGCGGCCCCCGGCCGGGATCAGCACGGCGGTGTCCGCCAGCGGCGTCGGGCCGCGCAGGTCGACGCCGTCGACCGCGGCCACCCGGAACGCGGTCCCGGCCAGGGCGTAC
Organism: Micromonospora sp. NPDC049049; assembly: GCF_040649115.1. NCBI lineage: Bacteria > Bacillati > Actinomycetota > Actinomycetes > Micromonosporales > Micromonosporaceae > Micromonospora > Micromonospora sp. NPDC049049. Next base: position 80,809 of record NZ_JBEZEX010000014.1, on the reverse strand, counting down.
CGGTGCGTCGTGCTGTCGGTGTTGATCAGCCGCAACCGCACCGGCACGCCGGCCTCGACCTTCTCCACTTTCGCCGCGGGCAACGGACGGCCCGCCAGGGTGTGCACCGGCACTGTGACGTCGAGGCCGGTCACCGGGCCCGGTCGCACCACCAGCACCCCGTAGAGACCCATCCGCACGCCGACATCGGAGGCCGAGTGCGTGTGGTACCAGTACGTTCCGGCCTGGTCGGCGCGGAACCGGTAGACGAACTCCTGCCCGGGCCGCACCGCCGCCTGGGTCACACCGGGTACCCCGTCCTGATCGTTGGGCACGTCGTACCCGTGCCAGTGCACTGTGACGCCGCGCTCGATGTTCCGGTTGCGCAGCGTCACCTCCAGGACGTCGCCGACGGTGGCGGTCAACTCCGGTCCGGGGACCTGCCCGTTGAAGGCCCACGCCGCGACGTTCCGTCCGGCCGCGTCCACGGTGGCGGTTGCGGCGGTCAGTGTGAACCGCCGGGTGGGTTCGTCGGCGATGCGGGCCGCCGGAGAGGCATGTTCATGCGGTACGGCGGGCGCGGCGCCCGGGGTGACGGTCAGCCCGGTTCCGGTCAGCAGGGCCGCGACCGCCACCACGAGGGCCGTCCGGGACACCGTCCGGGACGGGCGCGCACCGAGCGCACGCGCCGAGATCACCGTGGCCGCCACTACCCCGGCGACCGCCAGCAGCCCCGCCCCGGCCGACGCCGGATAGCCGTGCAGGACCGTCACGAGCAGGGCGCTGCTCGTGGCGTACCCGGCGAAGAGGAGCGGGACCGCGACGGCCCGGATGTCGCCCGGGGCCCGCAGCAACCGCGGACCGGCGACGCCCACCGCCGCGAGCGACAGCGGGGCCGCGATGAGGACCTTCTCCGCCGCGAACCACCAGCCGGCCCGGGCGAGGGCGGTGATCGTGAGCGCGCGGGCGAGCGTGGCGAGCAGCGCGACGGCCGCCAGTCCCAGTGCGAGCGGGCGACGACGGGCGGCGGACGCGGCGCCAGCCCCCAGCCAGGCGGCGACCGCGAGGACCGCGATCACGAGGTCGGCCACGAGCAGCGACCCGGTGGTCACGCCGGTTCTCCTTCCCGGGTGACCAGCCGAGCCGTGCCGGCGGGGACCGGGACGGCGAGCTGTCGCGCCGCCCGATGGACGCCGACCACGACGTGCACCGCGATGATCCCGTTGAGCGCGTGCAACCCACCGATGGTCAGGCCGAGCGGGGTGCTGACACCCGACGCGTCGGTGGACGCCTCCGCCAACATGGCGATGAGTGGCTGGAGGGCGACGAGGCCGATCGGGAGGACCGCCAGTCCGATGATCTTTCCGGGTGCCTTCGCCAGCGCGGCGAACAGGGCGGTGAGCAGCGTGAGAAGCGGGATCACCGCCATGCCGTTGACGCTGTGCAGCGCGTACGCGTCGTCGCCGGCGGGTCTGGTGAACCCACCCACGGCGGCGAGGACGAACTGCACGGCGAACGCGACGAGCAGCAGTGCGCTGATGATGACGAGAGCCTTGCGCATGGGTTGCCTCCTAGAGGTGCGCCGAGGCGAGGGCCTGGGCGACGTGATCGGTGGCCGTGATCGCCCCGTACGCGACCAACCGCACGAGGTCGGCGTCGGCGGGGTGGGAGAGCCGCCAGAGAGCGACGTCACCCGGGCTGATCGCGCCGGGCGCGAACGCCGCCAGCAACGCGATCCGCGTCCCGACGCGGTCCGCGCCCGGCACGTCCCGGACCAGGTCGACGGCCCAGTCCGCGGGCCGCGCCGGGAACTGCCCGTCCTCCCAGCGCACCGTGGCCGTGACGGCCTGGCGCGCCACCGCGCCCAGCAGGTCGCCACCCCGGGTGGCGGCGTTCCGCAGCGACGCGTAGGCGACACCCACCGGGCTGTCCCCCGCCCAGGCGGGAGGTGATGCCGTCGGGTCGACGTCGAGCAGCGAAAGGCTCAGGCCGGGCTCCTTCGACTCCCGGGCCGCCCTGGCGTAGAGCCGGCCCCCGACCGAGCGCACCAGCGGGGAACGTTGCAGGCCGCCGGGGAGCAGATCGGGGTCGAGCAACGCGGAGACCACCCGGTTGATGAAGTGGAAGGCGAGCAGGGTGCCGGTGATCTCCGGGCCGTGGGTGCTGGTCCAGTCGGCGGATCTGGGGTTGCGGCTCGCCTGCGCCCAGCCGACGAGCGCGGCGTACCTCGGCTCGGCGGGCGTCTCGCCCCGGGCGACGGTCTCCGCCAGCTTCGGTGCGCCCAGCGCGTGCAGCAACAGCACGTGGGCGTCGACGCAGAACTGACACCGGTTGGCCCGGGAGACCGAAGCCGCGACGAGTTCGCGGTCGACCCGGGGCGCGTCCCCGGCGAGCAGCGCCTCCCGCATCAGAGCCCAGGTCGCGGCCAGCACCTCCGGCACGGCCGAGAGCGCCTGGAAGGTCGGCAACGGCCCGAGGAAGTCGTCGCGCAACTGTTGGTAGACGGCTGCGGTGCGGCCGGTGGCCGCCCTCGTCGGTGTGGGGGCGAAGAAGCGGTATGTCATGGGCTCGATGCTTGTTCCGGCGGGCCGGGAAAGCGTCGTGCCGTCGCAGACACTTGCCGCGCCGCTCATACCGCGTCCGTGGTACGCCGCAGCTACCACGCGCGCGGGATGCTCCACCGACGACGGCCGTTCTACAGTGCGACCATGCGCCGCGACCTCCCGTACGCCCTCGGCGGTCTCGCCCTCGGCGTCCTCCTGCTCGGCAACGCCGTGCTCACCCCGGACGCCGCGCCGGTCGAGGTGCTCGACGTCGCCCTGGTCCTCGCCACCGTGGTGGCCCTGGCGGCGTGCCGGCGATACCCGGTGGTGGCGCTGGGCGTGGTCACCGTCGCCATGCTGGCCGTTCACGTCCGGGTGCATCCCGGGGTGTCCGCCGCGTTCCCCGTCCTCTGCGCGGTCTACGTCAGCGCCTGGCAGGGACACCGGTTGGCCGCCGCCGTGGCCAGCCTCGTCTTCCTCGGTAGCTTCCTGGCCAGCGACATCTCGATGGCGCCGGCCGGCCGACCAGGCCAACTGGTCGCAGAACGGACGGCCCTGCTGCTCGGCTGGTTCGTGGCGGCCAACGTCGCCGGCCTCGTCGCGCGTCAGCGCCGGGCGTACCTGGAGCAGGTCGAGCAGCGGGCCGTCGAGGCCGAACGCACCCGCGAGGAGATGGCGTTGCGCCGCGCCGGGGAGGAGCGCCTGCGCATCGCCCGCGACCTGCACGACTCCCTGACCCACAGCATCTCCGTGATCAAGGTGCAGGCGGGGATCGCCGTGCACCTGGCCCGCAAACACGGCGAGGAGCCGTCGGCCACGCTGCTGGCGATCCAGGAGGCCAGCGGTGCCGCGATGCGGGAACTCCGCACGACCCTCGACGTCCTCCGCGCACCGACCGACGGCGATCGGGTCGGGCTGGCCCGGGTGGACGAGCTGGCCGAGCGGACCCGGGCGGTCGGCGTACCGGTGCAGGTGACCGTCACCGGCCAGCGCGGCGACCTGCCCGACGAGGTCGACCAGGCCGGGTACCGGGTCATCCAGGAGGCGCTCACCAACGTGGCCCGCCACGCCGGGCCCGCGACCGCGCACATTCAGGTGGAGTACGCCCCGGCGGGGCTGACCGTCGCGGTCAGCGACGACGGTCGGGCGTCGCCGACCGAGCCGCTGACCCCGGGCGTGGGCCTGCGCGGCATGCGGGAGCGGGTCAGCGCCCTGGGCGGCACACTGCGGACCGCCGCGCACGACGACCACGGGTTCACCGTACGGGCCACCTTCCCGCTGCGGGAGTCGGAATGATCCGGGTGCTGCTCGCCGACGACCAGGCGCTGATGCGGGCCGGCTTCCGGGCACTGCTCGACGCCGAGGACCACCTGGAGGTCGTCGGCGAGGCAACCGACGGCACCTCGGCCGTTCACCTGTCCCGGAGTCTGCGCCCGGACGTCGTCCTGATGGACGTGCAGATGCCGGGCCTCGACGGCATCGAGGCCACCCGGCGCATCGCCGCCGATCCCGACCTGGCCACGATCCGCGTTCTCATCCTCACCAACTACGGGCTCGACTCCTATGTGTTCGCGGCGCTCCGCGCGGGCGCCAGCGGCTTCCTCCTCAAGGACGCCGACCCCGCCGACCTGCTGCACGCCGTCACCGTCGTGGCGCGCGGCGACGCGCTGCTCGCGCCGACCGTCACCCGCACACTGATCAGTGAGTTCGTGGCCGGACCGCCGCCGGCCGTGCCGACCGCCGGACGCGACGTGCTGACTGCCCGGGAGCAGGAGATCGTCGAACTGGTCGCCCGTGGGCTGACCAACGACGAGATCGCCGCGCGCATGGTGATCAGTCCGCTGACCGCCAAGACACACGTCAACCGGGCGATGACGAAGCTGCACTGCCGCGACCGGGCCCAGTTGGTCGTGTGGGCGTACGAGTCGGGGCTGATCACGCCGCGTCGGCGGTGATCGCCGTCTTCGAGAGCCGAGTCGATCAACCCCCCTTCGGAACATGAGGGAGGGTCGACGCACTAGCATTGCCGCCGTCCGCGACGGCTCTGCTGAATCGAGGCGACATGCGTTGGCTCCGTCGATTGCTGGGCGGTAGGCGAGTCCAGCTCGACCCGGGACGCCAGCAGGCGCTGCTGCACGACGTCCAGTCCCGGTACGGCCCCCACGCGCGGGTCCGGTTCAACGAGCAGGTCGACGCGCTCACCGATTCGCTCGACAGTGACGACGGCCTGGTGGTGGCGACCCGGATCGTGAGTCAGGTCGCCGACGAGGCCCACGTGGACCTTCAGGCCCAGGCGCAGGAGATCCACCGGCGGACGGGCCGACGGCTGCTGGTGCACCGCCGTAACTACCGGCCGCTGTGGAAGGAGGCGGGCCCGGCCCTGCGCTGGCCGCTGTTCGCGTTGCCGTGTGGCTTCCACCCGTACGCGCAGGTGGCCGCCGCGGTCACCGTGGTCGGCAGCCGGGCGCCCCGGCTCGACCGGGTGACCGACCCGAACCCGGTGGTGACCCGCGTGTTCGAGGTGCTCGACCTGACCACCTCCGGCTGGGAGTACGGCCGGGTGCGGGTGGACACCGACGCCGCCACTTTGGCCGATCGGCTGATCGTCAGCGCCGGGCAGGTCCTCGCGGCCATGGACGACCCGCCGCGACTGCCACCCGCGGTCCGGGAGCTGATGCGTCGCAACAACACCGTCGCCGTGCACGATCCGGCCGGTCCTCGGGCGGTCGGCGGGATCAACCTGGGCGCGCGGATGCGGGAGGAGTTCCTGGTCTGAGCGCCGTCGGCGCTACTGATCGGGGCGCCGACGGGCGAGATGGACGATGAGGTCGGCGCGGAGCTCGACGGTCTCGGGCAGAACCTGTTCGATCTGGGCGAAGACCTGCTCCTGCGTGGAGGTCGACAGCTCGAGGTACGCCGAGATCGTCGACAGGTGCCCGACGTAGTCGCGCGCACTCATCGTCAGCCGACGCGCGATCACGGTCTGCTGCACATCGGTGAACCACTCGGACCGTTGGAGCTCGGTGCCCGGCCACTGCATGGCCTGCTCCGGGGGCGTGCCGTCGGGCGAGGGAATCTCGTCGCTCTCCAGGAAGGGTGCCCGGGCGGCGCGGACAGCGTCCGCCACCGCCGGGTCGACCAGCTGGGTGGGTCCACCGAACGAGGCGAACACGCCGCCGGGTTCCAGCAGCGCGGCCATCCGCGACCACCGCCCCTGCGGTGTCGTCCAGTGCAGGGCCGCCGCCGCGTAGACCAGGTGGTACGTCGCGCCGGGCCGCAGGTCCTCGAACGCGGCCCGCACGGTGTGAACGCCCGCTGGCACGTGCTTGCGCAGCTCGGCGAGCATGGCCCGGTCCGGCTCGGTCGCGGTGACAGTGACGCCCGCGGCGGCGAACAGCCGGGTCGCCTTGCCCGTGCCAGCGCCGATCTCCAGGGCCGTTCGAACGGGCCGGCCCGCGTACGTCAGCACCAGGTCGACAAGTTCGGCGGGGTACCCCGGTCGGTACTGTTCGTATTGTCTGGCCACCGATCCAAAGCTCAGTGCGCGAGCAGGCATGCCGCCAATCCTGTCACCACTCGCGTCGGTGACGCCCGATCTTTCCCGCGAACGGGTCGGCTGCGTGCCGGCGTGACGACAACTGCGCGCAACCGCTTGCCGGTCCGCCGAACACCGCTCGACCATGGGCGGATGGGGCCGGAGCGTCGGGTGATCGTCGGAGGCGGCCCGCGAGTTGCGGTTGTCCGACCAGAGCCGGGAACTGCACCGGTTGACGGGCACACCCGTGCACACGATGAACCCGATGAACCCGATTCTGTCGGGACACCTCGCCCGGCGCTCCGATGGCTGAACCGCCGCTCAGTCGAGCCAGCAGATCACCGCGGCGCCATCCCTGGCGGCCGCACCGAAGAAGCGTTGGACGTCGGGCAGGTAATGGGCCACCCACCCAAGTTGTCCGGGTCGGTCCCAGGTTCCGGGGTAGATGTCGGCCCGGACCAACTCCTGTGGGTCGACGCCCCGGATGAGGTCGTCCTGGGTGAGCTCGGCCAGGCGCGCGGCCGCCGTCGCGACGTCGACCGGTGTCAGATAGGAGGGCGGCCCGTAGCCCCAGTCGTCTTCGAGGTTCTCCAGGAAGTCGAACATCTCCTCGCTGTCGGGCTCGACGTCGGGCAGCTCCACGAACCGCTCCGCGCCCGAGACCAGCGGGATCTCGAAGCCCAGCCGATCGAGGAGGAACTCGAACCCGTCCCAGGCCTTGTCGATGCCGACCCAGCGTTCAGAGTTGTCGTTCCGTTGCGTCATCGCGAGGTCATAGGCCCAGCCGAGGTCTGTCCTCGCCCGCTCCAGTTCGTCGGGCGAAACGCGCAGCCAGTTGCCGTTCATACTCACCGCGGCAGCCTAAGTACCGGCTACGACAATTCCCGGACAGCGCCGACGTTCCCGCAGCCATGTTCCACCAGGTCGGGGTCGGCTCTCGCGGAACGTGTCGGGGGATGGGCCGCACGGGCCGCGACAAGAAACGACAAACTCGTTGCCGAGGCACGGCCACACCGAACACCATCGACGCGCACCCATCTGTCGACGTCGTCGTGCTCCCGCGCCGGGCGCAGCGCCGACCGCCGACCGCCGACGGCGACCGGGCCCGTCCCCAGGTGGGACGGGCCCGGTCGTGCTCCCCCGAGCAGGATTCGTTGCCGTCAGCCCCCGATCGCGATGGCGAAGATGTGCATGGTCGGCACGTTCGTCGCGGGACGGGCGCTGATGTTCGGCAACACGACCGAGGCCACCGCCTTGCTCTGCAACGCCACACCGACGTAGTAGACGCAGGCGGCGGTGTTCTGACGGCCGTTGTTGGGCCGGTTCTGGTACGCGGACACGATGGCCGCGGTGCCCCCGGAGTGCGGCCCGCCGTACCAGTCCGGCGAGCTCAACGTGAACGTCTGGCGGGTGCCGTCGGCGTAGACCACGGTGCCGGTCCCCGACACCGCTCCGTAGGTGCCGGTCAGCAGGAAGCCGAGCGTGCTGCCGGTGCCGGTCACGCTGATGGTCTGGCCCGAGGCGATGGCGTTGTCGGCGGCCCCGGAGCTGACGTTGGGCCAGCGGAAGTTGACTCCGTTGCGGCTCACCGTGCCCCCCGGGCTCGCACCGGCCTGCGCGAGGGCCTGCGCGGAGAGCGAGGCCCCACCGCCGTCGAAGTTCCCGACGTTGGTGTTGCTGTCGCTGGTGATGCCGACGTTGCTGAAGCTCTGCTCCAGCGTCGGCGTGGCGGCCCCGGAACTGGTGACCCGGTAGGTGCGCCCGGCCTGCACGGTGACCTCGATCAGGTCGGACTCGATCCGGGTGGTCCGGGCCGCCGTACCGTCGGCGGTGTCGACCACGGTGACGGTGCCGGTCAGGATCCGGGAGCGCAGGCGGACGGTGCCGGCCCGGTCCGGTCGGACGAGGATCTCGGTGGCCAGGCCGCTCGCCCAGGTGATGCCGACCGTGTGCCCGCCCCGACCGCGTAGACCGGTGACCCGCCCGCTCGGCCAGGCCGGCGGCAGCGCGGGCAGGACGTGCAGCTCGCCGGTGTGGCTCTGCAACAGCATCTCGGCGATGCCGGCTGTGGCGCCGAAGTTGCCGTCGATCTGGAACGGCGGGTGCAGGTCGAACATGTTGGGCGCGAGTCGCGCGGTGGTGGCGAGGTAGCGGATCAGGTCGTGGGCCCGCTTGCCCTCCTCCATCCGCGCCCAGAAGTTGATTTTCCAGGCCAGCGACCAGCCAGTGCCGTCGTCGCCGCGCAGCGCCAGGGTCCGCCGGGCGGCCTCGAACAGCTGTGGCGTGCCGCGCTTGGTGATCTGGTTGCTGGGGGCCAGCCCGTACAGGTGCGAGATGTGCCGGTGGTTGGGCTCGGTCTCCACCCAGTCGTACAGCCACTCCATGATGTTGCCGCGCGAGCCGACCTTCATCGGGGGAAGCCGGTCCCGGGTGGCACGCACCTGGGCCCGGAAGGTGCTGTCCACGTCGAGGATCTCGCTCGCCCGGGCGACGCCGTCGAACAGGTCCCGCAGGATCTGGTTGTCCATGGTGGGGCCCGCGCAGACGCTGGCGTTCGAGTGGTGACTCAGCTCCGGTGAGTTCGACGGGTTCGTCACCAGGTAACCGAGGGTCGGCTCGGTCACCAGGGTGTTGAGGAAGAACTGCGCGGCGCCCTTCATGGCCGGGTAGTTCGTCCGCAGGAACTCGATGTCGCCGTTGAACAGGTAGTGGTCCCAGATCAACGTGGACAGCCAGGCGCCGCCGGTCTGCCACATGCCCCAGAACGCGCCGTCCACCACCGCGGTGGCCCGCCACGCGTCCGTGTTGTGGTGGGTGACCCAGCCGCCGGCCCCGTACTGCACCTGGGCGGTCCGTGCTCCGGCGACGGCAAGATCTCTGACCATGTCGAAGACCGGGTTGTGGCACTCGGCCAGGTTCGTGGTGTTGGCCGGCCAGTAGTTCATCGGCAGGTTGGCGTTGATCGTGTACTTCGAGTCCCAGGATGGGGTCAGCGAGTCGTTCCAGATGCCCTGGAGGTTCGCCGGTTGGGTGCCGGGCCGCGAGGACGAGATCAGCAGGTACCTGCCGAACTGGAACAGCAGCGCCGAGAACTGCGGGTCGTTGACGCTGTTGTGCTGGGCGATCCGGACGTCCGTTGTCTGGTCGGCCGCCGACGTGCGGCCCAGATCCAGGCTGACCCGGTTGAACAGCGCCTGGTAGTCGGCCACGTGCCGGCTGCGCAACTGGTCGTAGCTGCTGGCCCGCGCGCTGGTGAGCCGCTGCCGGGCGATGCCCTGGTAGTCGCCGCCGACGTTGCGGTAGTTGACGTAGCTGGAGCCGATGGAGATCAGCAGGACCACGCTGTTGGCGTTCGTCACCCGCAGGGTGCCGCCGGAACTGGACACACTGCCGCCGCTGATCGTCGCGTTGGCGAGGGCGAGGAAACGGACCTGGCCGGTGACGCCCTCCATGTTTCCGGATACGCCGTCGAGGCCGATGGTGGTGCCGTCGGGGCTGGACACCGACGTCCGCTGCGGGCTGTCGAAGGTGGCGGTGAAGCTGATCGAGCCGGTCCGGTCGGCGGTCAGTCGCATGGCGATGACCTGATCCGGCGCGCTCGCGAACACCTCCCGTTGGTGGCGAACGCCGTTGAGCACGTACGACGTCGTCACGGTGGCGGTGGTGAGGTCGAGCGTCCGGTCGTACTGTGACGCTCCGCTGGCGGAACCGAACGCGAGCCGGAGGTTGCCGACGGTCTGGTAGGCGAGCTGACCACCGGGGTTGCCCATCATGGTCTGGTTGATCAGATCCTGGGCCTGGGTCCACTGGTTCGCGTTGACCAGCCGCCGGATCTCCGGCAGCGCCGCCGCGCCTCGGGTGTTGCTGGGGTCGTGCGGCCCACCGGCCCAGACGGTGTCCTCGTTGAGCTGGAGCCGCTCGGTGTCGACGTTGCCGAAGACCATCGCGCCGAGCCGGCCGTTGCCGATCGGCAGCGCCCGCAGCCAGTCGGTGCCGGCCCCTTCGTCATACCAGAGGGCGAGATCCCCGGCGGCCAACACCTGCGGCGGGGCCGCCGCGTCGGCCTTGGCCACCGCGGTCCAGGGCACCGGCAGGAGAGCACCACCCGCGCCGGCTGCGCCGACCTTGAGGGCCTGCCGTCGGGTCAGGTCTGACATCGATCCTCCAAACGGTGGCCAGTCCGGCCACCCCGAAGCGTGACAACTATGGGACTCGACATGGGGATCCGCTTGGTGGGGCCAACCGGGACCCTGCCTGAGCAGGCCGACGCCGGGCCTTGGCGCGCCAGACATCTGATGTGTTTCGGGAAGGTTACTCCGGGGGCACAGAATAGGCAACGGTCGATCGATCGATGGATACGGTGACCATCTGGCCGGTCAGCAAGACGCAAGGGCAGATGGGCAGCGTCGCGCAGACTCGGCACCGCGCAGCGATCCGCCAGAATCACGCCGACGAGCACTCACCTCGATGGACATACATCGGATGTACGCAGGCGGGCTGGCGAGCTAGCTCCCGTACGCAATCGGGTTGTCCTCTGCCGGCGCACGGGTGACCATGGGCGACATGGCGGGAGCTCGGGGGTGAGATCGCCTCTTCAAGGTGGGCTACCGCCCGGCAGCGCCGTGGTGGTCGGGGCCGTCGTGGAGATCGCCTGCGACGAGTCGGGATTCTCGGGTACGAACCTGCTGCACTCGACCGCCCCGGTGATCACGCACGCGAGCGTCGACCTGACCGTCGACGAGGCGGTCGGGCTCATCACCGCCCTGCGGTCCGGGTTCCGGTTCTCGCCGCACGAACTCAAGTCCGGCCGGTTCCTGCGCGGTTCGGGTGCGCAGGAGGCACTGGAGTGGTTTCTGGCGGCGCTGGCCGGCCGCGCGCACGTCCACCTCATCGACAAGGAGTTCTTCCTCGTCACCCGGATCGTGGACTTCCTGCTGACCGAGCCGTCGTACGCGGCGGGCACCCACCTGGCTCGCGAGCACCATCCGGCGGCTCTCGCCCTGCACGAGGCCGGACGCGCGACCGGAGGCGACTGGGGCACCTTCCTGTCGGCGTTCGTCGATCTGGTCCGGATGAAGCGGCGACTTCCGGTCGATCAGACCGTGCAGCGGTTCTTCCAGGCCCGGGACGCGCTGCGGCGACACGGCCTCGGCACGGTGGCCGACGCCGTCCTCGACGGGCTCGACCCGAGCCACGTTCGGGCCGTGGTGGCCAGGCTCGACGTCGACGACCGCACGGTCCCTCCCCCACTGGAACCGCTGCTTCCGGCGCTGGCGGAGACGGTCCTGTCCTGGAGCCGCGGCCAGCGGCAGGTGCTGGTGACCCACGACGAGCAGAGCGCCCTGACGGCCGACCGCCTTACCCGCCTCCAGCGGGTGTTGGCCGACGGCTACGCGTCGGCGGCCGGCGCCGACCGGGCCGGGGCGTTACCGAACGGAGTGTCGCCCCTGGCAGGGCTGGTGATGGTCGACTCCCGCGACGATCCGCGCGTGCAGGTAGCGGATCTCCTCGCCGGAGTGGCCCGGCGGATGCCCGGCATCATCGACGACACGCTCCGTCAGCCGCCGCCCGCTCCCCCAGGGGGACGGGCAGCCGAGTCATGATCGGCACGGGCCCGGAGGGTCTGCGTGGTCGCCGAGTCAGCGGGAAAGAACGCCTCGACGGCCAACCCGGCGACTGTGACCTCCCGCGGCGTACCGAAGAGGGTCGTGGTGCTGACGAAGGACAACTCCTGGTCACGGTGCCGGTAGCGCAGCGGGACGAGAACACGTGAGAGGGCATCGCCTGGCGGTGTCGTCTCGACGTCGCCACCGGGGTAGCCGCGAAGCTCCTCGTACAGGTCGTACAGGATCGGGTCGTTGGTTGTCGTCGCCTGCTGGTGCAGCCGTTTCAGCAGGTGGGCGCGCCACTCGGGCAGGTTGACGATGCGCGGTGCCAGACCGTCGGGGTGCAGGCTGAGGCGCAGCACGTTGATCGGTGGAGTGAGCAGGTGGGGCTGCGCGTCCATGGTGAACAGGGCGACGGCGGGGTTGGCGTCGACGAGGTGCCAGTGCTGGTCGACGAGCAGCGCGGGGTACGGGCTGTGACCATCGAGGATCCGCCGTACGGCGGCGCGAACCGGTGTCAGCTCGGGGTCGCCCAGTTCGTGGCGCGGGAAGGCGGGCGCGTAACCGCCGGCGAGCAGCATCGTGTTGCGCTCGGCCAGCGGCATCTCCAGGTGTTCGGCCAGCCGCAGGATGAGGTCGGGGCTCGGCCGGGACCGCCCGGTCTCGACGAAGCTCAGGTGCCGGGCCGACACTCCCGCCTCGATCGACAGGTCGAGCTGGCTCATTCCGCGAGTCCGGCGCCAGTCGCGCAGCAGCTCCCCCACTGGTCGCCCGTGCCGGGTCGAGATCGTCACGCACCGACAGTAATTCCGCACCGACGGCCGAGCCATTACCTGCGAGGTAATCGACAGCCCACCACGACACCGGAAGAATCGACTCCCACCTCAGAAAACACAACGCGGAGGACGGACATCCATGACCGCGTACGCGCTCGCACACCTCCGGAAGGCACCCGTCCACGCCGAGGTGCTGACCTACCTGGAGCGCATCGACGCCACCCTCGCGCCTTTCGCGGGCCGGTTCATCGTCCACGGCGGCACCGTCGACGTCCTGGAGGGCGACTGGCCCGGCGACGTGGTCGTCATCGAGTTTCCCGACCTGAGCCAGGCCCGCTCCTGGTACCGGTCCAGCGCCTATCAGGAGATCAAGCCCCTGCGGACGAGGCACCTCACCGGCGAGGTGATTCTCGTCGACGGAGTCGAGCCGGGCCACGACTCGTCGCGGATGGCCGCGGCCATTCGCCGCGCCACCGATCGGTAGCACCCGACGCGCGAGCGCCGTCCCGAAGAACCCGACGGCTCGCCGCCCGCAAGGCACCCCGACACAGGTCAGCCGTCCGTAGTCTCATCAAATGCAGGACATCCAGACGCACACCCTGGCCATTCCCGGCGTCGACCTGGTCTACGACGTCCGCGGCCCGCTACCTCCCACCGGCGCCCATCGTGCGCTGCTCCTGATCGGCCAACCGATGGCGGCCGAGGGCTTCACCGCGCTCGCCCCGCACTTCACGGACCGCACCGTCCTCACCTACGATCCGCGTGGTCTGGGCCGCAGCGTCCGCACTGACGGTCGCTCCGACCACACGCCGCAGCAGCAGGCCGCCGACCTGCACGCGCTCCTTCAGGCACTCGAGGTCGGTCCGGTCGACGTGTTCGCCAGCAGCGGCGGCGCGGTGACCGCACTCGAACTGGTCGCCACCCACCCCGACGACATCGCCACCCTGGTGGCGCACGAACCGCCGATCAACGCCGTGCTCCCCGACGCCACGGCCGCCGAGCGCGCCCGCGCCGACTTCTACGAGGCGTACCAGGCGAAGGGCCCGGGTGCGGGAATGGCCGCGTTCATCGCCATGACGTCCTGGCAGGGCGAGTTCACCGACGCCTACTTCGCCCAGCCCGCTCCCGACCCGGCGACGTTCGGGATGACCGACGACGACGACGGCCGCCGCGACGATCCGCTGCTGTCGCAGAACTCGTGGGCGATCACCGACTACCGTCCCGACGCGACTGTGCTCACCGCCGCGCCCACCCGGATCGTGGTCGCCGTCGGTGAGGAGTCGGCCGGAACGTACACCGCTCGCACCGCCCTGGGCCTCGCGGCGCTGCTCGGCCAGGAGGCCGTGGTGTTCCCGAGCCACCACGGCGGGTTCCTCGGCGGCGAGTTCGGCTACGCGGGCAAGCCGGAGGAGTTCGCCGAGCGTCTGCGGGAGGTGCTGGACGCCGGCTGACCTCTGCTCAACCGGTCGCCTCGGAGTAGACCTCGACGTCGTAGAGCAGCTGCACATCGCGGCGGCCGTTGGTGACGCCGACGAAGACCGGATCACCGCACGGGGTGCGGCCCTGACGCCACACCTGTTCCCGGGCCGCCTCCCGCGACTCGTGATGGGTTTTGCCCTGCTGATGCAGTTGCACCACCCGACGGGCGGTGCCCCGGTCGGTGCCGAGGTGGATTCGCAGGAGAGGCACGCCGGGACCTCCTTGCTCGACGCTGAATCTCGTGCGGCTGGCCGACCAGCCGTATCGTGAGACGCGGGGGCGACGATCCGCCGTCTTCGATTAAACGCCACCCGCTGCGGTCGAGGAGGGCATTTATGACTGGTCTGGCGACCGTCGGCGCACTCGTGGGTGTCCTGCTCGTCGGTCTCGTGATCCTCATCCGTAAGCCGGCCAACACCCGCTCGGTGCTCAGATGGTCGGCCCTGGCGATCACTGTGCTGGTGGCCGCCGTGCTGGTGCCCTTCACCGTGGACGACTCGGGCGCGGCGGCCGGCTATCTGCTCGGCGTCCCCGTTGTCGCGGCGTTGCTGCCCGTCCTCGCGCAGCAGACCGGGCGGCTGACCATCGTCGCCGACCTGGTGGCCGCGCTCGTGCTCACCGGATGGGGTCTGCTGCTCGGGCTGGGCATCGGTGTCGCGTTCCTACCAGCGGTGATACTCCTCATCGCCAGCGCCGCGGGCAGCTGGGCGCCGCGACCGTCCACCACGTGACCCGGTGACCCGCTGTCAGCCGTCCGGGGTGAACAGCCCCTGTACGCCGACGACGATCGCGATGAGGCCGAAGATCACGAGCAACAGCCGGACACCGGTAGCACCGTCCGACCGCTCGTCGCGCGGCGTCGACCGCCCGGTCAACCGGCCCCACAGCAGGGCGAGCCCCACACCGATCCCCACCACCTCGAAGTGGAACACCCGGGGCCCGGACACCAGGTGGACGATCAGGTAGTAACCGCCGGTCACCAACGCCACGAGGCCGACCACCCACGCGATCGGGGCGGCCCGACCGGCGAGGCGGCCCAGGTCGTCGCCGACCCGCGGCAGCAGCCGCAGCACCGCCACGGCGAGCAGGAAGCCACCGACGATGTTGGCGAGGTCGAGCAGCAGAGCCATAATCACGGGAAGTCTCCGTCGATCGGGTGATCAGCCGGTGGGAGCGTACCCACGGAACCGGTCGGTTGAAACGGTCCGGACGGCACGCCCCCCAGGCTGAGCCGATCAACCCTCAGCGTGTGCACCGCCACACCAGCGGCCGATACGCCTCGTTCTCGTAGACGGCCCCGACCACCGTCAGGCCGTCGCCGCTGATCCCCTCGGCCGTGTACGTGCCCGCCTCGGTCGCCCGGACCTCCGGTCGACCCGGCAACCGGCGGGAGGTGCCGTCCGGCGCCACGACCAGCGGCGCACCGTCGGCGACCAGCACGTCACCACTGCCGGCGATGCCGCTCGCCCCCGGGAAGGGCAACAGGCTCACCGCCCCGGTGGCGAGGTTCCACCGCACCGGCAGCATCTGCACGGCGCCGCTGCGTTGGTCGCCGGGAACCATGCCGATCGCCCATTCGCCCTGCGCCGACTCGACCGACGCACGCGGATACCCGTCGGGCACCGCCAACGTCGCCCCGACGCCCTGCGGCGTCCACCGGTAGGGCCGATCGTTGACGGTGCCGACGATAGTGCCGTCCTCGGTGATCCCGGTCGCGGACGACCCACGCTGGCCGACCAGCCGGTGCTTCTGGGGGTGGTCCGTCGACCACAGCACAGCCTGGTGCGAGTCGTCGGACCTGCGGGCGGTGCCGACGATGTCGCCACGACCGTTGACGGCGTGCACGAGCACCGCGTCGTAGCCGGGCGGCGTGGCCAGGAAACGCAGCTTCCCGTCCCGGTACAGCCAGCCGGTGCCGTCTCCGTTGGTGCCCACCACATAGCCACGGGTGTTGACCGCGGCCGCGTGCCGCGCGGTCGCCGGCAGGACGACCGGACGGCCGTCGGTCCACAGCACGACCCGTCCGTCCTCCTGCCCGGTGCCGATGTCGCCGACGATGTGCCGTCCGGTGGGATCGACGCTGTTGGCCACCGCGACCGAACCCTTGACCGGCTGCGGCAACCACGACGCCTGGCAGGTGATCGGCGGGTGCGGGGCGATCGACCCGGTGTTCTCGGGCGTCACCGCGAGCGCGGGCGGGGTCGGAGCCGGCGGACCGGTGGTCGCACCGACCTGGACGGCACCCACGACACCGACCCCGGCCAGCACCGTCAGCGCGGCGATCCCGCCGACTCGGCGACGCCGTCGGCGCCGCCGACCGTCGCGGACCGCCCGGCTCAGGTCGACCCGAGGCTCCGGCACCGGCGCCGCCCGCAGCAGCTCGGCGATCCGCTGCTCGTCCACCGTTGTCATCTCGGACTCCTCACTGACATCTCGGTCACGTCGAGCACCTGGCGGACGGCCGCCAACGCCCGAGCCGTCTGCGACTTCACGTTGCCTTCCGAGCAGCCCATCGCGGCGGCCGTGTCGGTCAACGACAGGTCGCACAGGAACCGCAGGACCAGCACGGTGCGCTGGCCGCGCGGGAGGCGGGCGAGCGCGGCGAGCAGGTTGTCCCGCTCGGCCAGGTCGTCGTGCGGCGTCACCGGCGAGCGCTCCGGCTCCGGCACCGACCCCAGCAGGCGAACCTTCGCCCAGTTCAACCGCTTCTCATCGACGAGCTTGTGCACCAGCATCCGGTGTACGTACGCGTCGACGTTGTCGGCCCGGCTGACCCGGCGCCAGTTCACGTAAAGCGCCGTGACCGTCTGCTGCACCACGTCGTCGGCCAGATGGGCGTCGCCGCACATCAGGAACGCGGTCCGATGCAGGCTCGGCAGTCGCGCGGAGACGTACTCCACGAACTCACCCTCGGCTTCCACCATCGAGGCTCCCTCCTCCGCATGCTCGACGGGACCGGACGGTCATCAGGTTGCGTCCCCGTCGAAGAACGCTCGGAAGCCCTACCGCTCGGCCGGGCCGGGGACCCGGCCCGGCCACACCCGGACGGGTCAGCGAGGCGCCGGGCCGCCGCTGGTCTGGAGGTCGAGACCGGCGGCGCGCAGAGTGGACGGCTGGAGATATCGGTACGTCTGGACGGCGTTCACGGGCACACCGTGGAACCACCGACCGACACCAGTGCCGGTCTCAGCCGACGGCGCTGGTCATCCGGTGTACCGCCTCGATGATGAGTTCCGGTGCGGTGGCCAGGTTCAGTCGGACGTGCCCGACACCGCCGGTGCCGAACGCCAGTCCGGAGTTCAGCGCCACCCGGCCACGGTCGAGGAACACAGCGGCCGGGTCGTCGCCGAGGCCCAGGGCGCGGCAGTCCAGCCAGGCCAGATAGGTGGCCTGACCGGGCTGGTAGCGGACGGCCGGCAGGTGCTCGGCGAGCTGCGCGGCCAGGAGCCGGCGGTTGTCGTCCAGGCCGGTCAACAGGGCGTCGAGCCACTCGCCACCGTCGCGGAAGGCAGCGGTGTGGGCGATCACGCCGAGGTGGCTGGTGCTGACGCTGACCCCGAACGGGACGCGAGCGAGGTCACCGGCCGCGGCCGGGCCGGCGATCAGGAGCCCGCCGCGCAGGCCGGCGAGGTTCCACCCCTTGGAGGCGGACACCAGCGACAGGCCGTTCTCCGCGCCCTGCACCGAGAGGTACGGCACGAACCGCGCTCCCCCGGCCACCACCGGAGCGTGGATCTCGTCGGCGACCACCCGCACCCCGTGCCGTTGGGCCAGTCCGGCGACGGCGGTCAACTCGGCCGCGCTGTGCACGACACCGGTCGGGTTGTGCGGGCTGCAGAGCAGGTACGCGGCCCGCCGTCCACCGGCACGAGTCCGCCGGAACGCATCCTCCAGGGCTGCGAGGTCGATCCGCAGGTCCTCGCCGAGCGGCGCCTCCACGATCCGGCGGCCGGCGTGCGCCACGGACTCGTAGAACGGCGGGTAGACCGGGCAGTTGACGATCACCGCGTCCCCCGGCTCGGTGACCAGTCGCAGCGCCTCGACGACGCCGTGCATGACGTCGGGCACCAGCGCGGTGCGCTCCACGGCCAGCCCGTCCCAACCCCACCGCCGCGCGGCGAACTCGGCCACCGCCTGCGGGTACGCCGTTCCGGCGGGGTAGCCGGTGTCGCCGCGCGCGACGGCGTCGGTGATTGCCCGTGCGACCGGCTCGGCCAGGGGCACGTCCATCTCGGCCACCCAGAGCGGCAGCACGTCGTCGGGGTACTCCCGCCACTTGAGGCTCGTCCGCTGCCGAAGCTGCTCGATCGTGAGCTGGCGGAGGGGATTGACCGCGGTTCGGGCACCACTGAGCAGGCCACTCATGTCCCCACCCTATTCCTTGCCTCCAGCCGACGCTCGGGGTCACCGTTGATGTGTCCACTGTGGTTGTTTCGGAAGGATTTCCGGAGACCGCTTTAGCATTTACCAGCGTCTTTGTGATTGCAATCCGCGTGCCGCTCGGAATCAACGCCGAAAGATTGCTGCGAGTTGCCAGTTCATCACCTAGGCTCCCGAATGCCCACATCGACGGCCCGCCCTCACGCCGTGCCAGCCACCGACCTTGCACGCCGGCCATCGCAACCCTCGACGCCGATTGGAGTGTTCGATGACCTGGCGTCCAACCATTGCCGCACTGGCCGGCCTGTGCCTGGCGGTCAGCGCCACCCCCCTGCCCGCCGGTGCTGCCGTCGCCGCCGCGCACGTCAGCGCTCACGCCGCGCTCGCCGGTCCGCCCGGCGCACCGCCCGGGGCCTGCCCGACGGGGGGCAGTTACGGCTCGCCGCTGCCGGCCAGCACCGTGACGGCCCCGCGAATCCAGGGCGGGTTCACGTTCCTCGAAGGGCCGGTCTGGGTCGCCGACGGCGGCTACCTGCTGTTCTCCGACATGACCGCCGGCACCGGGCCGTACAACGTCCAGCCGTCGACGATCCGCCGGTTCACCGCGCCCGCCACCTTCGACACGTTCATCACCAACGCCGGCAGCAACGGCCTGGCGCTCAGCGCCGACGCCCAGCAACTCGTCGCGGCCACCCACGACCAGCGGAGCGTGTCGTCGTACCGGCTGAGCGACCGGGCCCGCAGCACCGTCGCGCCCAACTACCAGGGCCGGGCGTTCAACTCGCCGAACGACGTCGCGGTCCGTTCCGACGGCGTCGTCTACTTCACCGACCCCAACTTTCAGCGCGGCAACCGCCCCGACCAGATGAGCGGGCGCACCAGCGTCTTCCGCGTCTCCAACGGGCAGGTGTCGCTGGTCGACGACCGGTTGCGCCAACCCAACGGCATCTCGCTCTCAACCGACGGGACGGCGTTGTACGTGGGTGCCTACTCGGAGAACAAGATCTACAAGTACGCGGTGCAGCCCGACGGCAGCATCGGGGCCCGCAGCGTCTTCGTGAACTACATCGGCGGCCCGGACGGCGGCACGATCGACTGCGCCGGCAACGTGTACTGGACCTCGGGTGGGGACTCCCTGGTCCACGTCTACTCCCCCGCGGGCACCGAGCTCGGCACGATCCGGTCCGGCAACTCCGGCACGACCAATGTGGCGTTCGGCGGCCCCGACCGGCAGACCCTCTTCGTCACGTCGGGCCGCTGGGGTGACTCCGGGCTGTACAGCGTGCGGCTCAACGTCCCCGGATATCCGTACTGACCAACGGTTGGGCGGCGCGCCGCTCTCGTCGTAGCCCGACGAGGCGGCGCGCTATCCGGCGGTCGCGGCGATGAACACCACCGCCCCGACCACCACCAGCGCGGCGGCCAGGAACGTCTGCCGGCGGGCCCGGCGCAATGCCTCCCTGACCTGCCAGGCGTGCGCCGTGGCGAGCAGCCAGCGCAGGTGCGGGTCGGTCCGGGCGATGTTGCGACGCGCAGTAGCGAGCCCCGCCCGGAGGGCGGCCCGCTCCTGCGGCGCAGCCGTCGACAGGCGGCAGGTGATCTCCGCGGCGATCCGGCGATGACGCAGCAGACCGTCGACGTCGTCCGCGTACCCGCCGAAGTGGTACCAGGGCTCGGCCTCCAGCCGCTCGCGCAGGCCGCGCAGCTCCGGCCCGGTGAGCGTCGCCGGCGTGGTCATCGGCGGTACGAGCACCTCGCTGGTCCGCCAGATGGCCCAGGCCACGCCGAGCAGCGTCACCAGCAGGCCGCCGCCTGCCCACGCCGCGTGAGCCCAGTCGGTAACCTTGCCGGCGGCGATCAGCGGGCCGCCGCCGAGCAGCAGCGCGCCCACCGCGCCGGCCGAGGAGATGATCCACCGCGCCGCCGCCCGACTGTCCGCGACCGAGTCCAACGGGGACGGCAGCACGTCCAACCCCGCGCCGGTCGTCGGCGACTCCCCGGTCATCGACTGTCGTCGCGGAAGACGACGCCCAACGGGCCGTTCTCGTCGTCGGGCAGATCGGTGTACGGCACCCAGCGCTGCCCGTCGAAGACCTCCAGCTCGCCGCTGTCGTTGATCCGCACGGCGTTGACGTGCGCGAGCTCCTCAGGATCGTCAGCCATGGATACAGTATCGGTCAGCCCGGCAATCCATCCCGGCATCGGGTCGTCCGCCGGGCGACCGCAGGGGGCCCTTCGTGATCCGGTTGACAGTCAGCGCGACCGACGTGGTCCTGGTCGTTGGCGGCGACCGACGCCGGTACCCGGTGGGCCCAGGCGATCAACGCACGGCCGACCTGCTCTGGCGGCTGCGCGGCGGCCCCTCGGTGGAACTGTCGTACGAGGTCGGCGTCGCGCTCGGCCGCCGTTTCCTCGACGCCCCCGGCGCGGCCCTGCGCGCTGAACTGGCCCGCCCCGGTCGGCACCCGCTCGGCATCGAGGTCGTCGACCCGGCCCTGGCCGACCTGCCCTGGGAGACGCTGGTGCTGCCCGGCGAGGAACTGCCCTTGGCGCTGCGACCCGACGTCGACGTCTGCCGGACCGGCGACGACACCCCGGCACCCACGGTCCGGGTGGACGGCCCACTGCGGATGCTCGCGGCGATCGCGAGCCCGGACGACTCGACCCAGCCGCTGCTGGACCACGAGCGGGAACTCGGGCGGATCCTCGGCGCTGTGGAACCCGGGCATCGGCACGGGGTGCGGGTCCGCGTCCTGGAGTGGGGCAGCGCCGCCGCGATCCGGGCCGCCCTCGCCGAGGAACCGTTCCACGTCCTGCACGTCTCCAGCCACGCGCGTCCCGGCGCGCTGCTGCTGGAGACCCCCACCGGCGCGGAGGACCGTGTGGACGCCGCGCGGTTCCTGGCCGAGGTGCTGCCGCCTGGCCGGACCGTGCCCTTGATCGTGCTGGCCGGCTGCTCGACAGCCCGCCAGGATCAACGGGACCTGCCCGGGCTGGCCGGCGCGCTGCTGACCCACGGCGCGCCGGCGGTGTTGGCGATGAACGGGACGGTCAGCGACGGGTACACCATCGACTTCTGCGCTCGGCTCTACGAGCGGTTGGCCGCCCGCAGCGAGCCGGAGCTGCTGGCGGAGGTCTCCGCCGTACGCCGCGAGCTGGCCCCGACCGCCGCCGAGTGGTGGATGCCGACGCTGTTCCTGGCCGACCCCGGGCTGCGGCTGGCCGGCGGACGGGACGGCGCTGCCATTGCCGCCCCGCCGGGTCAGTCGATCGTCGGGGACGGCGTGGTGCGTGCGCCCACTGACTTCGTGGGCCGCCGGGAGATCCTGCGTCGGCTGTCCCGGGGAAAGCTTCGGGTGCTCGTCCACGGCATCGGTGGGATCGGCAAGACGAGTCTCGCCGCGGAACTCGCGCGGCGGTTCCGCGACGCGGGTGGCATCGTCGTGGCGACCCACGGCGACGCCACCGTCGACGCGATCCTCGACGAGCTGCGCCGCCAGGTGGAGAGCAGCTGCGCCGATGCGGCCCCTGACGACCCGCTGCGGCGATGGCTCGTCGCCCTCGCCCAGCCGGGCCAGGACTGGCGGCGACGGTTGGACGCTATCGGCACCGACGGCCCGCCGCTGCTGCTCGTCCTCGACAACGCCGAGGACGCCCTGGACGCCGAGCACCGGTTGGCCGACGCGGACCTGGCCGCGTTCCTCGCCGCCTGGGCGTCCCACCACGAGCTGGTCGTGACCAGCCGGCACCCGTTCCCGGTCGCCGGTCTGGAAGCCTGTCACCTCGGTCCGCTCTCCTGGCAGGAGACCCGCAAGCTGCTGTGGCGGCTGCCGGGCGTGGGCCAGCTGGCGTCGGCGGAACAGCAACGGATGTGGCACCGGCTGGGTGGCCACCCGCGCGCGCTGGAATACCTCGACGGCCTGCTGCGCGGCGGCAACACCCGATCCGACGAGGTCGCCGGCCGACTGGCCGCGGCCGGCGGTGGCCGGGACGCCGCGCCGGCCGAGGTCGGCACGCCGCTGGCCGAGGCCGGGGCGCTGGCCGCCGAGGATGTGCTGCTGCCCCGGCTGCTCGCCCGCCTGGAGGCCGTCCCGGCGGCCCGTCGGTTGCTGCTCGGTGCGGCGGTGTACCGCACTCCGGCGGACCGGACCGGGCTCGCCTGGCAGCTCGCCGACCCGGCCGACGGCGACGAACCACCACCGGAACCGGCGGGGCTGGACGAGGCGGTCGAGGCGCTGTCGCAGCTGGGGCTGCTCGCCCCGGTCGCCGGGGGCCACCTGGTGCACCGGTGGACGGCGGCGAGCCTGCAGCGGATCGCCGGCCGCGACGCGGTGGTCGACGCGCACCGCCGGGCGGGCCGTTACTGGGGCTGGCGGGCCCGGTCCAGCACCGACCAGCACGACTTCATCCGCCGGGCCGTCGAGGCGCGGTACCACCACCTGGCGGCGGGTGACACCGACGAGGTCGTCACCTACTCCGAGCTGGCCTGCCAGGAGTTGCACGCGGCCGGGCACTGGGCCTGGGAGGAGAAGATCTGGCGGGAACTGCTGCCGCTGGCATCCCCGGGCTCGGCGCGTTTCGCGAGCTTCCTCAAGGGACTCGGCGACGTGCACCTCAGCCGGGGTGAGTACGCGCAGGCGACGCAGCGTTACGAGGCGGCGCTTGCCGTCTACCGGGATCTCGGCGACGACAGCGGGGTCGGCAAGCTCCTGCACCAGTTGGGCCTGGTCGCCGACAACCGGGGCGACCGGGCGAGCGCGGACCGGCTGTTCCAGGAGGCGTTGACGATCCTGAGCGGGCTCGGCGACCGCTCGGCGGTCTCCCGGACCCTGCACCAGCTCGCCGGGATCGCCCGCGGCAACGGCGACGCCGAGCTGGCCATGTCGCGTTACCTGGAGGAGCTGGCGATCGCCCGGGACCTCGACGACCTGGAGGGGATCGCGGCGAGCCACCACCAGATCGGCGTACTCGCCTTCGAGGCCCGGGACTTCGTGAAGGCGGAGCGGTGCGTCCAGGTGGCGATCACCAGCTACGGACGGTTGGGCGTCCGGGTCCAGCAGGGCAGCGGGCTGGTGATGCTCGGACGCATCGCCCTCGCCGAGTTCGCGTACGAGACCGCCGAGGAGCGGGTCCGCGCCGCCCTGAAGATCTTCGAGGAGGTGGGCAGCAACGGTCACATCGCGGAGTGCTCGCTGTTGCTCGGTCACCTCGCCCGCGACCTCGACGACCTCGCTTTCGCCGAGAGCTGCTACGCCCGCGCCCGGACGATCGTCGCGGCCCTCGGCGAGGACCCGCTGCTACGCCGCTGCGACGAACTGCTCGGCGGCGTCCGAACCGTCCTCGGCCGGGCTGCCGAGGCGGTGCCGCACACAGTGAACGCGATAGGCGGGGACGACCAGCCGCCGGTCCAGGCAGCCCTGGAATGGCTGGCCGTGCAACGCCTGGAACTGGGCGCGCACGCCTTCTCCGCCCTGCTGTCCCGGCACCTCGACCGGCGGCAGGCGGCGCAGCGGGCCGAGTGGGTCGAGGCGTACCTGCGGTTCCGGTTCGACGCTTCCCACCCGACGCCGCTGGGCAGTGGCTACGTCCTGCGCGCCATCGCCGCCGCCCGGGCCGGTGAGTTCGGTACCGCCCGGATGTGCCTGCTGCGGGCGTTGCCGATCTGCGCCGCCGCCGGCTACCAGGCGGGGGTCGCCAAGTGCCACGAGGACCTCGGCCGGGCAGCCCTGGAGACCCGCCGGCTGACCGAGGCGCGGTCCCGCTACGAGCAGGCGTTGCAGGTCTATCGCGTGCTGCGCCACGAGCCCAACCAGGCCATCGTCCTGCACCAGCTCGGCCGGGTCGGCGAGGAGCAGGAGGATCTCGCCGGCGCGGACGCGTTCTACCGTCGCTCCATCGCGATCAAGAAACGGCTCGGGAACCTGTCGGGCGTCTCCAACAGCACCTTCCACCTCGGCAGAGTGGCCGGCCTGCGCGGCGACCGGGCCCTGGCCGAGCGGTGCTACCGGACCTGCCTGCGGATCGACCGCGAGCAGGGCAACTGGGAGGCGGTGGCACTGGACCAGGTGGCGCTCGGGCAGCTGCGCGTCGAGCAGGGCCACCCGGCGGAGGGCATCCCGCTGATCGTCGAGGCGCTGAGCATCGACCGGCAGATCGGGTCGGCGAACGCGGCGCTCGACCTCAACGCACTGCGCGAACTGCGGGCCAGGCTCGGCGACGAGGTGTTCGCGGCCATCCTCACCGACGCCTTCGGCGCGGCCAGCGCCGCCGAGGTGCTCGACCTGATCGCGGTGCTACCGACCGCGGACGAGCCAACCTGACCCAGCCGACCACCCGTACACTCGGCTGATGGCGAACCGCCCGCGGCACCGAGGTCGATAGACCGATGAGGGCGTCGACCGCAGACACCGTGATCTTCGATTTCGACGGTGTGCTGCTGCGCGGGGACGCATTCGGGCTGTTCCTGCGACGCACTGCTTTCGTGGGTGCCCGGCTGCCGCTCGCCGTCGCCGCGCTCGTCCTCCTCGCGCCCATCGCCGCCCTCCCCGCCCTCCGTCCGTGGGCGGCGCGGTGGGTCAGCCGGATCGGCCTGGTGGGCCGGAACGCGGACGAGTTGCGGGCAGAGCTGGAACGCTTCGGTACGAACCTCGGTGCGGACCCCGGGCGGATGATCGAGCCCGGTCTGCGGATGATCCGTACCCACCTCGCCGCCGGCGACCGGGTCATCGTGGTGACCGCGTGCGAACACACCCTGGCGCGCGCCGTGCTCGACGCGATCGACCTCGCCGAGGTCGAGCTCGTGGCCTCGCGCATTCGCGGGCCGAAACTGCTAGTGCACAACCACGGGGCAACCAAGATGGCGCAGCTCGCCGGCCAAGGGGTGACGCCACCGTGGCGGGTCGCCTACAGCGACTCCCTGTCGGATCTGCCCATCCTCGACGCCGCCGAGCAGCCAGTGCTGGTCAACGCGACAACGCGTCAGGTCGCCCGGGCGCGGCGGCTCCTCGGCGCCCGGCTGACGACTGTCACCTGGTTGGGTGGCCAGGGCCCGGCGCACCCACATCACACCGCTGGAGGCGCCCGCCGATGAGGGGCCGCTACGACAACCTGACCCGCATCCGTGCTCTCGACCCGGAGCGCGACCACCTGGTCATCTACCAGACCATGCTGCGCTACGAGTTTCCGTGGGACATGAAGCTCGGGCTCAACCTCGCCTTCAACCGGTCGTTCTCCATCCCCGCCATCGCCGCCGTGCACACCGCCACCGGGGAGCTGACCGAACGCACCCAGAAGCGCATCGACGACACCGGTCTGCTGATGTACGAGATGGTGCTCAACGGCTTCGACCAGCCTCGGGGCCGCGAGGCGTTGCGGCGCGTCAACCAGATCCACCGCCCGTACGACATCAGCAACGACGACTTCCGCTACGTCCTCGGCTGCCTGGTCGTGATTCCCACCCGGTGGTTGCAGGAGTACGGCTGGCGCCCACCCTGCTGCCACGAACGTCACGCCACGTACCTGTTCTACCGGGAACTCGGTCGACGGATGGGCATCACCGACATCCCGGGGTCGTACGGCGAGTTCGAGACCTGGTTCGACGCGTACGACGCAGCTCACCTGCAACCCAACGACGACGCGGCGGCCATCGAACGCGCCACCCGCATGCTGATGCTCACCCGGATCCCCCGGACGCTCGCCCCACTGGGAAACGCCCTGGTCAGCGCCCTGTATGACGCGCCGCTGCGGCGCGCGACACGGGTCGACACGCCGACCTGGCCGGTCCGGGCGGGTGTGCACCTGGCCCTGCGGACGCGATCGCTGTCGCAGCGGTGGTTCGGGGCACCACCGGCGACCGCGTTGTTCGCCGACGGGATCACCACCAAGAGCTACCCCGACGGGTACGAGATCAGCCAGCTCGGCCCCCACCACGACCGCGTGCGCGAGTAGCACGTCGTAGTGCCGGCGTCGCCGGCTCGAACGCGCCGGGCCCTACGCCACCTGTACGAGGTCCCAGCGGCGACCGGCGCGAGAGTGCGGCCGGTCCGCCGACTGTCCGCTACGGACAGTCGGCGGAACGGCTCTCAGCGGACGTCTGTGGTGGTCCAGCGTGGGGAGGCGGTGGTGACCGGGACGGTGTCGCCGACCAGCGTCGTCAGCGCCTGGGCGTCCCGCCGCGCACTCGTGCCGACCCACAGCTCGACGACGCCCGGCTCCACCACCCGGGTGAACGTGCGGTCGGAGAAGGCCAGACGGGTGGTGGGCACCGTCAGCTCGACAGTGACGGACTGGCCCGGTTCCAGATGGACCCGCCGGTAGCCGAGCAGCTGCGCCACCGGCCGGGTCACCGAGGCGACCACATCGCGACCGTAGAGCTGGAGCACCTCGTCGCCAGCGACCGCGCCGGTGTTCGTCACCCGCACGGTCACCTCCACCGCCCCGCTGGTGGGCGTCGTGCTGGGCACGGTGAGCTCGCTGTAGGCGAATGTCGTGTAGGACAGGCCGTGGCCGAACGGCGCCACGGGCGTCGCCGGCAGGTTGGTCACCTCGTTGCCCGTACCGAGGGTGGGGTGCAGGTAGGAGTACGGCTGCGCGCCGGCCGACCGGGGCAGGCTGACCGGCAGCCGGCCCGACGGGTTGACCCGCCCAGAGAGCACCCCCGCGATCGCCCCGGCGCCCTCCTCGCCCGGGAAGAACGCCTGCACCACCGCCGCGCAGCGCGCGAGCGCCCAGCCGACCGCGTACGGCCGGCCGGTGACCAGCACGAGGACGACCGGTGTGCCGGTTGCCAACACCGCCTCGACCAGTTGGCGCTGGACGCCGGGCAGCTCCAGGTCCTCCCGGTCGCAGCCCTCGCCGACCGTGCCGCGTCCGAAGAGGCCGGCATGGTCTCCGACGACCAGGACGGCCACGTCCGCGCCGGAGGCTGTGGCGACGGCCTCGTCGAAGCCGGACCGGTCGTCGTCGTCCACGTCGCAGCCGCGTGCCCAGGTGACGAGGTCGCCACCGAACTCGGCCCGCACGGCGTCGAGCACGGTCGGCACGTCGATGCCGGTCTCCACGCCAGGGTGCTGGACGAGGACGTGGTTGAGGAATGAGTAGCACCCGAAGAGCGCGCTCTGCCGGTCGGCGTTCGGGCCGATGAGGGCCACCCGTCGCCCCGCGGGCAGCGGCAGCGCGTCCCGGTTGGCGACCAGCACGATCGATTCCTCGGCGAGCCGACGGGCGATCGACCGGTGCTCGGGCGAGTCGAGATCGATCGTCTGGGGCGGCTCGTCGTCGAAGGTCGCGTCGAGCAGACCCAGGTCCCGCTTCTGGCGCAGCACCCGCAGCACCGCGCGGTCGATCAGCGCCTCGTCGAGCTTGCCCGCCCGTACCGACTCCCCCAGGGTCAGATAGGCGTCGCCGGTGGGCAGTTCGACGTCGAGACCGGCGGTCAACGCCTGCCCAGCCGCGTCGGCGTGATCGCCCGCCACGTGGTGCAGCAGGTTCAGGAACGCGACCCCGTAGTAGTCGGCCACCACAGTGCCGTCGAAGCCCCACTGGTCGCGCAGGATGCCGGTCAGCATCGTCGGGTCGGCGGCGACCGGCACCCCGTCGATCTCGGTGTACGAGTGCATGACGCTGCGCGCGTCGCCGTCGAGGATCGCCATCTCGAACGGGGGCAGCAGCACGTCGGCCAGTTCCCGGCGGCCGATGTGCACCGGGGCGAAGTTACGCCCGGCGCGCGAGGCGGAGTAGCCGGCGAAGTGCTTGAGGGTGGCGTGCACCCCCTGCGACTGCAGGCCGCGCACGTACGACGTGCCGATGGTGCCGACCAGGTACGGGTCTTCGGCGACGCACTCGTCGACCCGACCCCAGCGGGGGTCACGGATCACGTCGAGCACCGGAGAGAGCCCCTGGTGCACGCCCAGAGCCCGCATCGAGGCGCCGATCGCCGCGGCCATCTCGGTGACCAGTTCGGGGTTGAACGCGGCACCCCAGGCCAGCGGGGTGGGGAACGTGGCCGCCTTCCACGCGGACAGTCCGGTGAGGCACTCCTCGTGCACGATCGCCGGGATGCCGAGCCGGGTGCCGGTGACCAGGTCCCGCTGGAACTTCCACAACCAGGACGCGCGTTGCGCCGCGTCCAGTGGGCGGGTCCCGTAGGCGCGGGTGAGGTGGCCGAGCCCGTGCCGGGAGAAGTCCTCGAGCTTGGAGGCGTCGCCGAACTCGCCCTGCAACGGTGCGACCGCCTCGCCGTCCTCCTTCTCCCAGAAGCCGACGAGCTGGGCGATCTTCTCCTCGATCGTCATCCGGCCGAGGAGTTCGCGTACGCGGGCCTCGCCGTCGTGCCCGTCCGGTCGTCCGTGCTCCGGACCGGCCTGGGCCGGCACCGGCCCGTCCACCACCGCGTGGACCTCAGTCATGCTGTGCCTTCCTGTGGTTGTGCTCGTACCGCTGCCGCTCAGCCCTTGACCGCACCCTGCAGGCCACCGACGATCTGTTTCTCCGCGAGCGTGAAGAAGAGCAGCGCCGGCAGCATTGCCAGCGAGGTGAAGGCGAGTACGCCTGCCGTGTCGGTCGTGTACTGGCTGGAGAAGTTCTGCACGCCCAGCGGCAGGGTGTGCAGGTTGACGTCGCTGAGGACGAGCAGCGGCAACAGGAACGAGTTCCAGCTCGCCACGAACGCCAGGACGCCAACGGTGACGAGCGCGGGCCGCGACAGCGGCATCGCGACGCGCCAGAGGAAGCCGAGCCGACTCGCACCATCGATCGCGGCGGCGTCCTCCAACTCTCGCGGAATGGCGGAGAGGAAGGGGCGCAGGATCACGATCGTCAGCGGCAGTGAGAAGGCGACCTGCGGCAGGATCACCGCGTAGTACGAGTTGATCAGGTTCAGGTCACGCAGCATGAGGTAGAGCGGCAGGATCGCCGCCCCGGCCGGAAACAGCAGGCCGAGGGTGAAGAAGGTGTAGAGCCCTTCTCGCCCGCGGAACCGGTAGCGGGCCAGCACGAACGCGGCGGCCAGGCCGAGCACGACGACGGCGAGCGTGGTGCCGAGGGCGATGACCGCGCTGTTGAACGCCTGTTGCCAGAAGTTGCTCTGGGTCAGCACCCGGGAGTAGTTGTCCCAGACGAACGGGTCGGGCAGGCCGGCCGGGTTGGCGACGATCTGCGGGGTGGTGCGGAAACCGCCGATGACCACGTAGATGACCGGGGCGATCGACACCGCCGCGATCGCGAGGGCGAGCGCGTAGGTGAGCGGCGTGCCCCAGGAGACCTGGCGGCGTCCGGTGGACGGGGGGAGAACCGAGTTCACGGCCATCGTCACTTCGCCCTTCCGGTGATGGCGCCCTCGATGTCGCGGCGGAGCAGGAACCGCTGGAACAGCAGCGCCGCCACGAAGGAGATGACGAAGAGGATTACCGCCACGGCGTTGCCGTAGCCCCAGAGCCGGGCGAAGAACCCGTTGTCCACCATGTACGTCGCCATGGTGGCCGACGCGCCGAGGGACCGCACCGCGGGCACCGAGGTCACCCAGATCATGTCGAAGATCTGCAGCGAGCCGATCATGGACAGGAACATCCAGATCCGGATCGTCGGGCCGAGCAGCGGAATCGTGACGTGCCGTTGGATCTGCCACCAGCTCGCGCCGTCGATGGCGGCGGCCTCGGTCAGCTCGTCGGGCACATTGGACAGCCCGGCGAGGAGCAGGATGATGGCGAAGCCGACGTATTTCCAGGTGAGAACGGCCAACAGGGTCCAGATGACCACGTCCAGGTCCGCCAGCCAGGCCTGCACCAGGCCGCCCATTCCCAGGGACCGCAGCAGCGCGTCGACGGTGCCGTCTCCGGTGAGGAGCAACTTCCACATGATGCCGACCGTGACCTCGGCCAGCACGTACGGCACGAACACCAGGAGGCGGAACACGGACCGCCCACGGAAGCGACGGTTGAGCAGCAGGGCGACGCCCAGGGCGATCGGTCCCTGGATCAGCAGCGACCCGAACACGATGATGGCGTTGTTGCGCAACGCGTCGAGGAAGATCGGATCCTGGAAGGCGAGGGTGTAGTTCCGCAGACCGACGAACTCGGTGGGCGGCCCGACCCCGCGCCACCGGAACAGGCTGTAGTAGA
The DNA here is from genome assembly GCF_040649115.1 of Micromonospora sp. NPDC049049. NCBI lineage: Bacteria > Bacillati > Actinomycetota > Actinomycetes > Micromonosporales > Micromonosporaceae > Micromonospora > Micromonospora sp. NPDC049049. The sequence continues at coordinate 50,395 of NZ_JBEZEX010000014.1, read as the reverse complement.
CCGCGAAGCCCATCGGCACCAGCACGAACATCACGTAGATGGCGACGGCCGGCGCGGTCAGCCCGATGATCTCGTACCACTTGCGGCGGTTGTCGGCTCGGCGGGCGGAATCGCGCTCGGCCCGGCGGGGGCCCGCCGGCGACGCGGAAGCGCCGCCGGCGGGCATACGGATCTGGTTGGCGGAGGTCACTTGCTTGCGGCCGCCTTCATTGCCGAGACGACCTTCTCAGGCGTCCCATTGCCGGCGAAGATGGTGACGATCGCGTCGTTCATCGCGTTACCGATGGTGCTGCCGTAAGCCGTGTCCAACCAGAGCTGGACGTAGCTCGCCCCGGAGGTGGCCTCCAGGATGGACTTCAGCGCGGGGTCCTTGACGGCGTCCGCCGCACCCTTGGCCACAGGCAGGCCCGTGCCGGTCTCGGCGTAGCCCTTCTGCACCTCGGGGCTCACGATGTACTTGAGGAACTCGACGCACTCGGACGGGGCGTTCTTGGAGCAGGAGAATCCGTCACCACCGCCGAGGGCAGCCTTCGGGTCACCCGGGGAACCGCTGATCGCCGGCACTGGGAACCAGCCGAGGAACGACGCGAGCTTCGTCTTGTCCGTGGCGACGGTGTCCAGCGTGCCGCGGTTCCAGTCACCCATGAGCTCCATCGCGGCCTTGCCGTTGGCGAGCATGCCGTTGGCGCTGGTCGGATCGTTCTGGCCCGGCGTGGCGATGAAGTTGGGCTGGAACGGCTTGGTGTCGATGAACGCCTTCAGGTCCTGGCCGGCCTTCACGAAGCACGGATCGTCGAAGGTCTTCTCCGCGGACGCCTTCTTGAGGGTGTCGACCGAGCAGGCGCGCAGCGCCATGTTGTACCACCAGTGCGCGGCCGGCCACTTGTCACCGGCACCCACGGCGATCGGAATGACGTTGATCGCCTTGAGCTTGGTGACCGCGGCGTTGAGCTCCTCGAAGTTGGTCGGCGGAGCCGCGATGCCCGCTCGCGCGAACATCTCCTTGTTGTACCAGACGCCCTCAATGCCCATCCGGAACGGAAGGCCGTACTGCTTGCCCTTGACCTGCCAGATCTCTGCGGCACTGCCGATGTCGCCGACCTCGGTCTTGACCTGGTCGGTGATCTCCTTGAGGTAGTCGGCCTCCACCTGCTCGGCCATCTCGCCGCCACCCCAGGCCTGGAAGATGTCCGGCGGGTCGCTGCTCAGCAGCGCGGCAGGGAGCCGGGTGCGCTGGAGCTGGTTCGTCTCGATCGCCTCGATCTCGATCTTGACGGTGGGGTGGAGTGCGGAGAAGTCCTTGGCGACCTTCTCCCAGTAGGTCTTGCCGGGCCCGTCCTGTGAGGCGTTGTGCCACCAGGTCAGGGTCACCGGGTCCTTGTACAGCTCGTTCTGAGGGGCCGCCTCTTCGCCTCCACCGCCACAGCCGGCGGTAACGAGAACACTTGTCATCAACAGTGCCAGGACGGCACTTGCACGCCGCTTCGTTGCCATAGATGTCTCCTCGACTGCTCAGTCGCGGTACTCGGCCTGCGGCGAAGTTTTACAGTCATGTAACTTGATGTCAATCGGTATCGATAACGTTTTCGAGTCGGTGACACCGCGGCGGCAGCAGGGCCCTATCATCATCGACGTGGTGTTTCAGCAGCGCGTCAAGATGTCGGATGTGGCACGTACTGCCGGCGTCTCGGTCGCAACCGTTTCGAAGGTCGTCAACGGCCGCTACGGCGTGGCCCAGGCAACAGTGGAGCGAGTCCAGCAGGTCATCCACGAGCTCGGCTACGAGGCGAGCCTGGGGGCGCAGAGCCTGCGCAGCCACCGCACCAACGTGCTCGGCATCCTGGTCGCCGAGTTCGAGCCGTTCTCGACCGAGCTGCTCAAGGGGGCGTCGCAGGAGGTCGCCGGGAGCGGATACCAGCTACTGGCCTACTCCAGCGGCGACGGCGAGGGCGCCGCCGTGGGGTGGGAGCGGCGCTCGCTCGCCCGACTCTCCGGCACACTCATCGACGGCGCCGTGATCGTCACGCCGACAGTGGTCGAGACCGAACACAGCTTCCACGTCGTGGCCGTCGACCCCCACACCGGGCCGTCCGACCTGCCCACCGTCGACTCGGACAACTTCGCCGGCGCCGTACTGGCGACCAACTACCTGCTGTCCCTCGGCCACACCCGCATCGGGCACATCAGTGGACGCACCGACCTGAAGTCCGCCCAGCTGCGCGAGGCCGGCTTCCGCAGTGCGATGGCCGAAGCCGGCGTGCCGGTGGACGAGCGGCTCGTCCGCGTCGGCGGGTTCCGGATCGAGAGCGCCGCCGGCACGGCCGCGGAGCTGCTCGCCCTCACCGACCGACCGAGCGCGATCTTCGCGGGTAACGACCTCTCCGCGATCTCCACGATGACCGTGGCCCGCGACATGGGCCTGTCGGTGCCCGACGACCTGTCAGTGATCGGCTTCGACAACGTCCCGGAGTCGGCGCTGGTCAACCCGCCGCTGACGACCATCATGCAGCCGCTGCAACGAATGGGCGCCGAGGCGTTGCGCCTCCTCGTCGACCTGATCGCCGGCGTCGACCGCGACACCCACATCCGACTCCCCACCGAGCTGGTCATCCGCTCCTCCTGCCGCCCGCTGCGCTGACTGTGAGGCTGGCCGGGTCGGCGCAGGACCCCGGCCTTCGCCGCGTTACGTGGGGGAACGCGACAGGGTGGCGGAACGTGAATCTCACCTAAGCCGACAATTCCTCCCCTAAGTTCGGTGCGCAGGACGCCGCCGAACCGGGGAGAGATGTGGACAGCTATCCGGCGATCGAGGATCACGGGCTCATCGGCGACCTGCAGACCGCCGCGCTGGTGACGTGCGACGGGACCGTCGACTGGTTCTGCGCGCCGCGGTTCGACTCACCGAGCATCTTCGCCGCCCTGCTCGACAAGGAAAAGGGCGGCTACTTCCAGATCGCGCCGCACGACGTGCGGTACGTGACCAAACAGCTCTACCTCCCCGGCACACCCATCCTGATCACACGGTTCATCAGCGCCGACGGGGTGGCCGAGGTAATGGACTTCATGCCGGTCACCGGCGAGCGGGCCACCGACGCGCATCGGCTGGTCCGGACCGTCACCATGGTCCGCGGCAGCATGCGCTTCCGGGTGGAGTGCCGCCCACGGTTCGACTACGCCCGCGAAGAGCATCAGCTTGAGCGCCACCACAACGGCTACGTCTTCCGCAGCCGGTCGGCGGCGCTGACGTTCAACCCAGTCGACCCGGTACGGCGGTTGATCTCCGAACAGGGTGACGTCCACCTTGAGGGCGGCGACCTGGTCGCGTACGGCACGCTGAACGAGGGAGACACCGGCGGGGTGGTCCTGGAGACGGGTGGGGCCGAACCGCGCATCTTCGCGCCGGAAGAGATCCAGGGCATGTTCGAGTGGACCCGGGACTACTGGCGGCGCTGGCTCGAACGTTCCCGCTACACCGGCCGGTGGCGGGAGATGGTCGAGCGCTCGGCCATCACGCTCAAACTCATGACGTACGCGCCGACCGGTGCGATGATCGCCGCGCCCACCACCGCGCTGCCCGAGCTGGTCGGCGGCACCCGCAACTGGGACTACCGCTACACCTGGGTACGCGACACGTCGTTCTCGGTGCACGCACTGCTCGGCCTCGGCTTCACCGAGGAGGTCAGCCGGTACATGAACTGGCTGGACGAGCGGATCCGCGAGGCCGGCGACCACCAGGACCCGTTGAAGATCATGTACCGGGTGGACGGCTCCTCCGACCTGCACGAGGAGGTTCTGGACCATCTGGAGGGCTATCGAGGCTCCCGGCCGGTACGGATCGGCAACGGCGCCGCCGACCAGCTCCAGCTCGACATCCACGGCGAGGCCCTCTACGCCATGCACCTCGCCGACGAGCAGGGCATCCGCGTCTCGCACCAGGTGTGGAAGAGCACCGTCCGACTGGTCGACTGGCTCTGCCACAACTGGGACCAACCCGACGCCGGCATCTGGGAGAGCCGCCACCACCCCCGCAACTACACCTTCGGTCGGGTGATGTCCTGGGTCGCGCTGGACCGGGCCATTCGGCTGGCCACCCGCACCGGTCGCCCCGGGGACATGGCCTGCTGGACCGACCAGCGCAACCGCATCTACAACCAGGTCATGGAGCGCGGATACGACCGGGCCCGCGGCACCTTCGTGCAGGCGTACGACGAGAACGTGCTGGACGCGGCACTGCTCGCCATGCCGGCGGTCGGTTTCGTCACGCCGAGCGACCCGCTGTGGCAGTCCACCCTGCTGGCGATCGAGCGTGAACTGGTCTCCGACAGCCTGGTCCACCGGTACGACCCGGTCCACTCCCCCGACGGCCTCCCGGGCCACGAGGGCACCTTCAACATGTGCACCTTCTGGTACGTCGAGGCGCTGGCCCGTGCTGGCCGCCTCGACGACGCCCGACTCACGTTCGAAAAGATGTTCACCTTCAGCAACCACCTCGGCCTCTATGCCGAGGAGATCGCGGCGACCGGGGAGCAGATCGGCAACTATCCCCAGGCGTTCAGCCACCTCTCACTGATCAACTCAGCGCTGACACTCAACGACCTGCTCGACAACGAGGCCGACGCCCGCCGCAGGCGGTAGCGCCAGCTCGTCCCGGCCAGCCCGCCGCCCACGCGGAGCCGGCGGCGGGAAGGACTTGACGCGCCCGAGTCCAACGCGCATCGTCGATATACATCGACCATCTCGAATGTATGGACGCGGGGAGAACCGATGAAGGCCTTCGTCACCACCGTCTCGGTTGCGGCACTGCTGCTCCTGGCCACCGGCGGCGCATCCCACGGCCAGCCAGCTGCCGACCCGCTCTGCACCGGGCAGATCCACCCGAACCCGGGGTTCGAGCGCGGCACCACCGGCTGGACGGCCGGCCCCCGCATCGTCGTGTTCGGCGACGCGACCCGACCGGCACACACCGGCCGCGCCTACGCCGCCTTCGCCGGGCTGGACGTGACGCGTACCGACCTGCTGCGCACCACCGTCACAGTGCCGGCCAACTGCGACCTGACGGTCAGCTTCTGGGTGCGGACCACCACCACGGAGACCAGCCGCGGCGACTACCTGAACGTCGGACTGGCGGTCACCGGGATACCCCCGAAGACGAGGTTCTCGCTGGCCTTCGACGGCGGAGCGCAGTGGCGGCAGTACGTGATGTCCAGCGGAACCGCCACGACCGAACGCGCCGCGACGGCCAGCTTCCTGGCCAGCGAGACGGCCGGCAACGGGGCCACCGCCTTCGACGTCGACGACGTGTCCTTCAGCTTGAGCTGACCTCCACGGGACAACCCTCGGCACCCCGGTGACCGTCCTCGCGCCGCGCGACCTCGGCCGACATCTGCCGCAGGTCGGCTCAGTGGGGTTGAGCGGGGTTGAGCGGGCCAGTCCAAGCCCAGGGGAATACCGGTGTTGGTGGTGTCCTCGTCGAGGTTTATGCCTCCGACGATCTCCGGCGCGAGGTCGCCAGATTCGAGCCGGTGGCGATGCAGCTCGTCGTGAGTGCCCAGACCCGCAAGGCTGGCGTTCTCGTAGATCGAATGAAGGACCCAGGTCGACGATTGCCAACCAGCGGCGTCGTAGCCGGTGGTCGACTCCCAGACAGGGCGGTCTGCAAGCCAGGTCAACAGCATGGCCGGAGCTTCAACGCGTTCCATCGACACGCCGCCATCGTGCCGCACCCAGGCCTGAGGCCGAAGAGCACCCACCGCTTGGAACACACTCAAAGAACAGATGGAGACCGAACTGTCAATATGGAAATAGGATTGATGAGGCCACGAACAACGCCGGAACTGCAAGGCATTGAGATTCCGATCTCTGCTGGCGGATTGCCTGGTCGGTGAGGGAAACGGACTCTATGCTTGCCGCCGAATGCGCTGCGGCTCATCCGGGCCGAGGGTTACCCCGATCCAAGGATTTGTGAATGCACCGGAAGTCTGCCCTGAGCATCGGCACCGCTGGCGTCGCCGAATCAGCACCTGGCGGCCAACTGCCGGCCCCCACAGCGGAGGGTGCCGCGCGACGATCCGCGGTCGCCGAGGAACAGGCATTTCTGGATCTGGCCACGGCCCGGCGCGACAGGCTGGTCGACCACCTACAGGTCGAGCTTTCGGCAGAGGCCCTGGACGCGTTGGAGCTGGCCCGGCAGCGCATGCTCCGCCAGCAGTACGACGAGCTACGGCGAGCAGAGGAAGGGCTGGTCTTCGGCCGCCTCGACGGCCTCGACGGCACTGTGCGCCACGTGGGTCGCGTCGGTCTTCGCAACGACGGCGAGGGCACCGAGCCACTGCTGGTGGACTGGCGCGCTCCCGCAGCTCGGCCGTTCTACACCGCGACGGCTGTCGACCCACAGGGTCAGGCACGGCGCCGGCACATCCGTACGACGGGATCGGCCGTCGTCAGCGTGGACGACGAACCCCTCGACGGAAGTACGACTGCGGAACTCGTCGGCGAAGGCGCCCTACTGGCCGCTCTCGACCAGCGGCGCACCGGCCGCATGTCGACGGCGATCTCCACCCTGCAACGCGAACAGGACGACATCATCCGGGCTGAGGCGACCGGCCCACTGATCGTCCAGGGCGGACCCGGCACGGGCAAGACCGTGGTTGCCCTGCACCGCGTCGCGTACCTGCTGTTCACCCACCGGAAGATGGCCGACCAGGCGGTCCTGGTCCTGGGTCCCTCGCCGCGGTTCCTCCAGTACATCGCCCAGGTACTGCCCGCGCTCGGTGAGACCGCCGTCGTCTCGGCGACCTGCGACACCCTGCTGGCCGACATCCACGTGGGCCGCGACGAGAGTCGGCGTCTCGCCGAGATCAAGGGCCGCGCCCTCTGGCAGCCAACGCTCGAAAGCTACGTCACGTCGCTGCTCCCCCGCCCGCGCGAGCTGAAGCTGCGCTGGGAGGGCGAGTTCTACGTCATTCCGGCCGCGACCGTGGCGCAGGCGCTCGCCTCGGCGGTGCAGGGGCGTCCGTACCACCGCGCCCGCGCGGCGTTCGCCGAGCAGTTGCACCACCGTCTGGCCGATGTCGTCGCCGAACAGCGCGAGACGCTGATGGCGGAGATGGAGGAAGGCTTCGAGGACATCCTCGCCCGCGTCGACAAGGGCATGGCGCATGACCACTCCTGCACCGAGGCGTCCACCGGCAGCGACATCAACGGGTTGCTCTCCGAGGAGGAGGTCGAAGAGCTTCGTTGTCGTATCGCCGAGAACACCACCATCGCCCGGTTCATCGAGGCCTGGTGGCCCACCCTCGATCCCGAAACCCTGCTGGGTGGCCTCCTGACCGACCGCACCCTGCTGGCCCGGTTCGCCCCGCAGCTGTCCCCCGAGGAGGTCGCGGCCGTCGCGGCCGAGCCCACCCCCTGGGCATCAAGCGACATCCCTCTTCTCGACGCCCTCGCCGACCTGCTCGGCGACGTCGACACCCCGCAACCACAGGGCGAATTCCTCGCCGAACGTGCTCGCCGCCAGCGCGGCTGGGTGTACGGCCATGTCGTCATCGACGAGGCGCAGGAACTGTCCGAGATGCAGTGGCAGATGGTTCTCCGCCGTTGCCCCAGTCGCTCCATCACCGCCGTCGGCGACATCGACCAGGCCGAGGCAGCACACCGGCACGCCAGTTGGGCGCAAGCGGTACGGGCTGCCTTCGGAGACCGCTGGACCGCCGCGGAACTGACCATCTGCTACCGGACCCCGCGCGAGGTCATGGACCTCACCGAACCGGTCTTGAAGAAGGCTGGCAGCCACAACACCCCGCCACGGGCGGTGCGTTCCGCCGGCATCGCCCCCTGGGAGCGGACGATCACACCGGCTGAGCTTGCCGGCGCCGCCGTGGACGCAGTGCGGCAGTTGCAGCAACGGTGGCACGGCGGCACGGTCGGCGTCATCGCCCCCGCGGAGCGCATCGCCGCACTCCACGCCGTGCTGAGTGATGTGCCGGTGCTCACCGCGACCCAGTCCAAGGGACTGGAATGGGACGCGACACTCCTCATCGACCCTGAGGGCATCGCCGCCGAACCGCGCGGTTGGAACGGCCTCTACGTCGCGCTCACCCGATGCACCCAGGAACTCGGACAGCTGACCCTCACGCCGCGGTCGTGCGGGTCAGCCGCGTAGGCAGAAGGGATGGCTGGCCGGATCACGCGGGACGCGAAAGCGTCCGGCGCGGGTTGTTGCTCTTCTTTGACGGCTCCGAGTTCGATCGCGCGCGCCTCGGCGTCATCGAGGTCATCGGGCTCGTCGACGGCCAGGTCGAAGTGGATCTGCTGTGATCGTTCGCCCGAGGGCCAGGTCGGTGGCCGGTAGCCGTCGACGCGAACGGCACCGAGGTGCAGCGGACCCGCCTTGACCGCACAGAAGTCCGGGGTCTGGACCGCGACCTCACCATCCAGCATCGCCGCCCAGAAGCGGGCCAGGACGGCTGGGTCAAGGCTTCCAGGTTGATTGCAGCACCCGCGGGGTCGGACAGCATGGTGGTGTGGCATCGCACGTGGCGCCGTCGCCGGAAGTCGTCAACCCGCTGATGGCGATCTACTTCCCCGTCGACCTCGACAAACTCGCGGCCCGATGCCTCTACCTCGACCGCATCGAGAACACCGTCGGCAGACGGCAGGTCATCACACGCGTCCAAGCGTTCCGCGACGAGCTTCTCGCCGCGCGCATACCCGCGCCTTCCCGCACTGATCGCCCGGACGGCGGCAGGTGCGGGTGGGTACGGGGGGCCTACTGTCCTCTCCGTGGACGCCAAGACCGGAGAGTTGCGAGCCGCGCACGACGTCCTCGCCGAGCTCTATGCGGAACGCCTGAATGACGCCCTGGATCGCATGCCCGCGGAGAGGGCCGTCCTCGACCTGTTCTGTGTACTGGCGCTTGCCACGAGGCTGGGCACCAACATCGGCGACATCGGCTGCGGATCGGGGCGCCTCGCGCCCTACCTGGCGGCCAAGGGCCTGACGCCCTGGGGACCGACAAGTGGCCTTTGGCGAGCTGTACCGCGTCATCAAGCCGGGCGGCTATCTGGTGACCGCTTTCAAGGCCGGGAGCAGCCAGGTTCGACGCGCGGGACGCAGCGCCAATCTCGGCGTCGAGTTCGACCTTTACTGGCAGACCCCACGGGAGGCGGAACAGACCTGCACCGACGCCGGCTTCACAACCGTGTTCTGGGGTGGCGTCCCCGCCGATGGACCGGACAGCCCTGGCCAGGGGTTTCTCCTCGCCCAGAAACCTGTCGCTCAGGCACCACGTTGACGCTAGCGGGCCAGGCGGTCCAACAGCTCGCCGAGCAGCGCGTGTTCGCCAGGGGTGAGGTCGCCCGGGTCGTTGCCGACCAGCGCACGCAGCGTCAGTGCGGCGCTCGCACGAGTCTCGGGGGCTTCGGCGGGGGGCATGCGCAGGACTCCGGCCAGCGCGGCCTCGCGGACGCGTCCGGACAGCCCGAGATCCGGGTCCGGCTGGCTGATCAAGGTGAGCGTGATGCCGACGTTGGCGGCCAACACCTGTTCGGCGGCATCGGCCGCTGGCACCTTGAGCAGGCCCCCGGCGGCGGTTAACCGCTCGCGCAGCGCTGCGTGCGCGGGGGCGGTGACGGCGCACGGCTTTCCCGGCTGGGCGCGGCCGTACAGCAGCCCGTAGAACGACGGGTGCTCCAGCCCGAACTGCACGTGCCTGTTCCAGCCCTCGCGCAGGTCGCCCAGCGGGTCGCCAGAGCTCTCGACCGCCGTGTACTGGGTGAAGCCGTGGCTTGCCACGGCGTCGATCAGGCCCTGCTTGCTGCCGAAGTGGTGGTACAGCGTCGGGGCCTGCACCCCGGCGCGATCGCACACCGCCCTCGTGGACACAGTGCCGCCGCTCTCCAGCAATTCCGCCGCGGCGAGCAGGAGTCGATCCCGTGCGTTCTGCATGCTTGCTACATTACCTCATGTAGCGCTACATTGCTTTCTATAGCGAGAGGAGAAGTCCATGAAGACCTGGTTCATCACTGGTGGGACTCCCGGAGGGTTCGGCCTGGTCTATGCCGAGGCCGCCCTGGATCAGGGCGATCAGGTGGTGGTGACCGCCCGTCGGCCCTCTGAACTACACGAGTGGGCTGAACGACACGGAGACCGTGTGCTGGTTCTCCAGCTCGACGTCACCGATGCCGACCAGGTGCGTGCGGCGGTCAAGACGGCCGAGGAGCGGTTCGGCGGGATCGACGTGCTCGTCAACAGCGCGGGCCGTGGCTGGTACGGCTCGATCGAGGGTGCCCCCGACGAGACGATCCGCCGCACGTTCGACCTCAACCTGTTCGCCGTGGTCGAGGTGGTGCGCGCGGTCCTGCCCGGCATGCGGGCACGAGGCGACGGATGGATCGTGAACATGTCGTCGGTGGCGGGCCTCGTCGGCGCACAGGGGTTCGGCTACTACGCGGCGGCGAAGTTCGCGATCGAGGGACTGTCGGAGACACTGCGCCAGGAAGTTGAGCCATTCGGAGTGCGCGTGCTCGTCGTGGAGCCGGGAGCGTTCCGCACCAAGGCCTTCACCTACTTCCAGAACGAGGACGTCAACGAGATCGTCGACGCCTACGTGCCGATGGTCGAGGGCGTCAAGGCGGCGTTCGTGGAACACAACGGCAAGCAGGCAGGAGACCCTGTCCGTGGAGTGCAGGCCGTGATCAGCGCGATGAACGCACCCGTGCCGCCGAAACGAATCGTGCTCGGCAACTCCGGCTACGACGTCGTTGTTGCGATGCACGAGAACGCACTCGCGGAGCTGCGCGCGAACGAGAAGCTCTCCCGCGGAGCGGACTTCTGAGCCGTGACCCTGGTCGGCACCTCGAGCTGAACACCGGGGCCGCACCAGCGCGCGCCCGCGTCCGGGCACCGGAGAAAATTGGAGGCAGTAAATGAACGAGATCACTCTACCCAAGGCCGTCGACAACTTCATCACGGCCACTAACGCGCACGACGCGAACGCGCTGGCCGCGGTCTTCGGCGACGGGGCCACCGTGCGCGATGACGGGAAGACCTGGACCGGCGAGGCCGAGATCCGCGAGTGGATCCAGGGGCACCTGATCAACCCCAAGGTCGTGCTCACGCCGACCTCGTTCGCGGACGACCGGCTGGTGGCCTCCGGGGACGGTGATTTCCCCGGCGGGCCCCTGTCATTCGCATTTGTGTTCGACATCAAGGACGACCAGGTCATCGACCTCGCGATCGAGCCCGTCTGATGCGTCACCGGCCGGGCTGCCCGAGGGCTGCTCCGGCCGGTGAACGCGATAAGCGACCGTCGTCAACCTCGACGACTCTTGGACATCTGCATCGAGCGTGTGGTGGCGCGGGCGGCGGTGTCGATGAAGTCGGCGACCGGGCCGGGTTGCGAGACCGCCACAGCGTGGGAGGCGGCGATCTCAATTGTCGTGGACCCCGCCCTGTCGGCCATGAAGCGCTGCAGGTCGGGCGGGATGGCCTGGTCCTGGGCGCTGATCAGGGTCCAGGAGGGAATCGTCTTCCAGGCGACCTTGGTCACGCTCTCCTCCTGGGCGTGCGCAGAGGCGGGCCGCTGCGTTGCCTCCATGAGTTCGGCGGTGCCGGAGTCGACGTCGGCGGCGAACGCCTCGTGAAACTTGTCCTGCACAATGTACTGATCCATGGTCGTGCCGCCGTCGTCGTCGGGTATCGGGATCATCCTGATGCTCGAGGTGAGCTGACTTCCAGGGTGCTTCGTGAGCAACCCGAGCGCACTTTCGCCCACGTCCGGGCTCAAGCTGGCGACGTACACCAGAGCCTTGACGTTGGGGGCGTCGGCCGCCGCCTCGGTCATGACCGCCCCGCCGTAGGAATGGGCGGCTATCACGACCGGTCCGGGCAGGCTGTCCAGGAGGGCGCGAACGTATGCGGCGTCCTTTTGCACACCACGCAGCGGGTTGGCGACGGCAATGACCGGATAGCCCTTATGTTTGAGGTTGGCAATCACCCCATTCCAACTCGACGAGCCGGCGAATGCCCCGTGGATCAGCACGATCGTCGGCATCTCCTGGGCAGACATGTCAGAAGCAGCGCTCATCTGGAGGTCCTTTCGAGAGGCCTCGTCACCCGTTGCCTGCGACTGCTGGCCGGACCGACGAGGACGGTCGACGGAGCACTTCCCTGGGCACCGGGTATCAGCCCGCGCGATCCCTGCTCCGATGGGGTTGCAGCATCCAGAATTCCGCATTGATCGGGCCACTGTCAGCGAGATCGGAGAAACCGCCGACAAGGATAAGACCGAACGTTCTGTCGCTAAGATGGTGGGATGGCGAGCGACGAACCCACCAACCGGCCCTCCGAGGCGCGCCTCAAGCTTCTCCGCACGGCGACCAGGATCTTCTACGCGGAGGGCATTCACTCCGTCGGCGTCGACCGGATCATCGCCGAGGCGAAGGTGACCAGGGCTACTTTCTACCGACACTTCCCCAGCAAGGACGATCTCATCCTGGCCTACCTTCGGGAGGTGCATCAGCTGGAGCGCGGCATGGTCGACGAGGCGCTCGCCGCCAACCGATCGCCGGTCGACCCGCTTTTGGCCATCGCCAATTCCATCGCTCAGAACATCCAGTCCCCCGGGTTCCGTGGGTGCGCGTTCCTGAACGCCGCGGCGGAATATCCCGACACGAACCATCCCGTGCACCAAGAACTCATGGCCCACCGGCAATGGTTCCTGGACACCATCACCACGCTCATGGCACAGGTCCATGAAGGAACGGCGGATCCCGCAGCGCGCCACTTCGTCATGCTCCGGGACGGTGCCATGGCGGCGGGATGCCTCGCCGACCCCACGAAGGTGTCCGAGACCTTCCTGCGCGGTGTCGAAGGACTCCTCAGGATCAACTCGGAGCTTCAGTCGGCAGAGTCGGCCCGATAGCCCCCGCACGACCTCGAGCTGGGCCACCCTCCGATAGGAGGATGACCCAGCTCCTGTTGTGGTGCCACCACCGGTTGAGCGCGCGCCCTCGCCCGGCCGACCTCGTCTTCTTCTCGTCGTCGAAACGGCCGACGGCCGCCGATGACGCGGACGGCCGTACGGCGCAGGTCAGCGGCCGTACGCCTCCAGCAGGCGCAGCCAGACCTCGCTGACGGTCGGGTACGCGGGAACGACGTGCCACAGCCGCTCCAGAGGAACCTCACCGACGATGGCGATCGTCGCGGCGTGGATCAGTTCCGCGACGTCCGGGCCGACGAGGGTGAGGCCGACGATCACCCGTCGGTCCTCGTCCACGACCATCCGGGCGTGCCCCTGGTAACCGTCGGCGTGCAGCGCGGCCCCGGCGACGGCGGCCAGGTCGTAGTCGACGACCCGGATCCGCAGTCCAGCGGCCTCGGCGGCGGCTGCGGTCAGCCCTACCGACGCGACCTCCGGGTCGGTGAAGACGACCTGCGGCACGGCGCGCTCGTCGGCGGTGGCGACGTGCCGACCCCACGGACGGTCGTCTGTCGCTTCGCCGGTGGCTCGCGCCACGATCACGTCGCCCACCGCGCGGGCCTGGTACTTGCCCTGGTGGGTCAGGAGCACACGCCGGTTGACGTCCCCCGCCGCGTACAGCCATCCGTCGCCGATCAACGCGCCGGCACCGTCGACCACCCGCAGGGTGTCGTCGACCGTGAGCCAGGCGCCGGGCTTCAGGCCGATCCGGTCGAGGCCCAGGTCGTGCGTGTTCGGCGTACGGCCGATCGCGACGAGGATCTCGTCGGCCTCGACCTGTCCGCCGTCGGTGAGCGTGATGTGCACCGTCCCTTCGCCGTCGCGGCTCACCGATCTGGCCTCCGCACCGAGTTGGACCGACACGCCAACTTCCCGCAGAGACTGCGTGACCCGCTCGCCGACGAACGGCTCCGCCGCAGTGAGCACCCCGTCGCGCGCGAGCACCGTCACCGCTGATCCGAGGCCGGCGTACGCGGTCGCCATCTCCGTGGCCACCACGCCACCACCGATGATGGCGAGGCGGCCGGGAACCTCGCTCGCGGCGGCTGCCTCACGGCTGGTCCACGGCGCAGACTCGCGCAGACCGGCGATGTCCGGCACCAGCGCGCCACTTCCGGTCGCGACGACGACGGCGTGTCGGGCGGTGAGCGAGGTGGTGGCGCCGTCCGCGCCGGTCACCTCGACGACCCGGTCGGCGCCAAGCCGCCCCTGGCCCCGATACAGCGCGATCCCCGCCGAATTCAGCCAGGACACCTGCCCGTCGTCCTTCCAATGCGAGGCGAAGGCGTCCCGACGACGCAGCACGGCCTGCGCGTCCAGCTCGCCGGACACCGCCTCGCGCGCTCCGGGCAGCTGACGAGCCGCCCGGAGCGCGGTCTGGCTGCGCAGCAGCGCCTTGGTCGGCATGCAGGCCCAGTACGAGCACTCGCCGCCCACCAGTTCCCGCTCGACGATCGCGGCGGTCAGGCCGCCCTGCACGACGCGGTCGGCGACGTTCTCCCCCACCGGCCCCGCGCCGATGACAATGACGTCGTACGCGGCCTTTTCCACGTCAGTTTCCTTTCGCGGTGCGGCCGAGGCGGATGGCCGCGATGAGGAAGAAGATGGCGCCGGGGATGGCGTAGCCGATCGCGTTGGTCAGCGCCGAGTTGTCCGCGGAGGCTGCCGCGAAGAACGATGCGCCGGCGATGACGGAGATGCCACCGCTGATGATCATCGGCCATTGGCCACCCATCTTGCGGCGGGTGACGGCCACGATCAGTTGAACCAGTCCGGCCACGACCGCCCAGGCGCCCCAGACGCGCAGGACCGCCGGGATGCCGGACGCGCCGGCGACACCCAGGCCCACCGCGGCGAGCAGGCTGATCGCGATGTTGACGTACAGAAGGGTGGGCGATCCGGTGGCCCGCGACGCGCGGACGTCGACGATGGCGGCGGCCACGTCGAAGAGCGGGTAGAGCACGAGCAGCGCGGCGGTGAGGGGGTTGAGGTGTTTGGCGAGGGGGAACGTCACGGCAGCCCAGACGATCGCGAAGGCGAAGCGACCGAAGTACAACCGCCGCAGGGCGGCGGCCGTCGTCGAGATGCCGGGAACGGCAACGGTGGTCATGGTCATCCTCTCGGAAATTTCCGGAGCGAAGGGACATCCAGCGGGGTGAGGGCCGCCGCCGGGAGGGGAAGGGCGGTGCTACTCGACGTAGGAGAACAGCCCCGTGATCTCCACCTGAGCGCCCTGGAGCCCACCGAAGACGGCACCGGCAGCGGGCGTCGCGACTGCGGCAGAGGCGTCCTCGTAGCTGGCGAAGTACAGGTCGAGCGTCCGGTACGCGGGTGTGGGCGTGCCGTCCTCCTTCGGCCACACCTTGGCCGACTCGACCCGCTGAAGCTTCGGGAACGTCTCCGCGGCCCGGAGTACGTCGGCGTAGACCTTCTCGAACTCGTCGGGGTCGGCGGGGTTGCCGATGACAAGGGTGATCTTGGTGGGCACGGCGCTCTCCTTCAGGCACAGCCGTACACCTGACCGGGCGCCAGGTGGAACGAACGTTCTGTCTGTTGGAACCGTACCTACTCGGCCCTCCACCGTCAAGACCGACCGTTCTATCTTGTGCTTGCTGTGGCGCCCGCCACCAGCTGGATCCGGCTCGACGTGAACGCCCGGTGCGCCCAGTCGGGCGATTACGTAATGAAACGGGCCATCCTGGCGAACGGGTGCCGCTTCACGCCTCGGAGTCGCGGTCTCCGGACGTCTCCCGTCCGATCGGCGAGGCGGGAACCTCCAGTGACTGGCCTCGCCAGCGCAGCGCTCCGAGTAGCGCGACCAGGGCCAGCACACAGGCCACCACGCTCAACCCGACCATCGGCGCCCGATGCGCCAGCGCCGGCGTAAACACCAACAGGGCGCCCAAGCCGATCACCTGGGGTCGGGAGACCTGACCGAAGACCTCGTACTCCAGGCGCAGGCGGGCCACGAGGAAGAGCATCGGTCCGCCCACCACGAACAGCAGCCAAGTGGGCCGCGGCTGTCCGAACGGATGATCGATCACCAACTCGTAGCCGACCGAGGTGACGAGCACGCCAAGCACGATGAACAGGTGCGTCCGTTCCGACGTGGCGCCCAGCCGGCCGGGCATACCCGCCCGCCCGAACGCCTCCGACAACAGCAGACCGGCGCGGTAGAAATAGATCCGCCAGAGCAACGCGCTGGTCGCGAACGTGACCGCGAAGGCGGCCGCCCGATCCCCTGAGTAGTCCGCGCCGCTGAAGACCACACCGATAACCAGAATCGACTCACCGAGCGCGATGAGGAACATCTGTTGATAACGGTCCGCGAGATGGGTCCCCGCGATCCGCCACCGACCTATTCTCGAGACCCCGAGCCACGGCAGCGGCCAGCCCAGGACCCAGGCGAGGTAGTCGACAGCGAGGGCGACAACCCACAGCGGCAGGCGGAGGTGGTCCGGGCCCAACGCGCCGACCAGCCACAGCGGGGCGCTCACCAGGGCCCACACGACAAGCCGGAACGGCACCAGCCGTCGCGGATGCCCACGCAACGCGACCGCGACCACCAAGGGCCGCAGCACCATCACCATCAGGTACGCGACCGCGAACGGCACCGCTCGTTCCTCAAGGGCGCGGGGCAGCGTCACCGCCATGATCAGTCCGGCGAACATGGTGCCGATCACGACGGCTTGAATGACCGGCTGCTCCGGTTCGTACCGGCTGGTGATCCAGGCAGTGTGCGACCAGATCAACCAGAGCGCCAGAAACAGCAGCAGGGTACGTCCGAAGCCCGTGACGAGCGCCCAGCCAGTGTCATCGGCCAATCCGGCGAAACGTTGCGAGACCCGGGTGAGGGCCACCACGAAGGCCAGATCGAAGAAGAGCTCCAGGAACGTCGCCCGACCCGAACTCATCGGAGGGCGCAGCAGCTCGGCACCCCGCCCCGCCGCCATCGTCCGCCTCCGTCCGCCTCTCGCTACCAACGAGCCGACCGCCAGTGGAGTTGCGTCGACGCTCACCTGGCGTCTGGCCTGGAATGACGGCGGCGGGTCCGGCGTGACGGTTACGGGCGGGCGTTGACCGGTCGGGGCGCGAACGCGGAGGGCAGGCCCAGTTCGGCCCGGGCAACCTCGATGAATCGGCGCTCGGCCTCCCACAGGGCGTCGAATCGTTCCGCGGGCAACGCCTCGGCGCCACTACTGGCCCGTGCAGCCGCCAGGAGCCGGGCTTGGCGCACCAGCTCCGACGAGCGACTCACCACCTCGACTGTGCCGGCCACCAGCCGAAGCGCGGTCTTGGTACTTTCCAGTCGCTCCCGGTAGCGGCTGCCCTCGTCGTCGAAGAACGGCATGAGATCACCCGGATCACGGGGGCGCGGCACCGCGGTGATCTGGGCGGCCGGGTTGAGAGCAAACGCTACGTACTCCCGGAGCGCCCCGATGAAATCGGTGTACGCGGTCAGCCGGATGTCTCGCCACTGTCGATCCTGGTCGCGCCGCCAGAGCCGATCCTGTGCCCGGACGGTGAGCCACCCACCGATGAGGACCGCCAGCATTGTCGTCGTCGCGGTGACACCCACCTGGATCAGACTCACCGGCACCACCGTTCGTATTGATCGGTGACTCACCCTACCGTCCGTTGTCACCCGCTCCGGACCTCGCGGGACGGCCCAGGCTCGAACGGGACGCGCAGACATCAGTTGGATATCGATTGCAGTCACTGTACGGTGGGAACGCTCCCAGACCGTGTCCACCACCCACCTGCTCGAGGAGCTGAACATGTCACGACGACGTCGTCGCCCGGCCGCCACGCTGGCCGGGTTGCTCGCTCTGGCCCTGGCTGCGGCCCTGTCGCCACCGACGCCAATTGCCAGCACTGCCGCGGCCGGCCCATCCAAAACCCGTGCTGTGCCACTCACTGAGCTGACAGTGGTTTCCGAACGGGTGGCTTTCGGTCTGCAGCGTCCCATCGCGATCACCGGGTTGCCGGACGGCCGGATGCTGATCGCGGAGAAGAACGGCACTGTGCGCGCCTACCACCCCGACACCGGCCTGGCACCCGACCCGGTGATCGACCTGACCGCCCGGATCGACACGTCGGACAACGAGCGTGGCCTTCTCGGCATCACACCGGCGCCGAACTTCGCGCGGACCGGAATGCTCTACGTGGCCTACACGAGCCTGCCGGCCGGCGCGCTGACCCTGGCGCGAGTGCCCATCAACGCCCCCGATCGGGTGCAGGTGCTGCTCACTCAAGAGCACGCCGAGTACGGCAACCACAACGGCGGGCAGGTGGCCTTCGGCCGCGACGGCTACCTCTACTGGTCCCTCGGCGACGGTGGCTACGCGAACGACCCCTACAAGAGCGGTCAGAACCTCGGCACGCTGCTCGGCAAGATTCTGCGGATCGACGTCAACCGCAGCTGCGGGGCGAAGCCCTACTGCGTGCCCTACGACAACCCGTTCGTCCGCACGGCGGGCGCGCGGCCGGAAATCTGGGTCTACGGGCTGCGCAACCCGTGGAAGTTCTCCATCGACCCGGCCGACAACTCGCTGTGGATCGGCGACGTCGGCCAGGGTCTGATCGAGGAGATCAACCACATCCGCCCGTCGCAGCGTGGCGCGAACCTCGGCTGGTCCTGTCGGGAGGGCACGCCGGTCTTCGACGAGACGCAGTGCCGGCCGGGCGTGCGGCTCACCGACCCGATCGTCGAGTACGACCACTACATGACCGAGAACTGCTCCATCATCGGCGGGCTGGTCTACCGGGGGTCCGTCACCCCGGAGGCGCGGGGCACCTACATCGCCAGCGACTACTGCTCGACCCGCGCTTTCGCAGTGCGTCCCAAGTCCACCGGTGGGTACGAGTCCGCTGAGATCGGCACCTTCCCCACCCAGCCGACGGCGTTCGGCGCCGATGTGAACGGCGAGCTGTACGTGCTCAGCGACCTCCCGGGATGGCTGAGCAAGGTGCGGTTCGAGCGGGTCCAGCCGACCCCGACCCCCACCGCCGGGGCGACGATCCGCTGAACCTCGGGACATGCGCGTGACACCCGCGCTACCTTAGGGGACGGCCGCGCTCGGCGGCCGTCCCCTGCTCGCGCGGGCTGGTGCTCGCCGGTCGACAGATCAGCCTCGCGGTGGCCGAGGGGCACTCGCCTCGTCCGGCGGGCGCCACGCCTTTTCGACCGGCTGCTCGGCGGCGCGCTGCCGCCCGGTGACGAGCCGGCTCAGCACCGCCGCCACCGCCCCGGCCACCACCCCGGTGAGGATTCCGGTGACGAGGCTGGAGAACACCGCCGCCACCCGAAGGATCGCTTCCTGCGCCCGAGGGTCGATGTCCCCGAGCCTCGGCCCGGTCGCACCGAACGCCTCGTCCCACAGAATCTGGTGACCAACCGCGAGAAGAACACCGTAGATCGCCCCGATGACCACCACGGTCAGGAACGGACGCGGCGGACGCCGCCACAGCACGGCGGCGACCCAACAGATCAGCGGTACGACCGCGAGCAGCACGGCGGCGGGCCGCCCTTCCTCCACGACGTGCAGGTCGTGCAGGACCACCCGCGGTGCGGCCAACACGGCGAGCGCGACCAGGGCAGGCCACGAGAACCCGAGCGTGCGACGCCCGGCGCTCATCGCTCGATCCGTACCGGCGCGGTTTCCCTGGCGAAGCGCAGCAGAGCGGTGAATGCCAGCGCGGATGTCACCGCTCCGCCGGCGAGGCGCACCCAGTGGCCGGCGACGAACTCCTCGGCGACCTGGCGTAGGTACTCCGGGGAATGCGTGCCGACCGGGTCGACGAACATGATCTCGTTGCGTGGCCAGAAGAACACCACCGAGAACAGGAACTCGCAGGCGATGAAGACCGCCGCGGCGGCGGCGACGTACCACCGCAGGCGCCGATTGCGCCACGTGAGGGCGGTCGCGGCGAGGCTCATCAACACGACCGAGGCGCCCAGCGGCGGGAAGTAGTCGCTCGGGCCTCCGGCGACCAGGAACTCACGGGCCCGGTCCAGCGAGGCTGGTGCGTCGCCGAAGACGTTCGGGTAGAGCATCACGGTCTCGGCCGCGACCCCACCAAAGGACATCATCGCGGCCCAGACGAGCACGACAAGCACGATCCACGTCAGCCTGATACGGGACACAGCAGTACTTCTCCTTGGTTTTCGAATCCTTGCGGGCACGATCTGTGATGTCGCCATCGACGCTAGGTCGCCAATTCGGGGCCGTCTGCCGCGCAGCCGCGTGAGCTGGCATCGCTTCTCGACGTACGTGCGGGAGCGGGGGTGTTGCCTGCGGACGGCAGCGGCTCGGGCCCGCGCCGACTTAGGCTCACGGACGTGCAGGCAACCTCACCCCTCCGAACCGAGGCGCTGCTCGCTGTGGCCATCCTGGGCCTGGTCGCGGCGGCGATCGCGACCGAGGACGCGCCGGCCTCCCGGGCGGTGCTGGCTGGCGGGTTCGGGGTCGGCCTGGCCGTACTGCTGCTGGTAGCCCGGCGTTGGACCGTCCCCGCGCTGCTGGCGACAGCCGCCGGCATCCTCGGCTACTACGCGCTGGAGTTGCCGCCGGTCGGCGTGGCCGCGCCGGCCGCCGCCATCCTCTACGTGGCCGCCCAGCGGGGCCGGGTGGTCCCGGCCGCCGCCGTCGGCGGGAGCCTGCTGGCCGTTTCGGTGGCCGCCCGGCTCGTCGAGGGAGACGACGTCTCTGTCGTGATCGGTGCTGGTCTCGGCTCCGAGGCGGCCCTGATACTCGCCGTCATCGCTCTCGGTGACGCCGTCCGCAACCGGCGTTCGCTACGGGTCACGCTGGCCCGGCAGGCCGCCTCGGCGGCCGAGGAACGCCGCCGGGAGGCAGCCCGGCAGGTCGAGGCCGAGCGGCTGCGCATTGCCCGGGAGGTGCACGACACGCTCGGACACACGATGTCGGTGGTCACCCTGCAGTCGGCTGTGGCGAGGGAGGCACTTGCTGATGCCGAGCCGGAGCGGGCCGAGGCCGCGCTGGCAGCGATCCACTCGGTGAGCGGCAGCGCCATGGCCGAGCTGCGTGCCACGTTGGGCACGCTGCGTCGCGAGCCCGGGCCACGCGAGCCGGCCCCCGGTTTCACCCAGTTGCCTACGCTCATTGAGGGCGTCCGCCGCGGAGGGCTGCCGGTCGAACTGCGTCTCGACGGGTCGGTCGACACCCTGCCCACGGTGGTCGGCAGCACTGTGTACCGCATCGTGCAGGAGGCACTGACCAATGTGCTGCGCCACGCGCACGCCACCCGCGCCACGGTGGCGATCCGGGCGACCCCGGCCCGACTGTCGGTGGAGGTCGTCGACGACGGCCGGGGATCCACCGGCGGCACGGCGGTCGAGACGGGTCAGGGGCTACGCGGTATGTCGGAGCGGGTTGCCCTGCTCGGCGGAACCCTCGATGCCGGCGAGACCGCCGACGGCGGCTTCCGGGTCTCGGTCCACCTACCGCTGGCCGGTGTCGCCGCATGACCGACGTACGCGTCGTCCTCGTCGACGACCAGCACCTGGTCCGCACCGGACTCCGCGCGTTGCTGGAACGCGCCCCGGACATCACCGTTGTCGGCGAAGCCGGCGACGGCCGGGTCGGTGTGGCAGTCGCCCGCGAGCAGCGGCCCGATGTCGTCCTGATGGATGTCCGGATGCCCGGCGGCGACGGTATCGAGGCCACCCGCCGCATCCTCGCCGACCCGACGCTGGCCGACGTCCGGGTGGTCATGCTGACCACCTTCGACGACGACGAGTACCTCTTCGAGGCCATCCGCGCCGGCGCCGCCGGCTTCCTCCTCAAGGACACCCCGCCCGACGCCCTGCGGGACGCCGTCCGCGTGGTGGCCGGCGGGGACGCGCTGCTGTCACCGGCGGTCACCCGGCGGGTGATCGCCGCGGCCGCCCGCTCCCCCGTCGCGGACCCGGCCCGGCTGATCGGGCTCACCGGGCGCGAACGCGACGTCCTGGCACAGGTCGGCACCGGACGGTCGAATGTGGAAATCGGCGCGGCTCTGCATCTCAGCCCGGACACGGCCCGCACGTACGTAAGTCGTCTGCTGCACAAACTGAACGCCCGCGACCGCGCCCAGCTTGTGGTTATCGCGTACGAGAGCGGGCTGGTGCGCCCCGGCGACGGCTGAGCAACGGCGGAGAGCAGCCGGCCACCACTTAAGTGAGCACATTGAGTGCGCTGGCAAGATTCGGCCGGACGTGGCCGCCGCCGACCAGCTCAAGCAGACGCCGTGGCCGGGGACCGCAGGCCGAGCCACTGCTCGGCGTCCCAGGCATGGAACCGCTCCACCTCGGTGAACCCCAGCGTTGCCGCAAGGCGCATCGAGCCGACGTTGGCGGTTTGGGTGGTGAGCACCACCGGCTCGCTGGGAAGGACGCCGCCGAGCCAGTCGAGTGCCGCCGCGCACGCCTCGGCGGCGTACCCGAATCCCCACGCCCGTGGCAGAAACAGGTAGCCGAGGTCGACCTTCCCGATCGCAGCCGGGCGATGGTGCGCCGTTGCTCTCCTGAGCAGGATCTGGCCGATCATCGCCCCGTCGAGCTCAACGACGAAGCTCCCCGGCCACTGCTCGGGCACCACGGGCATCTCGCGCTCAAGCTCGCCAGGCAGGCGGGGACCACCGAGGTAGCTGTTCACCTCTGGCGACGCCAACAGCTCGATGAAGGCATCACGGTCCCGGGCCTCGGGCTCACGGAGCACGAGCCGCTCGGTCCTGATCGGAGCAGGCGGCCAAGCCACGGCTTCCAGGTCTGCCATGCGCGTCATCGGTCGAGGCTGTCACACCTTCGTCATCGAAACTCACCCAGCCAGCGCGAGTTGTCATTGTCGAACCGCGCACTGACGGCGGCGGCCCGAGGGACACAGCCGGGCCTCTGCTGTAGGTAGCGTGCGGGAATGACAAGGAGCGAGCGGATCGCGGACCAGCTGGACCGGTACTGGCACAGGAACCTGCGTCCTCGGCTGCACGGTCTCGCCGATGAGGAGTACTTCTGGGAGCCGGTGCCTGGCTGCTGGAGCATCCGCCCACGTGGCACGTCGGTCGCATCGATGCCGGCGGGTTCGGGGGCATGGACGATGGACTTCGCGTCCCCTGACCCGGTGCCGGCGCCGGTGACCACGATTGCCTGGCGGCTGGCGCACATCATCGTCTCCTGCCTGGGCTACCGGGTCGGATGGCACTTCGGCGGCCAGGACGTCGACTCCCAGACATTCGCCTACGCGGCGACCGCTGACGAGGCGTTGAAACAACTCGACGAGATGTACGGGACATGGAACGCCGGCGTCCGCGAGCTCTCGGACGCCGACCTGGAGAACCCGCCCACTGTCGGTCCCGAGCGGTTTCCCATGGAGGGCATCGTCCTGCACGTCAACAGGGAGCTCATCCATCACGGCGCCGAGATTTCCCTGCTGCGCGACCTCTACCGCTGGCAGGACGGGGCCACGCGCGCATCCACCGGTAGATGACCGCAGCATTAATGTGCTCAGCCAGCGGTCCGCTATAGACGACACACGACCTCACGTCGCGGCAGACAGACGTCGACGGCCAGAACGACCATACAGGCGTGGATCCCAACCCCGCCAACGACAGCGCGAAGATCACCATCATCGCGGAGTGCCGCAGCGGTCAGTGACCTCGGTCCGGGTCGAGGAAGCACGACAGCAGCTGTCTGAACTCCTGCGGGTGCTCGATCGCCGGCACGTGCCCGCATCGACCGAACACGTGCAGACGGACGTCGGCCAGGTGTTCGAGCAGGGGCTGGGCTGCCGTCGCGAGCGGGGTGACCCGGTCCTCGACGCCATGCACGAGCAGCACGGGCGCGCGCACCGCCGCCAGCGTCTGCGCAGAAAGGGTGAGATCGGCGGCCCATCGTGCCCGTGGTGGAGGGAACAACGACGCGAATGCCGCCGCCCCCGCCTGCATGGCGGACGCGCGGGCGTCGACGGCCTCATCGGTCACGAGCGCCTGGTCGAGGACGAGGCGACTGAGCATGTCTCGTGCCCCGGACGGGCTGGCGGGGGCGGCCCAGAGCGCGTCGAGGTCGGCGGAGAGCGGCGCCCCGGGTGCGCCCATCGTCGAGACCGCCACGACACGGGTGACCTGCTGGGGGCGCGCGGCCGCCAACGCCAGCGCCACGGCACCGCCCATGGAGTGACCCACCACGGCGTAGTGCTCGATACCGAGGGCATCCATCAGGCTTGCGGCCTGCTCCGTCCACAGCCGGAGCCCACCCCTGGAGCCTGCCGGGAGGGGTGTGCGGCCGAACCCCGCCTGGTCAGGAGCTATCACGTGCCAGGACGTGCCCAGCGCCTGCGCCGTCGTTGCCCAGGCGCCGGACCCGGTCGTGCCGGGTCCGGAGCCGTGCAGCATCAGCACCGCGGGCCCCGCGCCGCTGTCCAGGACGTGGACGGGGGAACCGTCGACTATGACGGTCCGACGTGCGGTCACCAGGGCAGGTCGAATGTGCTCATGCCGACGCGGGGTCGACGGACTTCGAGAAGAGCTCCATCATCGCCCTGCCGAACTGCGGCATGTCGGGCCAACCCCGGCAGGAGACGAGGTTGCCGTCCACGACGTCGGGAGCGTCGATGACCGTCGCGCCCGCGTTCTCCATGTCGCCGGTGATGGGGGGAAAACACGCGGTCTTTCGACCCTTCAGCAGCCCGTACACCGCCGGCACCTGCGCGCCGTGGCACACCAGCGCGATGGGGAGGTTGCGCGCGAAGAAGTGCTCGGTGATGCGCCTGACGTCGGCATCGACCCGGATCCACTCGGGGGCTCGTCCCCCGGGGATGATGAGGGCGTCATAGCGCTCGACGTCGACGTCGGCCCAGGGCACGTCGACCGGCAGCTTGCGGCCGTTCTTCTCCACATAGGCGTCGGAGTTGGGGTCGAACTCGTGGATGACCAGTTGCACGTCGCGCATCGTCCGTGACGAGACGTCGACGTCCCAGCCGCCCTCCTGCACGCGGTAGTAGGGGTACATGGTGTCGAGCTCCTCGGCGGCGTCGCCGGTCAGAAGCAGCGCTCTGGGCACCTACTTCTCCTCGCATTTAGGGACGGGTGAGGTGGATCCAATCCGATCCGATCTGGATTGAGTCAGCATTCCTGGGCCCAGCGCGCCCGTCAAGCCTCCACCGTCATTCCGTCCGCGTGCTCGATCTCGTTGAACAATCGTCGGAAACGCTCACCGGATCGAAGGATGTGCCGACGCATCGCGTAGGCGGCGGCGTCGGGGTCACGCGCGGCGATCGCGGCCACGACGTCCTCGTGCTCGGCCATGGCCAGGTGCGTGACCTGGGTGTCGTGGTGAAGCCGGAAGAGGTGCACGTGGCTGTGCAGGCGACCGAGCGTCTCACGGATGACCAGGTTCTCCGCGCTCAGGGCGACGAGGTCGTGGAAGGCCGCGTCGCGTAGCCCGAAGGCGCCGTAGGCCATGGGTCCACTGCCCCCCTCCAGCTCCGCCATCTCCTCCAGCATTCGTCGCAGACCCGCCACCTGCTCCGCGGATGCGCGTTCGGCGGATCGGCGCGCTGCCGCCGGCTCGAGGAGCAGGCGGACCTCGAGCATGTCCTCGAACCGGTGACGGGTTATCTGGGGGGGAATGCGGTAGCCGGCATGGGGCACCCGCACGACCAGGCCCTCGGCCTCCATCCGGTTCAGAGCGTCTCGGATCGGCGTCTGCGAGACCCCCAGTTCCCGGGCCAGGACGTCGATCGTGACGCGGGAGCCAGGCTCGATCCGTAGCGACATCAGCTGTCCGAGCAGCGTGTCGTACACCTCGTCGGCGAGCCGGCCGCCCGATCTTCCCGCCGGCGTCCCGCCCGTCACGGCCCTGCGGCCCCGCGCGATCATCGCTTCGTCGTCCATCGTGACGTGAGGTCCCTTCCTGCGCCTTCGCGAAACTATTGACATCAGTCACAACGCTGCGGCATGCTGACGCCCCCACGCGATCGTATAGGAAAAGCGGCGCACATCCGCCATCCCGCACATCGCGGCACCACCGCCACCGCTTCACTTCGATCACCTGAAACTCCCACGAGCATGCTCGACGTCCCGCTCGGGTCGTCACCGGGTCGCAGCTGAACCGAAGGACCTCTCGACGGCAGGCAGACCCGGCACATGCGGCGTACTCGTGACGCCGGTCCGCGGGTCGGTCCCCGCGGCAGCCCGGCAACGCGCCTGAACAACCCAGCAACTGCTCGGCGAAGCACATAGCGAGGCCTTAGAAGTTCCCACCCAGAAAGCAGGCAATAAGATGCGGTATCTGAAGCGAACAGGACGATTGTCCGATCCCGGCCGAAAGGTGCAGCTGGCAACCCTGGCCATGCTGCTGGTGGCCACGACCGCGACGGCGTGCGGCGATGGCAAGGACGACGGCGAGAAGGCGAGCGCCCCCAAGGCGCCGGCGACCATCCCGGAGCTCACCAAGGATCCGCTGACGCTCAGCTTCATCTGGTTCGACTGGCCGCCGGCCAAGGCACTGGAAGCCTTCGCGAACGCGGAGTACAAGAAGGAACGGCCGAACGCGACCATCAAGGTCAACACCGTGCCGAACGCGAACTGGCACGACGCCATGTTCACCCAGTTCGCGGCGCGAAAGACCGACTTCGACATCGCGATCCTGGACTCGCAACATATCGGCGAGGCCGTGACGAACGGCAACATCCTCGACATCACCGACTTCGTCAAGAAGAACATCGACGTCACCGCCTACGACCCGTACCTCCTGGCGGCCTACGGCCAGTACCCCCAGGCGGAGACCGGCAAGCGCGACGAGAACGCCAGCCTGTACGGACTACCGCTGCTCGGCGACACCTGGACGATGATCTACCGCAAGGACCTGATCGGTGACAAGCCACCGCAGACCTGGGACGAGATGATCGCAGCCGCCGCGAAATGCCAGGCGGACAACCCTGGCGTCAGCGGGCTGGCCTTCCACCAGGCCAACGGCTCCGACGCCGCGGCCGTCACCTACAACACGGTGAACGGCGTCTACGGCGGCAACCTCTGGGACTCCAAGGCGCGCAAGATCGAGGGTGTCCTCAACGACACCGCGGGCCAGGAGGCGATGGACGTCCTGGTCAACAAGATGAAGCCGCTGACCGCCAAGGGTTCCGGCAACTGGTTCATCGACGAGGTGAACGCGGCGGTCGCCCAGGGCAAGGCCTGCATCGCGTTCAACTGGATCGCCGCGAGCGGCGGCCTGCTCGATCCGAAGCAGTCGACGCTTGGTACCAGCCGGGAGAAGATTCTCGACAAGCTGGGTTTTGCCACCCTGCCGAGCCAGAAGACGAACCTGGTCCCCCTCGGCGGCATGGGGATGCACGTGTCGGCCTACTCCGCCAAGGACAACCAGGCCGAGGCCCTGAACTTCATGGAGTGGTTCGAACGGGCTGACATCCAGAAGAAGTGGGCCGCGGCTGGTGGCGTGCCATCGCGTACGGACGCAATCCAGTCACCCGAGTTCCTCAACGCCGGGCCGTTCAACAAGGTGTACGCCGACTCGGTGCCGCGGATGCGGGACATGTGGAACGTGCCCGAGTACGCGCGCCTCGTCGACATCGAGAACACCAACGTGAACGCGGCCCTCAACGGCGCGAAGAAGCCCAAGGATGCGCTCGACGACATCGCCAAGGAGCAGCAGGGCGTGCTCGACTCCGGCAACCGCAAGGGTGGCGGCGGACTGTGAGTGACCCCGCCCCTCTGACTACCGACGATCCCGGGCAGGTGGCGTCCGCGAGGCCGCCTGCCCGGGGTCGGGCCCCTCGGCTGAGCGACCGCGGGCTCGCCGTTGCCTTCATCTCCCCCGCGATGCTGCTGCTGCTCGCCATGTCGGTGTTCCCGTTGCTGTGGGCGTTGTACCTGTCGTTCACCGACTACTCCGCCACCCGCGGAGGGCCCGCCGATTTCATCGGATTCGGGAACTACACCGCCATCCTGACGTCGGCGCAGGTCCACACGAGGGCCCTGACAACGTTGATCTACGTGGTCGGCGCGGTCGGCCTGCAGACCGTGCTCGGATTCGGCATCGCCTACCTGATCTCACGGCGTACGCATGGGCGCGGAGTGCTGACCACCCTGTTCCTGGTGCCGATGATGCTGTCGCCGGTCGTGGTCGGGCTGTTCTGGCGATTCATGCTCGACGCGCAGTTCGGCGTGGTCAACAGCATGCTCGGCTCGCTCGGTCTGGGGCAGGTGGAGTGGCTCACCCGCCAGCGGACGGCTCTGCTGTCCCTGATCGTGGTCGACACCTGGCAGTGGACGCCGTTCATCATGCTCATCGCGCTCGCGGGCCTCACCGCGGTTCCCAAGTACCTCTATGAGGCCGCCTCGATCGACCGGGCGTCCGAATGGTTCCGGTTCCGCACCATCACGCTGCCGCTGGTGTGGCCGCTGCTCCTCATCGCCGTGATGTTCAGGGCCATCGAGGCGTTCCGGTTGTTCGACCTCGTCTACATCCTCACCAACGGAGGCCCGGGTGTCTCTACCGAGACGTTGTCGTTCCACATCTACAAGGTCGCGTTCCTGGGCTTCAACACCGGAACCGCTTCGGCGTACGGAATCCTCATGGTCCTCGTCGTCATCGTCCTCACGCAGTTCTACCTGCGCTATTTGAACAAGCTCAAGGAGGGCTGATGGCCGTCTCCGTCGACGAGGCAGTGGCCACGGGTCCTGCCCGGGATCACACGCCCCCCGCGCGCCGCCTCGGCAGCCGAGGCCGCTCCGTGCTGGAGGTCGCGCTGCTCACCGCGCTGGCCGTCGTGATGCTCTTTCCGGTGCTGTGGATGATCGAAACGTCCATCAAGGAGAACCGGGACGTCTACGCCATCCCGGCCAAGTTCTTCGACTTCAAGATCACTCTGAGTCATTACAAAGACGTGTTCGTCTCCCCCGGTGGCGGTCGCTCGGCCCTGTCCGTCTCGTTCCTCAACTCTGTCGTGGTGGCCGGAG
This sequence comes from Micromonospora sp. NPDC049049, assembly GCF_040649115.1. Lineage (NCBI taxonomy): Bacteria > Bacillati > Actinomycetota > Actinomycetes > Micromonosporales > Micromonosporaceae > Micromonospora > Micromonospora sp. NPDC049049. Next base: position 21,441 of record NZ_JBEZEX010000014.1, on the reverse strand, counting down.
CTTCCACGGTGCTGGCCACCGTGCTGGGGGTCCCGGCGGCCTGGGCCTACTCACGCTTCGCCGTGAAGGCTAAGAAGGACCAACTGTTCTTCATCCTGTCCACGCGCTTCATGCCGCCCGTGGTGGTCGTGATCCCGATCTTCCTCATGTACCGCCAGGTCGGACTCATCGACAACAAGATCGGCCTGATCCTCATCTACACCGCGTTCAACGTCCCGTTCACGATCTGGATGATGAAGGGGTTCGTCGACGAGGTGCCCGCGGAGTACGAGGATGCCGCCATGCTCGACGGCTACACCCGTCTGCAGGCGTTCCGGCGTTTCACCCTTCCCCTGCTCGTGCCCGGCATCGCCGCGACGGCGGTCTTCGCGCTCATCTTCTCGTGGAACGAGTTCGTGTTCGCCACCTTCCTCACCTCCAGCGACGACGTCCGGACGGCCCCACCCGCCATCGCCGGCCTGATCGGCGGCACCACTACGGACTGGGGCCTCGTGGCCGCCGCCTCCGTGGTGTTCGCCCTACCGGTGCTGGTCTTCGCGTACCTGGTGCGCAAGCACCTCATCGCCGGCGTGACGCTCGGGGCGGTGCGACGCTGATGGCGGGCATCGAGGTGACCGCGCTGCACAAGCGCTACCCGGACGGGACGGTCGCGGTCGAACACGTGGACCTGTCCATCGGCCACGGCGAGCTGTTCGTGATGCTCGGCCCTTCGGGTTGCGGCAAGACGACCACGCTGCGGGCCATAGCCGGCCTGGAGAGGCAGACGACGGGTGACATCCGCATCGGCGACACGCTGGTCAACGACCTGCCGCCCGCCGAGCGCGACATCGCCATGGTGTTCCAGTTCTACGCCCTCTACCCGCACCTGAAGACCCGCGACAACCTGGCGTTCCCGCTGCGGGCCGAGGGACTGCCCAAGCAGGAGGTGCACGAGCGGGTCAACGAGGCCGCCCGGCTGATGCAGCTCGGTCCGCTCCTGGACCGGCGACCCCGCCAGCTGTCCGGCGGCGAGCAGCAGCGCGTCGCGCTCGCTCGCGCCCTGGTACGGCGGCCGCGCGCGTTCCTCATGGACGAACCTCTCACCAACCTGGACGCGGAGCTGAGGGCGGACATGCGCACGGAGATCAAGCACCTGCAGGGCGAGCTGGGCGCCACGATGGTCTACGTCACCCACGACCAGGTCGAGGCGATGTCGCTCGGTCACCGGATCGCCATCCTCAACAAGGGCCGCGTCGAGCAGATCGGCACGCCACTGGAGGTCTACGACCGTCCGGCGAGTCTCTTCTGTGCCTCATTCATCGGCTCCCCGCCGATGAACCTCATCGAGGTGGAGGTAGCCGACGGGAAGCTGCGCGGTGAGGGCGGACTGGTCCTCACGCCACCGCCGGGCCTGCCGCGCGACCGTCGCCTGATCGCTGGCGTCCGGCCGGAGGCGCTGGAAGTCACCGAAGCAGGGGCGGAACGGTCGGTCCCGGCCCGCGTGGTCTCGGCGGAGTGGCTGGGCGACGAAATCATCTACGTGGTCGACCACGGCGGCCAGCGCGACGTACGGGTTCGGATGCCACCGACCGTCCGTTTCGCCGCTGACGCAACCGTCGGGTTGCGGCACACCGGCGGCACCCCGGCGGTCTACGACGTGAGCACGGAAGAGCTGGTGGCCTGATGGGAACCGTGGCAGCGCACGGGCTGCGCAAGTCCTTCGGAAAAGTCCAGGCCCTCGACGGGGTGACGCTGGACGTGCCGGACGGCTCGTTCTTCGTCGTGCTGGGGCCCTCCGGGGCAGGCAAGACGACGACCCTGCGAGCGATCGCCGGCCTGGACAAGCTTGACGCCGGGTCGGTGCATCTGGACGGCAGGGACGCGACCGGTGACACCCCTGCCGCACGCGACCTGGCCATGGTCTTCCAGAGTTACGCCCTCTACCCGCGACACACGGTGTACGAGAACATCGCTTCGCCGCTGAGGGCACGTCGCTGTTCGTCGAGCGAGATCGCCGCTGCCGTCGAGCAGATGTCGAACCTGCTGCACATCGAGCGGTTGCTGCAGCGTCGTCCGGCGCAGTTGTCGGGTGGTGAGATGCAGCGCGTCGCCCTGGCCCGGGCGCTGGTCCGTAGTCCGCGCGCGTTCCTCATGGACGAGCCGCTGACGAATCTCGACCTCAAGCTCCGCGTCGAGATGCGCACCGAGCTCACCCGCATCCACCGCAGCCTTGGAGCGACCTTCGTCTATGTGACCAACGACCAAGTCGAGGCTCTGTCCATGGCCGACCAGGTCGCGGTCCTGAAGGAGGGGACTGTGCAACAGGTCGGATCACCGACCGAGGTGTACGAGCGCCCAGCCAACCAGTGGGTCGCGGGATTCGTCGGGAGCCCGCCGATCAGCCTGCTCGCCTGCCGTGCCGAGGGGGATCGTCTGGTCGGTGCCGAGGGCTGGACGCTGCCGCGGCCCCGCTGGACCACGGCTGAGGACGGTCGTGAGCTGATGCTGGGCCTGCGGTCGGAGGACCTGTCGGTCGAGCAGCGGGGGGACGCGTCGTTGTCGGGCGAGCTCTACGGACTTGAGCCGCTCGGTGACCGGACGGTGGTCGACGTCCGGGTCGGGACGGAGATCCTCAAGGTCAAGGCCCGGCCCACAGTCACGGGTACGCCGGGCGAGCGGGTGGTTGTCACCGTCGACCTGGACCGTGCGCACCTGTTCGACGCGGGCACCGGGGTGTCGCTGTCCGAGGCTGGGCGGTAACGGCGGCGGGCGGCGACGGCGACATGCGCCCGTACGTGGCAGTCGAGCCCCGCCTCGCCCGCGACGAGGGCGTGTGAACCCGTCCGTCTACGCGCACAGCGCGATCGCTGAGGCACGCCGGACATCACGAGGAAGATCACAGGAGGCGACGCGATGAGTGACCCGATGAACGTGCTGGCCCCCGAGCACCGGCGGCTCCGAATCGGCGACGCCTGGCGCGACGCCGCAAGCGGAGCCACCTTTGCCGTCGAGGACCCGGCCACCGGCAAGACCATCGCCGAGGTGGCGGACGCTGACGTCGCCGACGGGCTCGCCGCCCTGGACGCGGCGAGCAGGGCAATGGCGGAGTGGGCAGCCACCCCGCCACGGAGACGGTCAGAGTTGTTGACCGCGACGTACCGGGCACTGACCGAGCGATCCGAGGAGGTCGCCCGGCTGATCACGCTGGAGATGGGAAAGCCGCTCGCCGAGGCTCGGGGAGAGGTGGCCTACGGTGCCGAGTTCTTCCGTTGGTTCGCCGAGGAGGCGGTGCGCGTCGAAGGGCGCTACAGCATCGCTCCCGCAGGTGGATACCGCATCCTCACCGTGCCGAAGCCGGTCGGACCGTGCGTCTTCGTGACGCCCTGGAACTTTCCGTTGGCCATGGGAGCCCGCAAGATCGCTCCTGCGCTGGCTGCCGGCTGCACGACGATCACCAAGCCAGCCGGTCAGACGCCGCTCACCATGCTGCTCCTGGCCCGCATCATGGAGGAGGTCGGCGTTCCCCCGGGCGTCGTCAACGTGGTGACCACCAAGCGTTCCGGCGCGGTGGTCTCCGCACTGCTGGCCGACAGTCGGACCCGCAAGCTGTCCTTCACCGGGTCGACCGAGGTCGGGCGCGTCCTGCTACGACAGGCCTCGGACAATGTGCTGCGCACCTCCATGGAACTGGGCGGCAACGCCGCCCTGATCGTGTGCGCCGACGCTGACCTGGACGTCGCGATCGACGGTGCCATGGTGGCCAAGATGCGCAACATCGGGGAATCCTGCATCGCGGCCAACCGGATCTACGTCGAGGAGCCGGTGCGCGAGGAGTTCACGGCGCGCTTCGCCGAGCGGATGGGCGCTCTCTCGGTGGGCCATGGTCTCGACGACGGCGTGAACGTCGGGGCGTTGATCGACGAGGCCTCCGTCACCACGATCGACGGGCTCGTCGCCGATGCGGTCGATCGCGGCGCCCGGGTCCTGGTGGGCGGCGAGCGTCCCGATGGGCCGGGCCACTTCTACCCGCCCACGGTCCTCGTCGACGTGCCCGAGGATGCGCGGATGCTGCGGGAGGAGATCTTCGGCCCGGTGGCGCCGATCATCTCGTTCACGTCCGACGACGAGGTGATGGCGAAGGCCAACGACACCGAGCACGGCCTGGCCGGATACGTCTTCACCCGTGACCTCCAGCGGGCGCTCCGGTTCGCCGAAGGGCTGGACACGGGGATGCTCGGCATCAACCGTGGTCTGATATCGGATCCGTCAGCTCCGTTCGGCGGCGTGAAGCAGTCAGGGATCGGCAAGGAGGGGTCGCACGAGGGCGTCCTCGAGTACCTCGACCTGACCTACGTGGCGATCGACCTACCGTGACCGGCCTGCTGCGCCGGGCGCCCGCCGCGCGCGTCTGCGCCACCCGGGCGGTCAACCTCGCCGACGCCGTCCCGGTCCCGCAGGTGACCTGGACGTCCACCCAGCACATCGCCGCCGACGCTCCGGAGAGGCACTGCCATGCTTGAGACCGTCCGCGGACCACGCCAGCTGATAGTGGGCGAAGGGGTCGCACAGAACATCCCCCGAGTGGTGGCCGAGAGTGGCTCGCGAGTCCTCATCGTGACCGACCAGGTCCTCCTGCGGCAGCCAGGCGTGGCCGAGATCGTGGCCGCCGTACGGGAAAAGGTCGAGGCCGTCGAGGTGTTCTCCGACGCGACCTCAGACGTGCCTCTCTCCGATGTCGCCCTGGCCGTCTCGGCCGCAGCCGAGGTGAACGCCGACGTGATCCTCGCCATCGGCGGTGGCACGGTGATCGACCTCGCCAAGATCGTCGGCGTCATCCGCCGCCACGGTGGGACGCCGCGTGACTTCTACGGCGAGTCGAGGGTGCCGGGGCCGACGATCCCTCTCGTCGCGGTCCCCACGACGTCCGGCACCGGCTCCGAGCTCACACCCGTCTCGGTGTTGACCGACCCGGACCGCGAGCTGAAGGTGGGGGTTTCCAGCGTCCACATCGTCCCCGACTTCGCCATCGTCGACCCCGAACTCACCTACACCTGCCCGGCGACCGTCACCGCCCACTCCGGTATCGACGCGTTCTGTCACGCCGTGGAGAGCTACACCGCCCGGCCCCGGGCCCACGGACCGCGCGACCCGGTGGAGCAGGTGTTCCTCGGCCGCAACCCGATCACCGACCACTACGCGCTCCGCGCCGCGGAACGCATCGCCCGCAGCTTGCGCCGTGTCGTCAGGGACGGAAGCGACACGGCCGCGCGCGCGGACATGTCCTATGGATCCATGCTCGCCGGGATCGCATTTTCCCACGCGGGCAACGCGGCCCCGCACGCTCTCCAGTACCCCATCGGCGCAGCCACGCACACGCCGCACGGCCTGGGCGTCGGACTGCTACTGCCCTACGCGCTGGACGCGGCCAGGGATGCCATCACAGACCGGTTGGCCATCCTCGCCCGGGTGTGCGGGCTCGACGTCACCGACGCCTCCGACGCCGAAGCAGCAGAGACGTTCCTCACCTGGCTCGACGGGCTCCTTGCCGACATCGGTATCCCTGCCACCTTGGCGGACATCGGCGTGGCACGCGCCGACCTCCCGCGCTTCGCGGAGATGGCCAGTGGTGTCACCCGCCTGATCCAGAACCACCCGGGCCCCAGCGACACCGCCAGCCTGACCGCGATCCTCGAAGCGGCCTGGACCGGGGACCGGACCCGACACGCCCTGACTCCGAGCAGAGAGTGACCGACTCCATGCCGCCTCAATCCCCCTTCGTACGTGCCAAGGACTGCGCCGCCGGGCCGGGGTCAGGGACGGGCCGTCGGCCGTAGGCGTGCCGACATGCCGCGCTCTTGACACACTCCGTACCGCTGCTTGTGGGTTCTCGGTCACCTGGTCCGTTCGATGACGCCGGCGATGCCGAGGCCGTTGCGCGAAGCGGCGCCGCTACCCCAGAAGGACGAGCTGCCCGGGACGTTCGCCAGGGCATCAAGGTGCGGGTCACCGCCGCCGACCTTCGGCCCGTACTCCACACTCCACCGGCCGCCGGTGTAGCGCAGCAACAGCGTGCCCGGGTACTCGATGTACGGAGGGACGGGATTCGTGCCACTGATCCAAACATTGCCGTTCGCATCACCGGCAACGGCGTACGCCCGGCCAGCAGGCGCCGGTCCGGCCAACCGCTGCCACGTTCGACCGTCCCAGTGCAGGATGACGGGCTTGGGAGCGGTGTCGTAGTCCTGCGTGCCGACGGCCCAGGCGTCGGTCGACGAGCGGGCCCACACACCCGTCAGTTGGGTGCTGGGAGTCGACGGCAGTGCCGCCACCTGCCACGCACCGCCGATGCGCTGCACAATCATGGGCTGCGGGTAGGGGGCGTCGGCGAGGTAGCGATCGCCGGCGGCGAACAGGCTGCCGTCCTGAGTGCTGGAAACCACCCGCAGGACACCGTTGTGCTGCTCCGTCCCCGGCACCGCCACCCGGTTGAACTGACGGGTGTCGCCTTCGAGGACGAGCGGCCCGGAGCCGTCGTGGCCGACGAACACCGCCCGCCCACCGCCGGTGGCCGCCACGTCCAGCAGCGTGGAAGGCCCCGTAGAGGCGCCCAACGGCGTGTGTCCCGTCCAGGTCTGGCCGTTGAAATGTCCGACGTACGGCTCGCCGTGAACTCCGAGGCCCACCGTCCAGACGTCCCCCTCGCTCGCCGCAGCCGCCCTGTACAGCAGGAACGCCTCGTGCGGCAGCCGCCGTTCCGTCCACGTCCGCCCGTTCCACCGCAGCAGCGCGTAGGGCTCGTCGATCGAGTATCCCGTGTAGGTCGATGCCTGATATCCGACCGACCAGGCATCGTTCGGGCCGGTGGCGACCACGTCGGTCAACCGGCTGTCCTGGATCAGCGGAGGCACCGTCGCCTTCCACACCGACGGGATGGCGGCCACGCCTGACGTTGCCGGCAGGAGCAACACGCTTGCCGCCACCGCGGCGAGCGTCGCCGCCGACAGCCCGCGCCGTGCCAGTGATCGCATAATGGTCCCCTCCTGGATTGGTGGACGACCTTCAGCGTGGCGCTCATCAATGGATTGCGCACACCCAGCTCGCCCCACGTAACGAAGCCGTAAGAACGGTCCCCGGCGCCGCCGCCGGCGGCTGCCGGTTGACCTCCGCGCGCTACCTGGCGACGATCATTCGTACCACCATCTCGTACGCCGGCAGACCGCACCGCATCCCGACACCGAGAGGGCTACCCGTCAGCCCGGCATGCGAGGCTCAAGCTCCACGACCAACGAGCCACGCCGATGTGGCCCCCGGACACCGCCATCGCCGCACAAGTCCTGGCAGGACAGCCCGCCCCCAATCCCACACCCCTTGTGCCCGGAGGAACGCAGACCATGGACCACGCTTCTCAGCTCATTCAGGAGCGGAGTGCCCCGCCGGCCACGCTGGTGATCTTCGGTGCCTCCGGTGACCTGACCCGGCGTAAGCTGCTGCCCGCAATCGAGAGCCTGGCTCGGCACGAGCGGCTCCCCGACCAGTTCGCGCTGGTCGGCGTCGCGCGTACGTCGATGACCGACGAGCAGTTCGCCGAGAGCGCCCTCGGTGCACGCACCCTCGCCAGCAAGCGCCAGCTCCAGAGCGGCGTGCGGTACGTGGCCGGCGGCTACGACGACCCGGAGACCTACAAGCGGCTCGTGGAGACCCTCGACGAGCTGGACGCACAGCGGGGCACGTCCGGCAACCGGCTCTTCTACCTGTCCACCCCCGCCGGGGCCTTCGAGCCGGTAATCAACGGACTGGCCGGTGTCGGGCTCAACCAGCCACGCGAAGGCTCCTTCTCCCGCCTGGTCATCGAGAAGCCGTACGGACGCGACCTGGCCACCGCCCGCGAGCTTGACGGCGTCGTGCACAGCGCGTTCGACGAGCACCAGGTCTTTCGTATCGATCACTATCTGGGCAAGGACACCGTCCAGAACGTGCTGGCGCTGCGCTTCGCGAACTCGATCTTTCAGCCCATCTGGGATCGCTCCTGGGTCGACCACGTGCAGATCACCGTCGCCGAGACCCTCGGCGTCGGCAGCCGCGGCGGCTTCTACGAGGACGCCGGCGCGATGCGGGACATCGTGCAGAACCACGTGCTCCAGGTCCTCGCGCTGGCGCTGATGGAGCCGCCGGCCTCATTCGAGGCTGAGGGCCTGCGCAACGAGAAGGTGAAGCTGCTGCAGGCGATCCGGCTCCCCACCGACCGGGACATCGCCGAGGCCGCGGTCCGGGGACAGTACACCCGGGGCGGCACACGCGAGGAGCTGATGGCCGGCTACCGCGAGGAGACCGGCGTCGACCCTCTGTCGCGGACCGAGACCTACGCCGCGATGCGGCTCAACGTGGACAACTGGCGCTGGGCCGGGGTGCCGTTCTACGTACGCACCGGCAAGCGCCTGCCGGCCCGGCTCACCGAGGTGGCACTGCAGTTCCAGCGACCGCCGCACCTACCGATCCCGACCGATCAGCTCACCGGCCTCGATGCTGACGCGCTGATCCTGCGGATCCAGCCGAACGAGGGCATCTCGCTGCGCTTCGGCGCCAAAGTGCCGGGCCACTCCTTCCGGGTCCGCACCGCCACCATGGAGTTCTCCTACGACCAGACGTTCGTCGAGGAGTCCCCGGAGGCGTACGAGCGGCTGCTCCTGGACGCGCTGATCGGCGACGCGTCGCTCTTCATCCGCAGCGACGAGGTGCAGCAGTGCTGGCGGATCGTCGACCCGATCATCGACCACTGGGAGAAGGACAACTCGCCGATCCCCACCTACGAGGCCGCCTCCTGGGGGCCGACCGACGCCGACCGGCTCATCGGCCGGCACGGCCGCAAGTGGCGCAACTCCGCGTGACCCTGCCACACCGAGTGTGACCGCGCCGCGGAGTCCGATCGTTCAATCTCACGATCGGCGCGCAGCGCGGTCCTCTCGGTGCCCGGCAGGAATCGTGCTTCCCCATGGCTGGAGGATCTCACCGACGAATCGCCGGTGACCGTTACCGGCTCACCGCACGGACACACCCTCGCCGAGGCGGAGCTGACGCGAAGCATCGGCCGCCGCGGTCCGTGCTGCCTCCGGGCTGGGAGCGGCAAGGGCCGCCTCGGCGATCTGGCGGCACTCGTCCAGGGTGTGCGCGGCCAGGGACTCGCGCACCGTCGGGATGCTGCGGGGCGCCATGGACAAGCTGGTGATGCCCAGGCCAGCCAGCACCAGGGCGAACTGCGGATCCGCTGCGGACTCTCCGCACACGCCGACTGGCTTGCCCGCCTCGACGCCCGCTGCCGCGCAGGAGGCGAGGAGCGCGATCAGCGCGGGCTGCCACGGGTCGAGCAGGTCAGCGAGGTCGCCGCACATGCGGTCAGCGGCGAACGTGTACTGGCTGAGGTCGTTGGTGCCGACGCTGAGAAAGTCCGCGTGGCACAGCACCTGGTCGGCGCGTAGGGCCGCGGCCGGCACCTCGATCATCACGCCGGCGGTCGCCAGGCCGTGCTCGCGGCAGGATTCGGTGAACGCTGCCGCCTCCGTCGCCGTGGCGACCATCGGCGCCATCACCCACACGTCGGCGTCCGTCGCCGCAGCCGCCGCCGCGATCGCGGCCAACTGCGCGGTGAGTACGGACGGTGCCTGCCGCGCGACCCGCAGACCACGGATGCCCAGCGCGGGGTTGGGTTCCTCGGCCAGCCGCAGGAACGGCAGCGGCTTGTCAGCGCCGGCGTCCAGGGTACGCACAACGATCTTGCGACCGGGCAGCGCGGCGAAGACGTCGCGGTACGCGGCGACCTGTTCCTCGTACGACGGCGGGTCGCTGCGGTCGAGGTAGAGCAGCTCGGTGCGGAACAGGCCGACCCCTTCCACCTCGCCGGTGAGGTCGCGGACGGAGCCGATGTTGGCCAGTAGCGCGACGGGATGACCGTCCGCGGTCCGCCCGGGGCCCTGAGAGCGGGCGCGGCGTTCGATCTCGGCGAGCCGCTCCGCGTTGACGGCGGTCACCGTGTCTGCGGAGACGCCGGCCACCACGACACCGCTCGCGCCGTCGAGACTGGCCAACGCGCCGTCGGTCACGTCCAGGATGCCCGCGCAGCGGACCACGGCCGGGATACCGAGTGTCCGGGCCAGGATCGCGGTGTGGCTGGTCGGCCCGCCCTCGGCAGTGATCAGGCCCAGCACCAGGCCCGGTTCGAGGCCGGCGGTGTCGGCGGGTGCCAGGTCGCGGGCGATGAGCAGGTACGGATGGCCAGGGTCCGGAACGCCCGGCATCGGCTGCCCCAGGCACGCCGCGACGAGGCGGTCCCGCAGGTCGTCGAGATCGCTGATCCGCTCGGCGAGGTACCCGCCCGCGGCTTCGAAGGCGGCCCGGTGCCCGGCGAGCACGTCGGTGATCGCGTGCGGGGCGTCCGCACCGCCGTCGATGGCGATGTCGGCCGCGTCGACGAGTGTCTCGTCCTGCGCCATCATGACCTGCGCGCGCAGGACCTCGGCGGCGGTCGCGTCCAGGGCGGTGTCGGCGCGACGGGTCAGGTCGGCGGCGACGGCGACGACCGCGGCCCGGACGGCGATCTTCTCGGCGTCGGGATCAACGGTCTGCGCCAACGGCGGCAGGGCCGGAGGCGGGGCCAGCCGGTAGACCGGCCCGGCCGCACCACCGGGGCTGGCCCCGATCCCTCGGAGTTCACGCATCGAGATCGCGTTCGAGGAGGTCGGCCAGGGTGTCGACGGCGGCCTGGGCGTCGTCGCCGTCGGCCTCCAGGGTGACCTCGGTGCCCTTCTTGGCGCCGAGCGACAGCACGCCGAGCATGCTGCGGGCCGGCACGGGTTTCTTGTCGCCGGTGCGGATGGTGACCAGCACCGGCTGCTTCGCCGCCTCGGCGACGAACAGCGCCGCCGGGCGGGCGTGCAGCCCGCTGGCGGAGCCGACGAGGACTGTTCTGCTGGGCAACGGATCCCCCTAGGGTTCGATCGTCACCTTGATCGCTTCGCCGCGCGCCACGATGCCGAAGGCGTCGAGGGTGCGGTCGAGCGGCAGGCGGTGGGTGATGAGGTCGGCGACCGGCACGGCGCCGCTGGCGATGAGTCGGAGCGCTTCCTTGTTGTGCTCCGGGCTGGAGCCGTTGGCGCCGACGATGGTCAGCTCGCGGTAGTGCACGAGGTTGGAGTCCAGGGAGATGACGGGCTTGTCCTTCGGCAGGCCACCGAAGAAGCTGATCCGACCCTGGCGCGCGGACATCTGCACCGCCTGCTCCTGGGCGACGCCGGCGGCCGTGGCGGTGATGACGACGTCGGCACCCCGACCTTCGGTGAGTTTGAGCACCGCGTCGACGACGTCGGTCTCGGCACCGCAGATCGCCGCGTCCGGCTGGACCAGGTTGGCGGCCAGGTCGAGGCGTTCGCGGTTGAGGTCCACGAGGAACACCCGGGCCGCGCCGCGTGAACGGGCCAGGCGCACATGCAGGCAGCCGATCGGCCCGGACCCGACGACGACCACGTCGTCGCCCTCCCCCACACCCGCGAGGTTCTGGCCGTTGAGGACGCAGGCGAGGGGCTCGGCGACGGACGCCTCGGCGAAGCTGAGCTCCTCGGGGATGCGGTTGAGCCCGTCGACGGCGAGGACGTTGTGCGGCACGACCAGGTATTCGGCGAACCCGCCGTCGAAGTGGTATCCCATCGACACCTGGTTGGGGCAGACGGTCATCCGGCCGCGCCGGCACTCGGCGCACGTACCGCACGGGATGGCGGCGATGACCTGAACCCGGTCCCCCGGCCGCCAGCCCGTGACGTCGCCACCGACTTCGCTGATCTCACCGGCGATCTCGTGGCCCATGACGCGCGGCGGGGCGATGTGGTGGTGGCCGAAGCGGGAGATCTTCACGTCGGTGCCGCAGGTGGAGCAGGCGCGGACGCGGATCTTCACCTCGGCGGGGCCCGGGGTGGGCTCGGGCGCGTCCTCGATGCGGACGTCACCGGGCGCGTGGAATCGAACAACCTTCACGAGGGCTTCCCTTCGAGGATGGTGATGACGTCATCGACGCTCGTCGACTCGCGTAGCCGCTGCGCCTGGGCGGGGTCCATCAGCACCGAGGCGAGCTGGGCGAGGATGTCCACGTGCCCGTCGCCGGCAGCGGCGATGGCGACGCAGACCCGTACGTCGAAGCCGTCCCAGTCGACGCCGTCAGGGAAGCGCAGCACCGCGAGGGCATCGCGCTGGACGGACTCCTTGCTGTTCAGCGTGCCGTGCGGGATGGCGACGCCCTCTCCGATGTACGTGGAGACGCTCTGCTCGCGGGTGAGCATCGCGTCGACGTACGCGGGGGCGACCGCGCCGATCTCGACGAGTACCGCGCCGCAGCGGCTGATCGCCTCGTCCCGCGATCCGGCCCGCTCGTCGAGCCGGATCGCGTCACGGGCCAGCAGTTCAGCCACTCAGCTCACCACCGCGCTGTACCGCGTTCACGACCCTGGTGACGGCCGGGTCGCCGATGAACACCTGGATCGGCACGATGACCGTGTCGGGTGCGCTGACCCGGGCCCGCGCGGCGAGCCCCTGGTGGCAGACGACCACGTCCGCGTCCGCCGGGATCGAGTTGACCGGCGTGTGCTCGACGGTCACCGCGTTCTTTGCCAGTTGCCGCCGAAGTTGGCTGGCCAGCATCACGCTGCTGCCCATGCCGGCGTCGCAGGCGACGACGACCTTCTTGATCTCGGTGCCGTTGATGGTGGGCATGGATTCAGACCTCCTGCTTTGCCGACTTGTGGAGGGTCTCGTCAGGGTCGACATCCTTCTCCTCGTCTGGACGGACAGCCGTCTCCTCGTCCGGGCCGGCGGCGTCCGCGGCGGGCTCGCCGCGGCCGAAGCCGAGCAGGGCTGAGGCGACCGCGAAGGTGACGGCGGCGGCGATCACGACGCCGAGGATGACCCCGAAGTGGCCGCCCTTGGGGGTGACGGCGAGGTAGGCGAAGATACTGCCCGGCGAGGGGGTGGCGACCAGTCCGGCACCGGTGATCACGAAGGTGCCGACGCCGGCCGCACCCCCGGCGATCACGGCGAGGATCAGCTTCGGCTTCATCAACACGTACGGGAAGTAGATCTCGTGGATGCCGCCGAGGAACTGCACGATGATCGCGGCCGGGGCACTGGGGCGCAGCGCGCGGGGGCCGAAGACCATGAAGGCGAGCAGCAGACCGAGGCCGGGGCCGGGGTTCGACTCAATCATGAACAGGATCGACTTGCCCTTGTCGGCCGCCTCGGCGATGCCCAGCGGGCCGAACACGCCGTGGTTGATGGCGTTGTTGAGGAAGAGCACCTTGGCGGGTTCGACGAGTACCGAGGTCAGCGGCAGCAGGTCCTTGCCGACGAGCCAGTCGACGCCCGAGCCGGCTTGCTTGGTTAGCCATTCGACCACGGGGCCGATGCCGTAGACACCGCCGATGGCCATCCCGGCACCGATGATGCCGGCGCTGAAGTTGTCGACCAGCATCTCGAAGCCGGGGCGGATCTTGTTTTCGATCAGACCGTCGAAAAGCCTGAGGACATACGCCGTGAGCGGCCCGATGATCATCGCGCCGAGGATCATCGGCACATCCGCGCCGACGACGAGGCCCATGGTCGCCACCGCGCCGACGACGGCGCCGCGTTGGCCGTGGACCAGCCGGCCGCCGGTGTAGCCGATGAGCACCGGTAGCAGGATGCTGATCATCGGGCCGACCAGTTCGGCCAGGGTTTTGTTGGGGATCCAGCCGGTCGGGATGAACAGTGCGGTGATCAGGCCCCAGGCGATGAACGCGCCGATGTTGGGCATGACCATCGCGGCCAGGTAGCCGCCGAGGCGTTGCACGGTGGCTTTGAGGCCCTGACCTTTCACCTCTGGTGTGTAGGAAGAGGAGGTCACGGGGGTATCTCCTTCATCGAGGGGCGGTCCAGACGGCTGCGGGGGAAGAAGCTCGTCCGGCTAGGGGTGGATGGTGACGTCGTGGCGGAGCAGGTCCGCTGGACCGGGCATCCGGCTGCCGGGCAGGCTCACCGCGGCGGCGCCCCAGGCCAGGCCTTCGGCGAGGGCCGCGGCACCCTGTGCGCCCGCGGCGAGGAACCCGGCGAGCAGCGCGTCGCCTGCACCGACGGTGCTACGGGGCCGGGCTACCGGGCAGGTGCCGGTGCGGATCCCTTCGGCGTCGACCAGGACGGCGCCGTCGGCGCCGAGGCTGGCTACGACGGTGCCGGCGCCCCATGCCCGCAGGCACTGAGCGGCATCAACCACATCGCCGAGGTCCTTCAGTGGGCTGCCGACCACCTCGGCCAGTTCGTCGCGGTTGGGCTTGAGCACTGTCGCTCCGGCAAGGGCGGCCTCGCGTAGGGCAGGACCGCTGGTGTCGACGGCGACCCTGACATCGGCGGCGCGCAGCTTCCGGCATAACTGCGCGTAGGCGTCGGCGGGCAGGCCGGGCGGGACGCTGCCGCACAGCACGACCCAGTCGGCGCCCCTGGCACGGGCGAGCACACTTTTGATCAACTCGTCGAACTCGGCGCGGCGCAGGCTCGGGCCAGGCTCGTTGATCTTGGTGACCGTGCCGTCGGGCTCGGCCAGGGTGATGTTGGAACGGGTCCTTCCGGCGATCGAGACCGCGAGAACCTCCACACCCTCCGCCTTGAGGAGGCGGATGAGCTGGTTTCCCTCGTCACCGCCGGACGGCAGCACCGCCACCGACGGCACGCCGTTGGCCAGCAGGGCACGGGATACGTTGACCCCCTTGCCGCCGGGGTCGAGGTGAGCGGTGGCAGCCCGGATGACCTCGCCCCGGGTGAGTGAGCCGACCTCCACGGCTCGGTCGAGGCTGGGGTTGAGGGTGACGGTGACGATCATGCCCGGCCCGCTCTCATGCGCGGGCCACCCGAACGCCCGTGGACTCCAGGTCACCGACCAGGTCGAGGTCGGCACGGTTGTCGGTGATGAGCAGGTCGACGTCGGCCAGCTCAGCGAACCGGGAAAGATAGTCGTTGCCGAGCTTGGTGTGGTCGGCGACCACCACCGTGCGCCGGGCGGCACGGACCATCGCTCGCTTCACCGCCGCCTCGGACGGGTCCGGGGTGGTCAGCCCGCGCTCGACAGAGATGCCGTTGGTGCCGATGAACGCGACGTCAACGTAGAGGTCCGCCAACGGTGACAGCGCCCAGTCGTCGACGGTCGCCAGGGTTTTCCCGCGGACCCGTCCGCCCAACAGCAGGACGTTGAGGTTGGCATAGGTACCGAGGGTCGTGGCGATGACCGGCGAGTTGACCACGACGGTCAGCTCACGGTCGACCGGCAGCAGTTGGGCCAGCCGGGCGGTCGTGGTGCCGGCGTCGAGGATGATCGCGCCCTCCTCCGGCACCTCATTCAGGGCGAGTTTGGCGATGCGCTCCTTCTCCTCGATGAGCACCGCGTCACGCGCCGCCAGCGCGGGCTCGAACCCGAGCCGTTCGACGGGAATCGCTCCACCGTGGACTCTGCGCAGCACCCCGGCCCGCTCCAGGATGGTGAGATCGCGGCGGATGGTCTCCGACGTCACGTTTAGCCCATCGGCCAGGCCGGTCACCTCGACCCGGCCCACGTCCCGGGCGATGCGAAGGATCTCCTGCTGTCGTTCCTCGGCGTACATGTTGTTTCACCGCCGTTTCGTTTTGCTTGTGCTTTGTTTACGCCCGACTGTGAGGGAAGTCAAGAGATCGACCACAGGGACCCACACCCGGCGCGACGGTGATGAGGTTGGTGTCCCTACGACTTCGGCGTCCGGTTACGGCGGTGGTGGACGATCAGCGCGACCGCGCTGAGCACCGCCACCAGGCCGAACGCCGAGCTGACCCACTGGTTGTCCGCTGCGGTCGAGAGCACCACGTTGGCCGCAGCGCTGACGAAGAGCACCAGCCACAGCAGTGGGCGCAGCAGGCCACCCGGCCTTTTCGGTGCGGCGACCGGGGCCTCGGTGATGCGGTACGGATCGGTCATGACTGCCTCCTTCGGCGAATGTTTCTTGACGCCGTCAACGCTAGGGACGCGGCGCTGCGGAGACGATCCCGTCAGCTCGACAACAGGGGTACAGCAGGCTGTACCTTCCGCCCCGACGTCGCCGGGCGGGGCCTACGGTGGCCTATGTTGGCGGTGGAGGTGGGTCGATGGCGTACGTGCGGGGCCGGGTTCGCGCCTCGGTCGACGCCTTGGAGCACATCGTCGGAGGGCTGGGCACCGCCACGCTGGCGCTGGGCGCGCTGCTCTGGGCGGCGATCGTGGCGGTGACCTGCCTGGGCGGGGTGGGGCTGCTGGCGGCGCCGGGTGCGTTACGGGCGGTGCGCTGGGTGAGCGACCGCGAGCGGGCCCGGCTGTCCCGCTGGGGCAAGCCGATCCCCACGCCGGGGCCGGTTCCGGCCGGGTTGCGGACGGCGACGCGCGATCCCTTCGTACGCCGGGAGCTCGGCTGGGTCGCGCTGTACTCGCTCGTCGGCCTGGTGACCGGGCTGGTCGGCATCGCACTGCCGCTCTATGCGGTGCAGGACGGCACCTTCCCGCTGTGGTACCGGCTGGTCCCCCCCGACGCCGCGCCAGGGATCGTCTGGTGGCGCATCGATGGCCTGTCCGACGCGCTCTGGGTCGGGGTGCTCGGGGTGGGCTGCCTGGCCGCCGCGATCTGGTTCAGCCCGGTCCTGGCCCGCCTCCAGGCCTGGCCGGGCCGGTGGCTGCTGCCTCCACCGCCGGGTGTCGACCTGTCGCTGCGGGTGGCAGAGCTGACCGCCACCCGCGCCGCGGCGCTGGACGCCCACGCTGTCGAACTGCGCCGGATCGAGCGGTCGCTGCACGACGGCACCCAGAACCGGTTGGTAGCGGTGAACGTGTTGCTCGGCGCTGCGCGGCGGGCCGTGCGCCGCAATCCGGACCGCGCCGACGAGATCCTCGGGCAGGCGCAGGACGCCGCGGAACAGGCACTCGGCGAGCTGCGTACGGTGGTGCGCGGGATCCTGCCGCCGGTGCTGGACGACCGGGGTCTCGCCGGTGCGCTGACGGGCCTGGCCAGCAGCTGCGCGGTGCCGTGCCGACTGGAGGTGGATGTGGCTGTGCGGTGCGCGGCCTCGGTCGAGGCCACCGCGTACTTCGTGGTGGCCGAGGCGCTGACGAACGTCGTCCGGCACAGCGGTGCGAGCCAGGTGGACGTGGCCGTGCGCCGCGAGCGCGGCCGGCTGCTGGTGAGCATTGAGGACGACGGGCACGGCGGTGCGAACGAGACACGTGGCTCCGGGCTCACCGGTATCCGCCGGCGGGTCGAGGCGTACGACGGCCGGATGACGCTGACAAGCCCGCCGGGAGGGCCGACGAGAATGGACGTGGAGCTGCCATGCGGATCGTGATCGCCGAGGACGACCCGCTGCTGCGTGAGGGGTTGGCGTTGCTGCTGCGGGCGGAGGATCTGGACGTGGTCGCCACCGCCGGCACTCCGGGCGAGTTCCTGGTCGCCGTCGACGAGCACGCGCCGGACGTCGCGATCGTGGACGTACGGATGCCGCCGACCCACACCGACGAGGGCATCGTGGCCGCCGTGGAGGCCCGGCGGCGCCGTCCCGGCCTCGCGGTACTGGTCCTGTCGGCGTACGTCGAGCAGGCGTTCGCCACCGACCTGTTCTCGGTCGGCGCCGTCGGGCTCGGTTACCTGTTGAAGGAGCGGGTGGGCAGGGTCGAGGAGTTCCTCGCCGCGCTACACCGCGTCGCGGACGGCGGCAGTGTGATCGACCCGGAGGTGGTGGCGCAGTTGCTCGCCCGCAACCGCCGGACGGACACGGCACTGAGTGAGCTGTCGCCGCGTGAGCGTGAGGTGCTGGGGCTGATGGCCGAGGGGCTGGGCAACAGCGCTATCGCCGAGCGGCTGTTCGTCACCGACGGCGCCGTGCACAAGCACATCCGCAGCATCTTCTCGAAGCTCCAGCTTCCACCGGACGACAGTGCCGACCGGCGGGTCACCGCCGTGCTGCGCTACCTGGACGGCGATCGGCGGTAGCGCCTGCTGTACCCGAACCTGGCAGCCCGCGGGATGGTTGCCGTTCTCCCACGTCAATAGCGTTTCTGGTGCGCGCAGTTCTTGCCGATGACACGGAGAGAGGCCACCAGAATGCCGGATTATCCGGAACAGACAATCGCTCCGGCGGTACGCGTCGAACACCTCACCCGCGTGTACGACGCCGGCCGTGGCCAGGTGACTGCGCTTGCCGGCGTCGATGTCAGCTTCGAACGGGGCACCTTCACGGCGGTGATGGGGCCCTCGGGCTCCGGCAAGAGCACGCTGCTGCAGACCGCGGCCGGGCTCGACCGACCGACCTCCGGTCGGGTGATGATCGGAGGCACCGACCTGTCCGGGCTGTCCGAGACCCGCCTGACCGAGCTGCGTCGTACCCGGATCGGGTTCGTCTTCCAGGCGTTCAACCTGATCGGCGCGCTCACCGTCGAGGAGAACATCGTGCTGCCCCTGCGCCTGGCCGGCGTCCGTCCGGACCGGGCCTGGCTGACCCAGGTCGTCGAGCGGGTCGGCCTCACCGACCGGCTGCACCATCGGCCGGCCGCGCTGTCCGGCGGCCAGCAGCAGCGGGTGGCGATCGCCCGGGCGCTGGCCACCCGCCCCGAGGTGATCTTTTCGGACGAGCCCACCGGCGCCCTCGACTCGCGGACCGCGGCGGAGGTGCTGACGCTGCTGCGCGCGGTCGTTGACGAACACGGGCTGACCGTGGTGATGGTGACCCACGATCCGGTCGCCGCGTCGTACGCGGACCGGGTGCTCGTATTGGCCGACGGTGCGATCGTCGCCGACCTTCCGCAGCTGGGAGCCGCCCGTATCGCCGAGCACCTGGCGTCGCTGGATCGGCGGGTACTGCGATGATCGGTCTCGCCGCCCGCCTGCTGCGCCACCGCGCCGGACCCGCCGCCGCGACCCTGCTGGCCCTGATCGCCGGCGTGCTGATCCTGGTGGCGATGGGCACGCTCGTCGAGTCCGGGTTGCGTTTCCGCGCGGAGCCACGGCTCTGGGCGTCGGCCGACGTGGTCGTCGCCAACCGCACGGTCAGCCACACGTTCAAGGAGTTCGGCGGCGACACCACCACGAGCACCGTCACGCTGCCAGAGGGCGGCACTGTGGACGCGAACGTGGTGGACCGGATCCGCCAGGTGCCGGGCGTCACGGCCGTCACCGGCGACGAAAAGGTGGTCATCGGCTCACCCGCTGCCGTGGGACACGGCTGGGACACGTACACCTTCACCGGTCGTCCCATCACCGCGGGTGCCGCGCCACGGGCCGACGACGAGGTGCTTGTCGACACCCGGTTCGGCGTGACACCCGGCAACCGCATCGACCTGGTCGTCGGCGGTGTCGGCCAGTCCTACCGGGTGAGCGGAACCGGCGAGACCGGTTCGGCGTCCGTGTTCTTCACCGACGCGCAGGCCGCCCGGCTGTCCGCCCACCCGGGCCGGGTGGATGCGATCGGCGTGCGGATGGCGCCCGGCGCGGACCTGGGCGCGGTACGCGAGATCGCGTCGGAGGCCGGCGCCACGACATACGCCGGGAAAGACCGTGGCAACGTCGAGCAGTCGCAGAACCAGGCCGCCCAGACCTTGCTGATCGAGGCCGGGTCGGCTTTTGGGGGGTACGTCGTCCTGCTGATCGTCTTCGTGGTGGCGGGCACCATGGGGCTGTCCGTCCGGCACCGTCGACGTGATTTGGCGTTGCTGCGCGCGGTAGCAGCCACACCGGGGCAGGTGCGCCGCATGCTGATCGCCGAGGCCGCGCTGCTCGCTCTGCTCGGTTCTGCGATCGGGGGCCCGGCCGGTCTGTTGGCCGCCCACTGGGTGCACGGCGAGTTGGTCGGGCGGGGGTTCGTGCCGGCCAGCTTCCCGATGGCCGGCGGCCTGTTCGCGGTGCCGGCCGCGGTCGGTACGGCGGTCCTCGTGGCGGTGCTCGCCGCGGTGGTCGCCGGACGCCGGGTCACCGCGATCAAGCCGATCGAGGCGCTCGGCGAGATCGCTGTCGAGCCCCGGCGTAGTGGCCGGGTGCGGCTGATCGCCGGCGTGCTGACGCTGGCGGCGGCCGGCACCTCGGGGGCGTTCACGCTCGGTGCCGCCGGGTCGACCGGAGCGCTGGCCGGAGCGGTCGGCATGCTGTACCTGTTCGTCATCGCGGTGGCGCTGCTCGCACCGAGGATCAACGCGTACGCGGCACGCCTGCTCACACCGTTGTTGCCGAGGGTGTGGCGGGTCAGTGGCTACCTGGCTGCGGCCAATCTGCGGGCCAACGCGCAGGGCATGGCGACCGTTCTGACCGCACTCGTGCTGTCCGTGGGATTCGGTGGCTCGGTCTGGTTCCTACAGACCAACCTGGAACGGCAGACCACCATGCAGAGCAGCGCGGGAACCCTCGCCGAGCGGGTACTTGTCGCTCCCGGCGGGCTGCGTGCGGACGCGGCGCGCGAGATCCGCGAGTTGACCGGGGTGCAGGCGGCCACCGGTGTGCGCCGTACCCAGGTGGTGGTGCGTGCGCTCGGCGGAATCGAGCCGGTCAGCGCGCAGTCGGTCGACCCGGCCGGCGTCACGTCGACGATGGACCTCGCCGTGCGCGAGGGTGATCTGGCCGACCTGCGTGCGGGCACGGTCGCCGTGTCCGCGATGCAGGCGTCCTCGTCCGGCTGGGACGTCGGCGGTCGGGCCGACCTCTGGCTGGGTGACGGGACCCCGGTCACGTTGGACGTCATCGCGATCTACGGCCGTGGCCTCGGCTTCGGCGACGTCACGCTGGCCGCCGAGACGGTCGCCGGGTACACGGCCGGGGACACCAACGACGAGGTCCTCGTCAGCGCCGGCCCGGACGCCGACACCGCGTTGGCCCGGTGGTCGGCTGGGCATCCAGGTACCGAGGTTCTCGACGCCGCCACCCGTACCCGCCTGATCAGCACCGATCTGGCGCTCGGCGCCTGGCTGAACCGGCTGCTGATCGGCGTGATGGTGGGGTACGCGGCCCTGGCCACGGCCACCACGATGGTGATGGCCGCACTGGCCCGCCGCCGCGAGTTGGCGTTGCTCCAACTGGTCGGGGTCACCCGCGGTCAGATTCGGAGGATGGTCCAGGCCGAACAGGTCGGACTGCTCGGCACCGCGGTACTGATCGGCGCGACGATCGCGGCGCTGACCCTGAGCGCGATCGTCAACGGACTGACCGGCAGCCCGATCCCGTACGTTCCGCCGCTCGGTTGGGTGGCGGTGCTCGGCGGCACGACGCTGCTGGCGCTGGCGACCACCGTGTGGCCGGTTCGACGGCTGCTCAGCGCCCCTCCGATCGACAACATCGGTGTGAAGGAGTAGACGTCCGGACGCGGGAGTGACGACGCGCTGCGACAGGGGTCCGAGGTGGACCGCCGGCTCCGAGATCCTGTGGATCTCGG
>NZ_JBEZEX010000013.1:0-190056 GCF_040649115.1 Micromonospora sp. NPDC049049 | reverse complement strand
CGGGGCGGCGATGATGGTGTTCGACCCGGTCGGCAACTACCGGATCAACTCCATCTTCAACTTCCCGGTGGTCTACCTGCCGGGTCAGGCTTGATCCCTGCGCCGGGCACGGCGGGCCCCCGCCCCCGTCGTGGTTCCGGTTTGTGCGGGGGTGCCGCCGCCGTCGGTGGGTTGGGTGATCTTGGTGGTTCTTGGTCAGCGTTGGGTCTTCGGTTTGCTGGGGGTTTACCAGCCTCTGGCTTTCCACTGGGGGAGGGCCGGGCGCTCGGCGCCCAGGGTGCTGTCCTTGCCGTGGCCCGGGTAGAACCAGGTGTCGTCCGGGAGTTGGTCGAACAGCTTGTGCTCGACGTCACCGATCAGCGCCGCGAAGCGCTCCGGGTCCTTGTCGGTGTTGCCCACCCCACCGGGGAAGAGACTGTCGCCGGTGAAGAGGTGCGGGGTGCCGGCCGGGTCGCGGTAGAGCAGCGCGATCGAACCCGGGGTGTGCCCCTTGATGTGGATGACCTCCAACGCGCAGTCGCCGACCGCCACGGTGTCGCCGTCGGCCAGCCGCTCCGCCTCGATCGGCAACCCCGCCGCGTCGTCGGCGTGCACCAACGCCTGGGCGCCGGTCTTGGCGACGACCTCCTCCAGCGCCACCCAGTGATCCATGTGCTGGTGGGTCGTCACCACGGCGGTGAGCCCACCGTCACCGATCAGCTCGAGCAGCCGGGGTGCCTCGTTCGCGGCGTCGATCAGTACCTGATCACCGGTGCCCGTGCAGCGCAGCAGGTAGGCGTTGTTGTCCATCGGACCCACCGACAGCTTGCTGATGGTCAGCCCGTCCAGCTCCCGAACCGCCGGTGGGCCGCCGTGCGTGACGTCTCCGCTGTATGTCATGACGTTTCTATATCCATTCCGGTGGAGTAGGCAGGGGACCGTCAGGGGTGACGGAGAGCAGGGTGCTGTCGGCGCGGCCGATCAGCCAGACGGCGAGGTCGGGGGCGGAGCCGGCGACGACCGGAGCGCCGACGCGCTCCCCGATCACCACCTCGTGCTCACTGCCGTCGAGACGCAACACCATCGACGGCGGTGTCGGCCCCGTGGCGTGATGACTGGCGGCCTCCCGCAGCAGTCGGTGGGCGAACGTCTCCGACCAGTCCGCGGCCCGGTAGTCGGCGGCCAGATCGAGGTGGTGCACCTCGATCTCCCGCAGCCGACCCCAGACCAGCAGCGCCGCCGGCCAGGGACCCTTACGCGCCTGCACCGTCGCCGCCCACGCGTCGGCCGGCATCGCCGCGACCGCCTCGGCGAACAGGTCCGCGGTGCGTCGCAGGTCGTCCAGGTGCGCGGCCGGTGGCCGGCTCGAACCGGCTTCGATGTCGGCGGTGCGGGCGTCCAGCGAGGCGTACATCGGCAGTGCCGCCCCGGTGCGGGCCGCGGTGAGCAGGTTGACGAAACCGTCGGCGTTGCGCGCCACATGCGCCAGGACGTGGCCGCGCGTCCAGCCCGGCAGCAGCGACGCGGCGGCCAGGTCCGCGGCGTCGAAAGAAGCGGCGGTACGCAGTAGTCGCCTGGTGGCCGCGTCCACCTCGCCCATCAGCAACAGCGGATCCGTGGTCACCCGTCGACCCTAGCGGTCCGCCGTCGCGCCGTCGCCGGGGAAATCGCTTTCGGCGCGTCGGCGCGCGACCTACCGTCAGCGGCAGACGCGGCACCGGGACATCGGACGGAGGTGGTGATCATGCCGGACGTGGCACGCGTGTTCCGCCATCACCAGCTTCGACACCGATGAGGATGCCATGACGATCGATTTGACCGCCCTCGGCTGGGACGCCGAGCGGACGGCGTACGCCGCGCGCCGCGGCGAGCACCAGCCGGGTCGGGTGGCCCGGGTGGACCGGGGGGTCTGCACGGTCCTCACCGCAGGTGGCCCGGTCCGGGCCAGTCTGGGTGGGGCGGTGCTGACCGTCGCCGCCCGGGACCCGTCCGCGCTGCCCTGCGCCGGGGACTGGGTGCTGCTCACCCACTGGCCGGACCGCCGCGTCACCGTCGAGGCCGTGCTGCCACGGCGGGGAGCGCTGATCCGACGTACCGCCGGCAAGGACGCCAGTGGTCAGGTGCTGGCCGCCAACCTCGACGCCGCCGCCGTGGTGGAGCCGGTGCACCCCGAGCCGGACGTGGGCCGGATCGAGCGGCTGCTCTCCCTGGCCCACGAGTCCGGCGCCCGGCCACTTGTCGTACTGACCAAGGCGGACCTCGCGGCCGACCCGGCCGCGCTGGCCCGCCAGCTGGCCGCCGTCGCGCCCGGGGTGCCCGTGCTGCCGGTCAGCGCCGAACGTGGCCTCGGGCTGGCACCACTGCGCGCCGAGGTGACGCCCGGCCGCACGCTCGGTCTGCTCGGCCCCTCCGGTGCCGGCAAGTCGAGCCTCGTCAACGCCCTCGTCGGAGCGGTGATGATGCCCACCCAGGCGATCCGGCGCGTCGACGGCAAGGGCCGGCACACCACCACCTGGCGGGCGCTCGTACCGATCCCCGGTGGCGGTGCGGTGATCGACACGCCCGGTGTCCGGGCGGTCGGCCTGCTGGACGGCGCGGCCGGGCTCGACCGGGCGTTCGCCGACATCGCCGGGCTGGCCGAGGGCTGCCGGTACGCCGACTGCGGTCACGACGGCGAGCCGGCCTGCGCGGTCCGGGAGGCGGTACACACCGGCGAGCTCTCCACCCGTCGGTGGGAGAGCTGGCGACGGCTGCAGGGTGAGGTGGCCCACGAGAGCCGACGGCGGGAGGCCCGGGTGGCGGCGGAGCGACGCGGCGGGTGGCGTTCGGCCCGGCGTCGGGCCGCGCGTCCGCCGGCGCCCGGCGGCTACTGACCGGGCACCCGCCGGCGCGTGGCCGACCGGGTTCCCGGGCGGCGCGGCCGACCGGGCTGAGCTGGGGGAATGTGCGGGCGAGGGAAACTGTCGTACCTCGGGGCTAGAGTTGCCGAGGCGCGTTTTCCGCGCCCGCACGACCGCTCAAGACCACCCAGAGCGGGACAGATCCTTTGCTTCATCTTCTCCCGGGAGTACACGCACCGTGGCCGACCGACTGATCATCCGTGGCGCGCGCGAGCACAACCTGCGTGACGTCAGTCTCGACCTGCCCCGGGACGCGCTCATCGTGTTCACCGGGCTGTCCGGGTCGGGCAAGTCGAGCCTGGCCTTCGACACGATCTTCGCCGAGGGGCAGCGGCGCTACGTCGAGTCGCTCTCGTCGTACGCCCGGCAGTTCCTCGGCCAGATGGACAAGCCAGACGTCGACTTCATCGAGGGCCTGAGCCCGGCCGTCTCGATCGACCAGAAATCCACCTCGCGCAACCCGCGCTCAACGGTCGGCACCATCACCGAGGTCTACGACTACCTGCGTCTGCTCTACGCCCGCATCGGTGAACCGCACTGCCCGGTCTGTGGTGAGCGCATCTCCCGGCAGAGCCCGCAGCAGATCGTCGACCGGGTCCTCGCCATGGCCGAGGGCACCAAGTTCATGGTGCTCGCCCCGGTGATCCGTGGCCGCAAGGGCGAATATGTCGACCTCTTCGCCGAGCTACAGGCCAAGGGCTACGCCCGGGCCCGGGTCGACGGCGTGGTTCACCCGCTGACCGAGCCGCCGAAGCTCAAGAAGCAGGAGAAGCACACCATCGAGGTGGTGATCGACCGGCTCACCGTCAAGCCGAGCGCCAAGCAGCGGCTCACCGACTCGGTCGAGGCCGCACTGGGCCTGTCCAGCGGCCTGGTCCTGCTCGACTTCGTCGACCTTCCCGAGGACGACCCGGACCGCGAGCGCCGCTACTCCGAGCACCTTGCCTGCCCCAACGACCACCCGCTCGCCATCGAGGATCTCGAGCCTCGGGTCTTCTCCTTCAACGCGCCCTACGGCGCCTGCCCGGAGTGCACCGGCCTGGGCACCAAGAAGGAGGTCGACCCGGAGCTGCTGGTCCCCGACCCGGAGCGCAGCCTGCGCGAGGGCGCCATCCAGCCCTGGTCCACCGGGCACAACCTGGAATACTTCCTGCGCCTGCTCGAGGCGCTCGGCGAGGCCCAGCACTTCGACATCGACACCCCGTGGCGGGCGTTGCCGGCGCGGGCACAGAAGACGATCCTCCACGGCTCCGACGACCAGGTTCACGTGCGCTACCGCAACAAGTACGGCCGCGAGCGCTCCTACTACACCGGCTTCGAGGGCGTGGTGCAGTGGATCGAGCGCCGGCACTCCGACACCGAATCCGAGTGGTCCCGCGACAAGTACGAGGGCTACATGCGCGACGTGCCCTGCGCGGCGTGCGGCGGTGCCCGGCTCAAGCCCGAAGTCCTCGCGGTCACCCTCGCGGGCAAGAGCATCGCCGAGGTCTGCAACCTCTCCGTGGGGGAGTGCGCCGACCTGCTCGCCGGCATCGAGCTGACCGACCGGCAGAAGATGATCGCCGAGCGGGTCCTCAAGGAGATCAACGCCCGGCTGCGGTTCCTGCTCGACGTCGGCCTGGACTACCTCTCCCTGGACCGCCCAGCCGGCACGCTCTCCGGCGGCGAGGCACAGCGCATCCGGCTGGCCACCCAGATCGGCTCCGGTCTGGTGGGCGTGCTCTACGTGCTCGACGAGCCGTCGATCGGGCTGCACCAGCGCGACAACCACCGGCTGATCGAGACCTTGATCCGGCTGCGTGGGCTCGGCAACACGCTGATCGTGGTGGAGCACGACGAGGACACCATCCGCACCGCCGACTGGATCGTCGACATCGGTCCCGGCGCGGGTGAGCACGGCGGCAAGATCGTGCACAGCGGCTCGGTGCCGGCGCTGCTGAAGAACAAGGAGTCGATCACCGGGGCGTACCTGTCCGGTCGGCGGTCGATCCCGACGCCGACGGGCCGCCGCCCGCAGGACCCGGCCCGCGAGCTGGTGGTGCACGGCGCGCGGGAGCACAACCTGCGCAACCTGACCGTCTCGTTCCCGCTGGGCCAGCTGATCGCTGTCACCGGGGTCAGCGGCTCGGGCAAGTCGACGCTGGTCAACGACATCCTGTACGCGGTGCTGGCCAACCAGATCAACGGCGCCCGGCTGGTGCCCGGCCGGCACACCCGCGTCTCCGGGCTGGAGCACGTGGACAAGGTCGTCGGCGTGGACCAGTCGCCGATCGGCCGCACGCCGCGCTCCAACCCGGCCACCTACACCGGCGTCTGGGACCACGTCCGCAAGCTCTTCGCCGAGACGACCGAGGCGAAGGTACGCGGGTACGGCCCGGGTCGGTTCTCCTTCAACGTCAAGGGCGGACGCTGCGAGGCGTGCTCCGGTGACGGCACCATCAAGATCGAGATGAACTTCCTCCCCGACGTGTACGTCCCCTGCGAGGTCTGCAAGGGCGCCCGGTACAACCGGGAGACCCTGGAGGTGCACTACAAGGGCAAGACCGTCTCGGACGTGCTGGAGATGCCGATCGAGGAGGCCGCCGAGTTCTTCTCCGCGATCCCGGCCATCCACCGGCACCTGAAGACCCTGGTCGACGTCGGCCTGGGCTACGTCCGTCTCGGTCAGCCGGCGCCGACCCTCTCCGGCGGTGAGGCGCAGCGGGTCAAGCTCGCCTCCGAGCTGCAGAAGCGCTCCACCGGGCGGACGGTCTACGTGCTCGACGAGCCGACCACCGGTCTGCACTTCGAGGACATCCGCAAGCTCCTGATGGTGCTGGAGGGGCTGGTCGACAAGGGCAACACGGTGATCACGATCGAGCACAACCTCGACGTGATCAAGACTGCGGACTGGCTGATCGACATGGGTCCCGAGGGTGGCCACCGTGGCGGCACCGTGCTCGCCACCGGCACCCCCGAGGAGGTCGCCGAGGTGGCCGAGAGCCACACTGGCGAGTTCCTGCGCCAGGTGCTCAAGCTCGACGGCAAGGCCAAGGGTGCGGCTGCCGCCACCACCCGAGCCGCCAAGGCCAACGGGGTCACCAAGGCGCGGGCCAGCCGTAAGGTGCCGGCCGCCGCGCGCTGACCTCTGTACGCGTGCTGATGGGGTGGGGCGGGTCGGATGACGACCTGCCCCACCCCATTTGTCGGGTCAAGCGGATGCCGTGGTGAACCATCCGGCACAGTTGCCCGTGTGGAGAAGTGTGGCCGGCTTTCGACCGGCAGCGGGCTAGAGAGAGGCGAGGCATGAGTGACGATCAAGCGCTGACCGGACCAGGTACGCAGACACGTCGTAACCTGCTCACCGGCGTCGGGGCGGTCGGCGCGGCCGTCGTCCTGGCTGCCTGCGGCAGTGACGACGGCGGCAGCAGCAGCGGTGCGCCCACAAGCGGTGGCCCCGCCGTACCCAGCACCGGCGACGCTGGCGGCGGTGACCGGCAGGATGCCCAGTCGCTGGCCACCACCGCCGACATCCCGGTCGGCGGCGGCAAGGTCCTCGCCGCTCAGGGCGTGGTCATCACCCAGCCCACGGCCGGCCAGTTCAAAGGCTTCAGCCCGATCTGTACGCACCAGAACTGCCCGGTGACGAACGTCGACGGCGGCACCATCAACTGCACCTGCCACAACAGCAAGTTCTCGATCGAGGACGGCTCGGTGAAGGCCGGCCCGGCCACCAAGCCGCTGCCGCCCAAGGAGATCAAGGTCACCGGCGACCAGATCTCGCTGGCCTGACCCGACGCGGGGCCGGTGGGCCGGCCCGGGCCGCACCTTGACCGGCCGGTCGCCCGGCGTCGCAGGATCGATCCGCGTTCGGAAAGTCGGGGTGTCAGCGGTGTGCTGACACCCCGACTTCCGGGGCACCGAGTGGATCACGCCTGCGGTGGGCTGTCGGTGCTGCGGACTAGGCTTGTTGGCGTGGCTGACCCCTCGACCTACCGCCCCGCACCCGGCACCATCCCGGAGCTACCAGGGGTCTACCGCTTTCGCGACGGCACCGGCCGGGTGATCTACGTCGGCAAGGCGCGAAATCTGCGCAGCCGACTCAACTCCTACTTCGGCGACGTCTGGAACCTGCACGAGCGCACCCGGCAGATGGTCACCACCGCCGAATCGGTGGACTGGATCACCGTCGGCACCGAGGTCGAGGCGCTCCAGCAGGAGTTCACCTGGATCAAGCAGTACGACCCGCGGTTCAACGTCCGCTACCGCGACGACAAGTCGTACCCCTATCTCGCTGTCACCCTCGACGAGGAGTACCCCCGGCTGCAGGTGATGCGCGGCGCCAAGCGCAAGGGCGTGCGTTACTTCGGTCCCTACTCGCATGCCTGGGCCATCCGGGAGACCCTCGACCTGCTGCTGCGCGTGTTCCCCGCACGCACGTGTTCCGCCGGGGTGTTCAAGCGGGCCGGCCAGGTCGGTCGCCCCTGCCTGCTGGGCTACATCGGCAAGTGCTCGGCGCCGTGCGTGGGCACCGTCTCCGCCGACGAACACCGGGCCATCGTCGACGGGTTCTGCGACTTCATGGCCGGGCGCACCGACACCATGGTCCGCAAGATCGAACGTGAGATGACCGAGGCGAGCGAGCAGCTGGAGTTCGAGCGGGCCGCCCGCCTGCGCGACGACGTGGCCGCGCTGCGCCGGGCCATGGAGAAGCAGACCGTTGTGCTCGGCGACGGCACCGACGCGGACGTCGTCGCGTTCGCCGACGACCCGCTCGAGGCGGCTGTGCAGGTCTTCCACGTCCGCGACGGCCGGGTCCGCGGCCAGCGCGGTTGGGTGGTGGAGAAGACCGAGGAGCTGACCACCGGGGACCTGGTGCACCACTTCTGCACCCAGGTGTACGGCGGCGAGCACGGCGAGGCCGACGTTCCTCGGGAACTACTGGTCCCCGAGCTGCCCGCGGACGCCGACGCGCTGGCCGAGTGGCTCTCCAACCACCGGGGCAGTCGGGTGTCGCTGCGGGTGCCGCAGCGTGGCGACAAACGCTCACTGATGGAGACGGTGGAGCGCAACGCCAAGGACGCGCTGGCCCGGCACAAGCTCAAGCGCTCCGGTGACCTGACCACCCGGGGCAAGGCACTGGACGAGATCAGCGAGGCGCTGGGCATGAGCACCTCGCCGCTGCGCATCGAGTGCTTCGACATCTCCCAGATCCAGGGCACCGACGTGGTCGCCAGCATGGTGGTCTTCGAGGACGGGTTGCCCCGCAAGAGCGAGTACCGGCGGTTCATCGTCCGGGGCGCCACCGACGACCTCTCCGCGATGTCCGAGGTGCTCCGTCGCCGCTTCGCCCGCTACCTGGACGCCAGGGCCGAGACGGGTGAGGTGGGCGTGGAGTCGGCCGACGATCCGGCCGCGCCCGGAGGCGCCACGGATCCACAGGTCGGCATCCTGATCGACCCGACCACCGGCCGGCCCCGAAAATTCGCGTACCCGCCACAGCTGGTGGTCGTCGACGGCGGCGCCCCACAGGTCGCCGCCGCCGCGCAGGCCCTCGCCGACCTCGGCATCGACGACGTGGCCCTGTGCGGGCTGGCCAAGCGGCTGGAAGAGGTGTGGCTCCCGGACGACGAGTTCCCGGTCATCCTCCCGCGCACCTCGGAAGGGCTCTACCTGCTGCAACGGGTGCGTGACGAGGCCCACCGGTTCGCCATCACCTTCCACCGGCAGCGCCGCTCCAAGCGGATGACCGAATCAGCGTTGGACCACGTACCCGGCCTGGGCGAGGTACGTCGCAAGGCGCTGCTGCGGCACTTCGGCTCGCTCAAACGACTCTCGGCGGCAACGGTCGACGAGATCACCGAGGTGCCTGGGGTGGGGCGGCGCACCGCCGAGGCGATCCTGGCTGCCCTGGACAAGGACACCAAGGCCGGCGACGGCGCGGGCGCGAAGCCCAGCACCTGAGCACTGTCGCTCGCTCGCTGCCGGGCCGGAGGCGGCCGCTGGCTGTCCTCGCTCGCTCCGGTGATGGGCGGTCGCCCCATGATCGTGCTCGTTCCTGGATGTAGTGGCCTCGTTGCGCTGGGAGGGGCCGCTTTCCTGGATCCAGCACGATCTAGCGGGGGTTCGGGCGCCGCTGCCCGGGCCGGGCTGCCCCGCCCGGTCTGCCCCGCCCGGTCTGCCCCGCCCGGTCTGCCCCGCCCGGTCTGCCCCGCCCGGTCTGCCCCGCCCGGTCTGCCCCGCCCGGTCTGCCCCGCTCGGCCCGCCCGCCCGCCCGCTCGGCCCGCCCGCCCGCTCGGCCACGCCGGCCCCACCCGGACTGCCCCGCCCCGCCCTGGACTGCCCCGGTCGGGTCCGGGGCGCATCGGACGAACCGTGCAGGCGGGCTTGATCCACTCGGTTTCCATGAAGTCGGGGCATCCTGGGCAGCGGGACACCGCGACTTCCGGGAACCCGAGTGGATCATGTTGGCCTGGCCGCCGTGTCGGGTTCGCTGGGCCGGCAAGGTGGGTGGTTTGTCGGGTTCGGCCTCGCGTGTCGGGTGGTCGGGGCCACCCCGGCGGCGGAATCGTGGGCCGGGCCGGGTCGTTATACCTGGCAGACCACCGCACCAGCCCGGCTCACCCCGGGCCGGCAGCCGGAACAGCCGCCGGGAACACCCGGCAGGCCGCCCCGGTTACAACCCCGAACGGCCGAGCACCCCAACGGCCGGGCCGCCGCCGGGAACACCCGGCAGGCCTCTGCGGTTACACCCCCGGAACGGCCGAGCACCACAACAGGCCGGCCCTTGCGGGTTGGCGGAATGATTCGCCGCCGGCACCCGTTACACCCTGTCCCGACGCCGACCCCCTCGTTGCGGGTCGCCGGGCAGACGAACTTTCCCCGCGCCACCATTCACCCCCCTGGTGTGGTGTGGGTATCCCCCTGAGGCAGAGGAGCACGCCATCATGCGTACCGATCTGATCCGTAAGACCGCCCTGACCGCCGCCGGCCTCGCCTTCACCGGCGGCGCCATCGCCGGCCCCGTCACCACCGCGTTCGCCGCACCCACCACCAGCAAGCCGGCCACGCAGACGCAGACCGACCGCAAGAGCCACAGCGAGCGGGAGCTCGGTGTGCGCTACGAAGCCCAGCCGAACTTCTACTACTGCGGGCCCGCCGCGACCCGTAACGCCCTGTCCGTGCAGGGCAAGAACATCAACGTCGACGACATGGCCAAGGAGATGGGCACCACCGAGGCCGGCACCAACTCCATCAACGACATCACCCCCGTACTGAACAAGGAAACCGGCAAGAACGACGCCTACCGCTCCGTCGAGATCAGCACCCCCGACGCCGACGCCAAGCAGACCGACCAACTGCGCGCCGACATCGTCCGCACGGTCGACGACGGCAGGGCCGTGGTCGCGAACATCGCCGGGACCAGCACCGACACCAACGGCGTGACCCACTCCTACGAAGGCGGGCACTACATCAGCGTCGTCGGCTACCACGACAACGGCACCACCGTCACCATCGCCGACTCCGCCGACCCCAACCAGGCCGCCTACCAGATCAGCGTCGAACACCTCGCCGACTGGATCGCCACCCGCGGCTACGCCACCAGCTGACCCAAACCGAACCACATGACCGAAGGGCCGTACCCCACGAGGGTCCGGCCCTTCGGCATGACCTCAGTCGGTGGCGAGGACGGCCAGGATCTGCTCGCCGTACTTGGCGAGTTTGTTCTCGCCGACCCCGCTGACCTTGGACAGGTCACCCAGCGTGGTGGGCGCGTCGCTGGCGATCTGGCGCAGAGTCGCGTCGTGGAAGATGACGTACGCCGGGACGCCCTGTTCCTTGGCGGTGGTCGCGCGCCAGGCTCGCAGCCGCTCGAAGAGCGACGCGGCGGCCGGGGTCAGCTCGGCCACGACGGTGGACGCGCCGCGCGGCTTCGATGAGCGGCTCGATGCCGGCTTCTCCGGCTCGCGACGCATCGTGACCGTACGGCGGCGAGCGAGGACGTCGGCGCTCGCCTCGGTCAGCGCCAGCGTGCCGTAGTCGCCCTCGACGGCGAGGAGCCCTTCGGCGAGCAGTTGGCGGACGACGCCCCGCCACTCGGCCTCGCTGAGCTCGGAGCCGATGCCGAAGACGGTCAGGGAGTCGTGACCGTACTGGCTGATCTTGTCGGTCTGCTTGCCGAGCAGGATGTCGATGCAGTGCCCGGCGCCGAAGCGCTGGTTGCGTTCGCGGTCGAGGCGGAAGACTGCGGAGAGCAACTTCTGGGCGGCGACGGTGCCGTCCCAGGTCTCCGGTGGGGTGAGGCAGGTGTCGCAGTTGCCGCACGCCGCCGTCGTCGTCTCGCCGAAGTATTCGAGCAGTTGGACCCGCCGGCAGCGCACCGTCTCGCAGAGGGCGAGCATCGCGTCAAGGTGCGCGGCCAGGTTGCGGCGGTGGGCGAGGTCCCCGTCGGACGTCTCGATCATTTTGCGTTGCTGGACCACGTCCTGAAGCCCGTACGCCAGCCAGGCGGTGGACGGCAGGCCGTCACGGCCGGCGCGGCCGGTCTCCTGGTAGTAGCCCTCGACGGATTTGGGCAGGTCGAGGTGGGCGACGAACCGCACGTCGGGCTTGTCGATGCCCATGCCGAAGGCGATGGTGGCCACCATGACCAGGCCGTCTTCCCGCAGGAAGCGCTGCTGGTTGCGGGCGCGGGTGCCCGCGTCCAGCCCTGCGTGGTACGGCAGCGCGGCGACCCCGTTGGCGGTGAGGAACTCCGCCGTCTTGTCGACCGAGGCACGGGACAGGCAGTAGACGATGCCGGCGTCGCCGGGGTGCTCGTCGCGCAGCAGGGTCAGCAACTGCTTGCGGGGCTCGCGCTTGGGCACGATCCGGTACTGGATGTTGGGCCGGTCGAAACTGGCCACGAAGTGCCGGGCGTCGTCGAGGTTGAGCCGCGTCGCGATCTCGGTGCGGGTGGCGCTGGTCGCGGTGGCGGTCAGGGCGATGCGGGGCACCTGCGGCCAGCGTTCGTGCAGCATCGAGAGCGCGAGATAGTCGGGGCGGAAGTCGTGCCCCCACTGGGACACGCAGTGCGCCTCGTCGATCGCGAACAGGGAGATGCGGCCCCGGTCGAGCAGGGCGAGGGTGGATCGGACGCCGAGCGCCTCCGGGGCGAGGTAGAGCAGGTCCAACTCGCTGGCGACGAAGGCCGCCTCCACCCGCCGTCGGGCGTCCAGGGTCTGGGTCGAGTTGAGGAACCCGGCGCGTACGCCGACTGCGGTGAGGGCGTCCACCTGGTCCTGCATGAGCGCGATCAGCGGGGACACGACGACGGCGACCCCGTCGCGGACCAGGGCCGGGATCTGGTAGCACAGGGACTTACCACCACCGGTGGGCATCAACACCAGCGCGTCGCCCCCGGCGACCACATGGTCGATCACGTCCTGCTGGAAACCACGGAATGCGTCGTAGCCGAACACCCGGCTCAGCACGTCCAGGGCGTCGGAGGCGGCCCGCAGGTCGGTGGGAGAAGCCATCCGGGGAGTCTACGAGCCCAGCCCGACATCATCGTCCGCAGACCTGTCGGGCGCGTCTACCGCATCTCGTATGTGAACCGGACCCTGCCTCCGAGTAGTTGATCGGCCCCTTGCGCATCGGTAAGCCGGGCAGCGATGGTTGCCTCGGCCAACTCCGCCGGCAGGGCGGCACTGAATTTCAAGCCCGCAAGCGCCTGGGCGGAGGCTCGGGGCAACCGGATTTGGGGCATCACTGAGGTGTAGCTGTCGCGCCACTGCATCGCATTCAGGTCGGTTCGCAGCCGTACGAACAGGTCGCCGTGAGCCTGCCCGGCTTCGACGACTTCCCTCAGCGTGCTGGCCAGGGTCAGGTTGGCCCGGTATCCGGCCCAGGTCCACCACCGGACCTCCCCGTTTGTCGAGCGGGACACCACACTGCTGTCCGGGTGAACGTCGCCCTCGTGCCGCTCACGAATCTCGCTGAGCTGATCGGCCGCGCGCGCCGTGAGATCGATGGGCGGCGTGGCGCCGAGTACCACCTCGCGCATGGCTTGGCAGAGCGCAAACGAAAGTCCACTGACCCCCGAACTGGTCCAGTGGGCGCGCCCACCATCGTCGGACGGTTCCACGTAGCAGCGTCGCCTCGCCCAGTCGATGTGGGTGACCTGCCAACTCCGGCCGCCGAGGAGCAGCCGACGATGGTTGCTCGTCTCGTTGGTGAGCAGGACGGGATCGACCCTACCGATCTCGGTCCGCCCGACCAGTACGGTGAACTGCGGTGGCGCGGTGAAAACCGAGAGCATTTCCATGAAATGGCGATGGCCGAAGCGGCGTTCCGCCGCCGGGCCGACGAACAACATGCCGGCGTCCTGTTCGAGGAAGCGTTCGGCCAGAAGGAATTGCAGGATGTTCTCCGCCCGCTCGTCGAACGGTGCCAACCCGTTGAACCAGCGGTGCCATTCTCGGTCGCCGACCTGTCCCTGTTGCAGGCAGAGGGCCAGGATTTGCTGCGCCACGATGTGTCGCGGTTCGGGCGGGGCCACCGTCGGTTCGACCCAGCCTCTTCCCCACAACAGCAGCAGACCGGCGGCTCGCAGGAGAGCGGGCCTGCTCAGGGTGAGAAGTAGGCAGTTGCGGACGGTGTCGGAGCGTCGACCGCTGCGGCCGAGACGTTGCAGGAACGACGCCACGGTCTGCGGTGCGTCGATCTGGATGACTCTGTCGAGGTCGCCGACATCGATGCCGAGCTCCAAAGTGCTGGTGGAGACGATGACGCAGTCTCGGGCCTCAATGAATGCCTGCTCGGCACGGGTCCGCTCGTCCCGGGAAAGCGAGGCGTGGGAGAGGAAGGTGTTAACCCCCCGGGCCCGGAGCAGGCTGCCCAGTTCCTCGACGCCCTGCCGGGACTCGCAAAAGACGAGACGTTTTTCCCCTCGGTGGAGGGCGGCGATGATGGTGGCGGCGTTCTCCCACGAGCCGACGTAGTCCAACTCGACTGCACCGGATGGCAGTTGCGGCGCTGCCGAGCGCAATGGTGAGGTTGGCGGACTGCTTATGTCGGTGAGGATGTGGGCGGGCCTCTGGTTTGCAGCGGAGCCCTGAAGCCAGGTGAGCAGGTCGGCGGGATTTCCGACGGTAGCTGAGAGCCCGATCCGTTGGATCGGCCGTCCGATCGGGTAGGCGAGCCGCTCCAGCAAGGCCAACAGGTGCCAGCCCCGGTCGTCGCCAGCGAAGGCGTGCACCTCGTCGATGATCACGACCCGCAGGCCGGCGAGGAGGTGGGTATGGTCGATGGTCCTGCTGACCAGCATCGACTCGATGGACTCCGGCGTGGTCAGCAGAACATTCGGCGGCTCGTGCAAGATGCGGCGCCGTCCGGCGCTGGTGACGTCTCCGTGCCAGACCGCAGACCGGCGACCCAGCCAGGAGGTGTACTGGTCCAGGCGCGGGCCGAGGTTGTTCAGCAGCGCCTTCAGCGGGCAGACGTAAAGCACGGAGATGCCGGGCCAGTTGGCCGTCGCCATGGCGGAGAGCACCGGAAAGAGCGCCGCCTCGGTCTTCCCGCTGGCTGTCGACGCCAGCAGCAGAGCGTCGTCACCTGCGAGCAGCGGGGCGATGGCCTGCTTTTGCAACTCGCGGAGCTGCTGCCAGCCGAGTGTGTTGACGATGTGATGCAGCAGCACCGGATGCAGGCGGTCGGCGCCCTCGACCGGGGTCTGCCCGGTCACGTCCGGACCACGTCGGTCATCACGGCAGTTGCAGCTCGACGTCGTCGGCCCGAGTGGCGTTCCGCTCGACGTCGGTCAGCTCTGCAGGGGCGAGGGTGAGTGCGTAGTTTCGGCGGGGATCGAAGTCGGGATACAGCTCGATGGGGTCGAGTACCCCGGCGACGAGCTTCTTCAGGAAGAGTCGGGGTGCGATTCCGACCCGCCCCCCGAGCTGCCCGGTGACGGCTCGGGCCAGGTCGGACAGGTAGTTGTCGTCAGCCAGGGCCAGCAAACGCTCCTCGGCGGGAGAGCCGGTGCTGTACAGGTCGCGCACCCGGCGGCCGAGTTGGGTCAGTGAATCGACGGTGAAGCCGGGCAGGCGGAGTTGGACGGCGCGGGGGTTGTCGAACCGGGCGTCGGCGGGGAAGTCGGTGGCCAAGCGCTGGGCCAGGGGGGCCAACCGTTGCATGCCCTGCGGCCCGTCGTAGAACGCGGGTGTGCCGGTGATCACCAGGTAGAGACCGGGAAACCGCCCCGCGTGCACCTCGTCCACGAGTTGCCGCAGTGCGTTGAGAGCTTTATCCCGCGCATCGGAGCGGACCCGCTGAAGGGTCTCGACCTCGTCCAGGACGACGAGCAGGCCGGCGTAGCCGCAGTCACGGAGCACCACCAGCAGTCCCTGGAGGAAGCCGAGCGCCCCGAAATGGTCGAGGTCCCCCCGTAGGCCGGCGTGCCGGCGTGCCGCGGATGACACGTGGGGCTGCCCACCAAGCCAGGCGAGCACCGCTTCGGCTCCGGCCATGTCTCCGGAGGAGAGCGCGGCACGGTAGCCGCGCAGCGCGATGGCGAAGCTCGGCGCGGTCCGGCTGACCCGGGCCAGCCGCTGGGCGAGGAGATCGTCGACGACACGTTCCACCGCCCGCTGGTCCGCCGGATCGACGCCGCCGGCCGCCAGCGCGTCCTCTTCTAAGGCGTAGAACCAGGCGTCGATGATCTGCCGTAGGGCGCTGGGCGAGAAGGTTGCGGTGGTGAGTCGTTCGATGAGCCGCCGGTAGACGGTCTCCAACCGGTGCAGCGGGGTCTCGTTCTCCGACACCTGCACTTCTGCCGCGGCCAGGTTGGCGCGCTTGGCCTGTTCGGCGAGCCAGCGGGCGAAGAAGGTCTTGCCAGAGCCGTATTCGCCGCGTATCGCCTTGAACACCGCGCCGCCGGTGCGTACCGTCCCGATTTCTTCGTCGACTGCGCTGGCGAATCGGTCGAGCCCGACGGCGAGAAGGTCGAGGCCGGATTCGGGGACTGCGCCGCGTCGTAGCGCGTCGATTACGAGCCGACGGCGTGCGGCGCTCGCCTGCGGCCTCATCGAACCCGCTCCGGCAGGCCGAATTGACGGCACAGCAGTGACACATCGAGCCGTACGGTGCGGCCGTCGTCGATCTGGGACAGGACCGGGAAGTTGTCGACGTTCAGGATCCGTTGCAGTGTCGCGACGAAGCCAATCGCCCGCCCCGGCTGCTCGCCCGCCCGCTCCGCGACCAGGACAGTCGGCAGCACGCCATTACTGTCGATCAAGGCCGTTAGGGCCCCCCGGATCTTGTTGAGCGGCACCTTGCGCGGGGTCAGGGCGTGCTGGGCGTCGAAAATCTCGGAGGCGAACAGCCGGTCCAGCAGCGCGTCACCGCTGTGGGTGCCCGTTGGCGATGCAGCCGGCAGGTCGAACAGCGCGTCCGGGTCAACCGGCGGCAGGGTTGCCTTTGGCTTCCGTCCGGCCTTGGTTCGTCCCTCGCGCGGCGGCGGCGGCGGGGGTGGCGCCTCGCGTTCGGCGACTGTCGCCGTCCACCAACCGGGCTGCTGGAGCGCGAGAGGACGCCAGCCCGCTGGGGCGGCGGCGCCGAGCGGCAGCAGGGCCACTACCGGTACGGCCACCTCGGCCAGGGATGCCCCACCGTGATAGCCGGCCCGGCGTGGCAGGTAACGCAGCCGCGAATCCCAGAGTGCGACTACTCGTTGACCGTCGGCGACCACACGGGAACCAACCAGTTCTACCTCGCCGTCTACCGGAGGCGCCGAGTCTGTGCGGTGACGCGCGGACGCTGCCCCGTCCGTTGCTCGTTGCTCACTGTCGCGGTCGAGTACGTGACCGTGGTCGCTGGTCAGGATCACCGCTCGCCCGTGGTAGCGGGCATGGTCGAGCAGGGTACGTAGGGGGCCGAAGCTGTTGAGCTGCCAGCCGGCATCGGCACTCTCCCGGCCATGGTCGAGCGCGTCATCCACGGTGTTCACGACAACGCCGACCAGCGTGTCCACCTCGCTGAGCGCCTCCACGAGCCGTTCGTGCAGCACCTCGCCGGCCTCGCCGTGCAGGGCCCCTTTGTGGAACAGTTCGGCACGCTGGCCCCGCCACAGTGGGTGCTTCCGGAACGAGGCCCGCTCGGTCGCCTGATCCCCCTCACCAATGGCGGCACCGAGCAGCGAGCTGCGCGAGACCGAGGTCACGGTCGGCAACGCGGCGACTGCGCCCCGCCGCCGTGGCTCGCCGGTGCCGCCGAGTGGGTCGTACTCCACCCAGCCCAGGGCTGTCAGCTCCCCGCCCAGCCCGGCGGCGACCGCGGTGCTCATACCGTCGATTACGACGACCAGCACCGGTCGGGTGTCGTCCTGCACCACCGGTGCTACTACGCGGGGCAGCACCGTCTCCACGGTGAGCAGGTCACCGGCCGGGCTGCCGTCGCTGCTCCAGTGAGCAAGTTGGCCAGCAAAGTCGTTGTCGAGTGCCCGGCGGCGGTCCCGGACGCGGTCGTACACGGCCCGGTAGGCGCGGCCCAGGCCAGTGTGGGCGTCATCACCGGCCCAGACGTGCTCGACGGCCAGATCGACCCAGCCCCATTCGGTGACCTGCTGGTCGATGGCGTGCGCGACTCCCGTTGGCTGACGGTTGGGGGTTGCCAGCCAGCGCAGCAGTCGTAGCGCCATCCGAGCCCGCTCGACTCGGTGCGGGTACGTGGCGGACAGATGGTGGGCTGCCAGGTCAGCGACCGCAGCTTTGGCGGTGTCGAGTGCGGCAGGGACTCGTTCGGGTCGTCGGTCGGTGCCGTCGAGGGCGTTCAGCGCGGACTGCATCGCGGTCGCTACCGCGCCTAGTCGGTGGTCGAAGCCGACGCGCAGGGTGCGGCTGGTACGACCCAGGTCCTGTGCCCCGAACATCAGCAGCAACTGTTCGGCCCGGTCCAGGATGGCCTGGCTGGTCTGTTGGGCGGATGGCAGCCGACCGTCTCGCCGGTTGGCTGCCTGGAGCAGGTCGACCATCGCGGTGCTGGCGGCTGCACCGAAGGAGCTGATCACCGCGCCGGGCAGCGGTGGATTGCCGAAGTACTGCTCGATGCGGCCCTGAGCGCGGAGCGTGTCCGGGTCGGCGTCGGCTCTGGGCGACCAGAGCGCTTCGCAGAGCAGGCCGAGCGGGATCGCGTCGGCCAGCCGGTCCACGGTGTGCAGGGTGGTGAGCGCCCGCAGCGGGGCACCGAAGACTTCTGTCAGCCAGGCGATCAGCCCGGTGCGTTCCGCGTCGGCCAGCGAGGCGAGCATGGCGCTGGAACCCGGCAGAGTCGTCCACCACAGCAGGGCGGTGACGTCGAGATCTTCGGGTTCAATGCTGAGCCGTCCGAGCCCCAGCCGTTCGGTCACGAGGTGTCGTAGTGCGGTGTCCCGTTCCAGCATCGTGCCGGTTCGGCGGGGCCACCCCTTTGAAGGCATGGCCTCGATCAACGCCGCCCCGGCCCAGCGGAGCGTCACCAGCCGGGAGTCGAGATGCCGGGCACCGAAACACTCGGCCACGAGGTCCCACGGGTCGAGGTGGATGACACGTCGCCGGAACACCCGGCTGAGGATGCCCGTGCCCAGATCATGCTGGGGGAGGTCGGTCAACAGCACCACCGGCTCGTCCTGAGCCACCGCCAACTGCTCCCAGATGGCCAGCACCGACGGGCAGGGCACCACCCGGACACGGCGGTCACCCCCGATGGTCAACCTCGGCTCGTAGGGCCATACCGGGGCCGCGGCGATCAGCACCACCGGCGGCGAGTCCGCCCGGGGCGGGTAAGCGTTGAACTGCTGGTTGATCCGTTGTGCGAGCGCACCGGGGTTCACCGGCAGCCCCGCCGGCCCTCCTGCCCTACCGGTCACGGCAGCACCCGCCAGCGCAGCTCGATCCTCCGTCCGGGATGCTGCCGAGCCACGTCGCGGACCGCCTCCATCGCGGCGTCGATGTCGTCGCCACCATCCAGGACTGTGACGCCGTGCTCCAAGGGGCCCGCGCCGTCGATCAGGGCGTGCTGTTCTTCCAGGACGCCCGCTGCCCGCTCTGGCGTCGGGCGGGGGAGTCGACGGGTGGCCCGGCGCAGCAACTCCGTGGCCCGGCTACGTGCCTTTGCGAGCGCGGCCGCCAGTGGGGTGGTCAGCTCGTCGTCAGTGATTGCCTGGCGTAGCGCGGCCCGGATCTCCGCCGCCTCGGCCGACCAGCGTTGGTCCAGTTCGTCGAGGAGGCCGAAGGTGTCCCACGGGGCGTCTCGGAGCGCGCGGCTGACCTCTTCGGCGCTGCGGATGCTGCGACCCGCCCGTTGGGCCGGCCCGCCGAGTTCGGCGCGGGCGAGCTGCCGGACGATGTCGATGTCCTGGTGCCGGGAGTCCAGCCCGTCGAGCAGGTCAGCGGCGGCCTGCGCGGTGTGCAGCCGGGGCCAGCCGTCGGCTTGGGGGTCGAGGCCGATCCGCGGCCCGTGTCGATCCAGCTCGTCGACCAGGCGGTGCGCGGCGTCCCGGTACGACCGGGCGCGCCTCGACAGGTCCTGCACGAACATTGCCACGAGCCGGCCCCGGGCCAGGTCGGGTGGCATGAAGCCGAACAGGTGCATGGCGCGTTCGCGGGCTGTCGCCCAGTCTGCCGGGTCCGGCCGTTGCGGGGTACGCAGCGCCAACTCGTCGCTGATGGCCGTCAGTTCGGGCTGTGGCGTGACGATGCCGCCGTGCCGGATCCACGTCCGGTCGGTCTGTTCGGCGAAGCTGGCCAGGACGAGTTGGGCGACGAGTGGGTCGAGCCCTCGGGGGCGCGGCTCGTCGAGCCAGCGTCGCAGGTCGGGCACCCGCAGGTCACCGTCGATACCCTCCTGGCCGGCCCGGCGCTGGAAGTGCTCAAGCCAGTGCCGGCCGAGGACGAATGCGGCCTCGTGCATTTCGCCGAGCAGCAGTGGATTGGCGATTCGGCGGACCACGGCCCGGTCCTTCTTCTCGACCTCGACTCGGCCGTCCGGCGCTTCGACTGCGCGCCGGACGTATTCCAGGACGGTCCGGATGTCGGCTGTTTTCAGCGCCTCACCACGCCGGTCCGGGTCGAAGTCGGGATGGTCGGGGTACTGCTGCGCAAGGAGTTGGTCGGCGACGTCGCGCAGCGCGTCAGCCAGTCTGGCCCCGACGGGCAGGGTCGGCGTCGGGCCAGGGCTGAGAGTGATCAGGTGCTCGTCGTAGGTGGGTACGACGTCCTCGGGTTTCTTGGTGGCCAACCCGTACGCCTGCTTGAGTACGGCGGTGACCGCGACCAACAGCGCGTCCCGTTGGCTGGTCAGGGTGGCGAGTGCCCGCCGCCGGTCATCCTCGCTGAGGTGTTTGGCCGCAGCGTCGAACCGGTGCCCGACAAGGAGAGCGTCCAACACGACCAACCGGCCCAGGTCGGTCTGGCGGGCGGTGCTCAGTGATGCCGGAATCCAGCAGAGCACCTGGTCGGTGAAGCGGGATCGCAACTGTTGAACCCGGTTGCGGTCGTCGGAGGGGTGGTGGGCGCTGTCGTCGAAGGGGTAGTCGATGACGAGCCGCCAGGCGGTGCGGACGAACGGGTGGAAGGCGTCGTCGCGCAGATCGTTTTCGTCGCGAATGTTGCCATAGATCACTTCGACGCTACGTCGGCTGCCCCGCCACACCAGGCTCGCCTGGTCGCAGTCCTGGTTGGTTTCGGCGACGTCCAGCTCCTTCCAGAGCAGCCGCTTGACCAGGACCTTGCGCTGCCCCACCGTGTCGAGGTGCCGGACGTTGTTGAGCACGCTCTCGACGTCGACGCCGATCAGGTCGAGGCGTACCCCGTCGCCGTCGAGCATCTTGATCTCGCCGAACCGGCTGGCCCAGTCTTCGATGCGCCGCTTGATCTGGCTGACCTCACCGCCCGGGACCGAGCTGGTGATGCTGCCGTGGTTGAGCGCGGACAGCTTGCGTGCGGTGAGATTGCGCAGCGCCGGCACGGACGGGGCCAACGCGGCCAGGATCAGTGTCTTGATCAGTCGATCTTCGCCGGTGAACGCCTTGATCCGGCCGGCGAGGTCACGATCCGGGGAGCCCTGGTGGCGGGCCGCCGCCAAGTCGTCGTCGGTGAGGTGATGTCGGTCCAGCAGGTATGGCCGTAGTTTGCCCTCGTACAGCTTCTGGGCGGTTTCGAACTCGGCCTTCAGCCGTTCGGTGAACGGCTGGTCTCCGCCTTTGCGAAGCACGTCGAAGAGGTCGCCGATGGGGATGAGCTCACCGAGTCGAAGGTCGTCGCGGCGGTCCATGAGTAGTTGCCGCATCAGCTTCAGCCCGGTCCGGGAGCGTTGCAGCGCGCTGGACACGTGCACCAGCGTGGAGAGGAAGGCCGGGCTGAACGGGTATGTCCGGCGGAACGACTCCAGGTCTGCCCCGCTGCCGGTGTCGGTGCCCAGCAGGGTGGTCCACACGTCGTCGCGGACCCGGGTGATCCGCTCGAACGCTTCGGCGAGCGCCTCGTCGGCCGGCCCTCCGTCGCCGCCGACGCGCTTCAACAGCCGTTTGCGGGTGATCTCCGGGAGGTTGCGGTCCTCCAGCGTGATTACGTCGAATCGACCGCTGGCCAGGTTGAGCGTGTCCTGGAAGCCCAGCTCGCTGGCCCCGGTCACCTCTTGGCCGACCAACTCACGCAGGTCCCGCTGGCGGGCGATGAAGGTGACTACCGGGATCGGCCTGCGGGCGTCACTGCCCTCGACGAAGTTGGTGATCTTTTGGATTTCCCGGGAAACGAACTGCTGGTCACCGATGGAGTTGGTCAGCCAGAGGATCAGCTCGTCGAGGAAGATGACGAGCGCGTCGTAGCCCAACTCCTTGGCGTGCCGGGCGATCTCGGTGAGACCCCGGTCGAGGGAGACGAAGCCCTCGGCGTCCTCCAATGCATTGCGGAAGAAGCCCTGCTGCCAGGTGCTGAGCAGGTCATTGACCAGCCGGCGGCGGGCGGCGTCGTCGGGGGCGGCGGCGAACGCCGCGTCGAGCTGCGCCGGGTCCCAGGACTGCCCCTCGGGGTCGCCCCACTTGTCCTCGCCCTGCGGAAGGCCAGCGAGGAACGCCTCGTCGCCGATCTGCTCGCGCAGATGCCGGCTCTGGTCGAGCAGGGCGTCGGTGCGGTGCACCGCCGGGATCAGCGCGTCCGGGTGTAGGCGCCGGACCTGCTCGATGTAGCCGCCGAGCACCCGTTGCTCGAGAGACTTGGCGCCGATCAGGTGATAAGGCACGATCAGGAACTTCCGCCCGGCCAGCCAGGAGTCGTGTCTGGCCAGTAGGGGAGCGAACTCGTCCCGTTCCCGGGCGGCCCGGTCGCCGCGCAGCAGCGCGTACAGCACTGCCATGAAGTGGGACTTGCCGGAGCCGAACGAGCCGTGCAGGTAGGCGGCCCGGGACACGCCGGTGGCCAGGGCGGTGGAGATCAGCCCGAGAGCCTGGTCGAAGTTCTCGACCAGGCTCGGCGGGATCACGTACTCGCTGACGGCCCGGTCGGTGTCGCTGACGCCGTCGGCGAGCTTGAGCACGAAGTCGCTGTTGCTGGTGGCCGACGGCTCGGGGATGACGATGTATTCCCGGAGCAGGGGTTGAGGGGGCGACGCCGGCATGGGTAACACCGTAGCGGAACGGGGACCGGCGGCAGTTGACCACGAGTACCGGCACGGCGACAACCGAGGGTGCGGTGGGGCCGTCACTGCCCCGTCTCGCCGTCCCCGTCACCCCAGCAGAGCCCGCCGAGACCGGCCGCGCTGTGGAAGCCGGGGTGCCCGGTGACGTCCATGCAGACCTCCTTGTCGGGACCGACCCGGCCGCAGAAGACCGGCTCGACGTGGTTCCAGGCATCGGCCCGGGACAGCAGCGCGGCCCCCGCCGGCATCTCGGGCCGCAGGATCGTCAACCCCTCCGTGTAGACGACGGCCTGGTCGCGGGCCTCCGTCACATCAGTCGCCAGGTAGGTCAGGTGCAGAGTCCAGCGCCGGGGCATCCGAAACCCGCCGGCCGGTGGCCCGTTGCGGCCCGACCGCCGTTCGCGCTCCGTCGTGTAGCGGGTGGCCAAAGATGTGACGTACGCGGACAGAGCGTCCGGTTTCCTCAGCGCGTGCGCGATGGCGGCCCGGACCCGCTCGGACACGTCGGCCCCGTCGAGTACGGCGGCCAGGTCGTCCTGGAAGCCGTTGTGCTGCTGCGGCTCCCGCTCCCACCGCGACGATCGGTTGTCAGTCACCGTTACCTGCCTCTCCGTAGCGAGTGATTACTCAGAGACTGGACCACGTAAGTAGAAAATGCAACGTCGTATTTTACTCCGCGAAGTACTTGATCTGTGGTCGCTCCCAGGCAAGAATCGATTACTCACAGTGGAGGCGATGCTGGCGATGTCACAGGTGCCAAGTCCGACGATCAGAGCCCGCCGTCTGCGGCGCGAGTTGCGTCGCCTGCGGGACCGCACCGGACGCACCGCCGAGGAGGTAGCCAAGATCCTGGGCTGGCATCGGACCAAGGTCATCCGCTTCGAACTCGGGCACTCCCGGGTGATGCCGAAGGACATGCCTCCGTTGCTTGACCTCTACGACGCCTCCGAAGAGGAGCGGGAGTCGCTGACTGGTTTGCTCCGGCAGTCGCGCC
Organism: Micromonospora sp. NPDC049049; assembly: GCF_040649115.1. NCBI lineage: Bacteria > Bacillati > Actinomycetota > Actinomycetes > Micromonosporales > Micromonosporaceae > Micromonospora > Micromonospora sp. NPDC049049. The sequence continues at coordinate 166,557 of NZ_JBEZEX010000013.1, read as the reverse complement.
AGAAAGGCTGGTGGAGCGCCTACGGCGACGTGTTGCCGGACGACTACGTCGGCTTCGAGGCGGAGGCCACGTCGATCAGCGCGTTCGAGAGTCTGTACGTTCCCGGCCTGTTGCAGACAGAGGAGTACGTCCGCGCGATCGTCAAGGCGGGCCGCAGCACCGCCGACCAGGACGAGACCGATCGCGTAGTGGCGGCGAGACTTGCGCGCAAAGCTCTGTTGGCCCGTGACGCGCCGCCGTCCGTATGGGCTGTGTTGGACGAGGCGGTCGTGCGCCGGGTGGTTGGTGGCCCGACGGTGATGCGTGCGCAGCTTGCGCGCTTGGTCGAGGCGTGTGAGATGCCCACGGTGGAGATACAGGTCGTGCCGTTCGCAGCAGGAGCGCACGCGGCGATGGGTGGAGCTTTCACGGTGCTGGGTTATGCCGACCCGATGCTTGATCCGCCGGTGGTCTACCTCAGCAACGACAACAGCGCGCTGTTGCTGGAGGAGGACCGACAGGTGGCCCGCTATAGACTCATGTTCGACCACCTTCGGGCCAAGGCGCTCGACCCTGACCGGTCTGCGGACCTTCTTACGCGGGTTGCTGCCGAGCTCCCGGACTGAGGCCGATTACTTGGAGCGCTAGCGATGACCCTTCCGGATCTGGCACAGGTTGCCTGGCGCAAGAGCAGCCGAAGCGGTGCCAACGATTCGAATTGCGTTGAGGTCGGCGAGGCGTCGAGTGGGCTGGCAGTGCGCGACTCCAAGGATCCGGGCGGGCCGGCGCTCATCTTCGACCGGGGCGCTTGGTCGTCGTTCGTGACCGGTTTGCGGAGCGGCCCGCTCGGCTGATGCCGGCGGCATCACCTCCATCCGGTTGGATGGGCCCCACGGTGGTACGCATCGACATCGACGCACTCCGGGACGCGGCCGGACCTATGGTCTGTGCAGCGGCGGACAAGCTTCAGGCAGCCGGTCAGCCAGTGGTGCCCAGGCCGGTCGGCGGGGGAGTTTCCTACGTGTTCCGCGAGGTCGGGCAGCATCCGTTCGAAGTCTGGGTGGGCATCACGGCGGACGGTTTCACCGCCGAGCGCGACTGCGCCACTGCGGAGCTGTGCGCCCACGCCGGGGCCCTCACCGCCACCGCCCTGGACGGCGACTTCACGTGGTCGTCGTCGGCCACCCCACCGTCAGCCGTGACGACCGATCTAAGGGCCGCTGATTTGGTCGAAGTCGCGAGCAGCATCCCCGTCCGACGCTTGGCGCTGTTGGTCGCTGAGTGGGCAGCTGCGGATCGCGTGTTGGAAACCGGCTTCGCGCGCAGGCCGGCCAGCGCGCGTCTCTCTCCACTGCCGAGCTGGCCGGCATCCGTCGGACGATCGACAACCTGGCAAACGAGGCGACCAGCGGCAGCCGTTGGGATCTGCACGATATGGAGAAGGCCGGTCGGGCGATCGTCGAAGAGATCGAGGTGCTCGCCCAACGGCCGCCGACCCAGGAGGCGCTGTTGTTGGTCGAGCGGGCCGCCCGCGCGTGGGAAGGCCTCGCTGGCTACCTCAACGACGCCTGGGAGACGTACGAGGAGGAGCCAGCCGAGATCGGCGGCGCGCTACGGGCGGTCCACGTCCAGATCTGCGAGCAGGTGCAGCCGGACCCCGACGAGTTGGCCGCCCGACTTGTCGAGATCGTCGAGGCGGCCGACGTCGACTCTTGCCTTGATGAGCCGGACGACTACCTCACCGTGCTCGGTCACCAACGGGTCAAGGAGCTGCGGCACCGCCGCTGACGGTCGTCATGATCCGCGTCGCCGGCCGCGCGTGGTCGGCGGTTGCCAGGCGGTCAGATCCGCCTGAGTACGGTTCAGTTCGTTGAGCTGCTCGTCCAGGAAGGCGTCGTAGGCATCGGCGGGGGACTCGCCAGTGTCCGGGTCGAGTTCCCCGTGCCACTGGCGCACCCAGGGCAGCACCTCGTGCAGCCCGGCCAGCAGCGGCGTCACCTGCTCGGCCGTCCAGCCATCCGCCTGCTGCCGTTCGACGACCAGCAGGGCAAGTGCCTGCGCCTGCTCGCGGTGGTCCCAACCCGCCCACCCGATCAGGAGCGAGGGGTCAGCCGTCCGACCGGCACCGGGGTACGAGATGAAGGGCTCCTTCGGCACGTCGAGCTTGCCCCGGTTGCCCCAGTAACTGTTCTTCCGAAAGTCGACGGGCTTGTACTTCGGCGGCACCCGGATCGTTTTGCGGATCGCCTGACGGGCCGGCTCGTCGGGGGCGGCGTCTTCCTGGCGCTGCTTCTCCCAGACCAACTCCCAATCGTCCCGCTTCGCCAACCCGCTGTCGGTGTAGCGCAGCTTCGACAGGAACGGGACGTGCTCGCCGTCGATGAGGTCGGCGAGGACCTTGGCCAGTCCGCGGCCCGGGTCGTACAGGTCGGCCACCGCAACCGTGTCCGCATCCCGGCCCAGCTCGTCGGCGAGCTGGGCCACCGACAGCGGACGAGGCTGCGGGTTGCCGTTCTCGTCCGGGGCGTACCACAGCTCGCGCGCCTCGCACCGGTCCAGCAGCCAGGCCCGGAGCGCCTTGTCGAGCAGCTTGTCCCAGCCGTCGGTGCCCCAGCGGCGCTTGCACTCCGGCCGCTCGATCAGCGCGAGGTACCGGTTCGACTCGATAACCTCGATCCGCTTCCGCACCACGGCGCGGTACTCCGGCGACCAATGGTCGGGCAGCTCGGTGATCGGCGTTGAGCGGTGCCGGACAAACCACTGCGTGTCGGCGCTGCCCTCCTTCACCTTCCGGGCGAGCGCGATCTCGAACGCGCGCTCACCGAGGCTCAGCTCCGGGACGGAACCAGCGGGCGCGGTCAGCTCATCGGGCAGCAGGCCGTACTGCGCGTAGACCTGCCAGTCCAACTCCTCCTGAAGCGCGATCATCCAGCCCCGGATCGAGTGCCACTCGCGCTTGGCGGTCGCGAGGCGCTCGGCGGTGGGCGTCCCCTCGGCCGCGACGGCCGCCGGGCTCACCGCCGTCAGGCGCTGCGCTGCAGCATCCAATTCCCGCGCAAACTCCAACGGGTAGGCCTCCGGCAGCGGAAACTCCAACAACTTGGTCCCGTTGAACTGGTACCGGTTCTCCCATGCTTCGTCCTGAACGCCGCGACCCATGCCGCTGCCGCCCTTGCCCTGGCTGACCTGCTTCAACCAGAAACACGCCGTGGAACTGTTCAGCACTCCGATCAAGACGAGATGATCTTTCTCGTTAGCAGCCGGAGGTAGCTTGATCACCGGTGCGGTTTGCTTGAACACTTTCTTGCCCCGGTTCAACGAGAAATGATTGTGGGTCGACACCTCCCCGAAGGTGATTGAAGTGGGCGTCCGGTAGCGTTCGGGAACCCATCGATACCAGGTCCACCACGCGTCGCCGGCTTCTTCTCTTGTCTCTCCGCCGAAGCCGACGGTTTCCCTGAGAGTCTGCCGGAAGATCCAGAGGTGTCGGCCCCAAGCCGAGTCGGGCAGGTAGGGGAGAGGCTTCAAGTTCTGGTCGTAGGGAACGAGTGCCTCGACTGCGTCGGCTTCATTCCAGTCACGTACCGAATCCCCCGTGACCAGGGGCTTGTGTTCGGTAATACGATGCCGAAGATGCCAAGATCGTGGTGCCAGGAAAACGTCGTCCTGTCCGGGAAAGCTGGCGAAGCCGACCTTTCCTTGAATCCTCTGGCCGAGTCTTCTGGACGAACAGTTGATCAGGTCGAGGAGATGGCTAGCACCGCCCCCGGTCAGACTCCACGGGAAGGTGGCGAGTTGTTCCCGCGGGTGGTTGACAACGGAGATCCATTCGGATTCTGAGCCCGCGCTCCGGTACTGCTGGAGGATGGCCTGCCAGACATGGCCGTTCCGTGGTTCGGCAGGTGCCTCTGGCTCGCCGCGCACCCCCATGACCGTGCGGACGGTGTCCGCGCCGAGCTTGGCCGGGCGCTGACGGCCGACCATGATGACCGTCGGTGTGCCGTGGCCCGGGATGTAGGCCCCGGACGTGTCGATGACGTAGGTCAGGTCGATCCGGCTGGCCAGATACTCGGTGATCAGCTTCCGGCCGAACTCGCGTTTCATGAACGAGTTGGCGGTGATCTGCCCGACGTAGCCGGACCCGCGCCCGTCCGACTCGGCCCGCTTGGCCAGGTCGAAGAAGCGCTTGGCGAACGGCACCGACAGGGCGTACTTGCCCGAACACACGTCGCGATAGGACTCCCGGTAGATCTCGTTGAGGCTCTTGTCCTTCGGGGTGACGTACGGCGGGTTGCCGACCACCACGTGGTAGCGCCCCTCGCGCAGCATGTCCGGGTGGTTGTCCAGGTCCTCCGTGGCATACCGGAACCGGGCCAACTCGTCGACGTCGTCGAAGAGGGTGAGCTGGCGGGCCTTGAGCAGGGAGTCGCCGGTGGCGATCTGGAGCGGGAAGGCGTACCCCTTGGTCTGCGCGAGTGTCGCGAAGCCGGCGGCGCGCAGCGCGGCGACCAAAAGTCGGAACCTCGCGACGGCCACCGCGAACGGGTTGACGTCGACGCCGTGCACCGCCAGCAGGGCCAACCGGACCACCTCGTGCGGGTCCTTGTCCTGCTCCTCCGCATACCACGCCTTGCAGAGCCGGTCGAAGACCTCCAACAGGAAGTGCCCGGAGCCGCAGGTCGGGTCGATCACCTTGACCACGTCGAGGCCGAACTCGTCGAGCGCCGGGGTGAGGGTCAGGTCGAGGATGAACTCCTCGACGAAGTCCGGGGTCTGCAGCAGCGCGTACTTCTTGCGGGCCATCTCGGAGAGATGCTGGTAGAGGTCGCCGAGGAAGCGGGTGCCCCAGGCCGGGTCGGTGAAGTCGTGCACCAGGGCGCCGGCGTCGTCGCGTCGCCGCCAGAAGGCGATCAACGCCTTGGCGGCGTCGTGACTGACGTCGATCTGGTACGCCGGGTTGTGTTCCTCGTCGAAGAGCAACTTGCCGGCCTGTGACTGGCGGATCTGAGCGAAGCCGGCGAGCAGCCAGTCGCGGTCGGTCTTTGCCGGGTGGCGGCCGAAGAAGTCGTCCTGGGACTCCTCGGCGAGCACCGCGCGGTCCTGGGTCGGCCCGGTCAGGTAACAGGCGTCGCCGAGCAGGCCATTGTCCTCGCAGAACCGGACGAAGACGGTGCCGAGCACCCATGCCACCGCAGCCTGGGTGGCCCGCTCGTCGCGCCACTGCGTCCAACCGGCGGCGGTCCGGCCGAGCTTGAACGCCCGGTCGTACTCCCCGTGCAGGCGGTCGTGCAGGCCGTCGACCTCGGCGATCTGCACCACCAGGTCCCTCTCCAGCTTGCGGACCTGGCCCTGGAGATCCTTGCGCAGCGCCTCCTGGTCGATCACGGTCAACCGCCCCCCGTTCCGTTCCCGGCACCTGAACCGGGCCACCTTACCGGGCAGGTGGCAGTGCACCGGGCCTGTGTGGTGTCCGGCACCCGACAGTGCCACGCAGTTGAACGGGACTTCGAACTCACGTCCTGCTGGTTAGGCTGCCACGCTGACCCGAGAGGCGGAGGTGGGCGTGCGGATCATCGAGGGCACGGTCGAGGAAGTCATCGAGTGCCAGGCAGGGCATGCCCCGCCCCGGTCCGCTGAGCCCGGGTGGGTTGATCCATGTCTCTGGTTGGGATGACCCTCGGCAGCTACCGCTGCTTCGCCCGCCGACAGGACATCGAGCTGCGGCCGATCACCCTGGTGCTCGGCCGCAACAACGCGGGCAAGAGCGCGTTGGTCCGGGCGCCGGTGGTGTTCGGCACCGGCATCCGCACCGAGTCCCCGGAACCACTCGACCTGGACCAGCTCGGCGAGAGCATGGTCGACTCGTTCACCGACCTGGTCTACGGCAACCGGGCGCTGGGCAGCTTCCAGCTCGGCCTGGCACTCGACGGAGCAGCCGGCCCGATCGAACTGAAGGCCACTGTGCAGCATGTCCGGGAACACCACACGCAGGTGGTCAGCGAGCTGACTGTCACGACCGGTGGGGTGCGCCGGTTCCGGCTGGAGTGGGAGCTGACCGACCCGCGCCAGACGCCGCGCTACACGATCGAGGCCGGCGAGACGACCTGGACCGAGGTGCCGGTCCTGTTCCAGGGGCTGCTGCCGGTCGAGGTGGTGCAGCGTGACGGAATAGTCGACGGCATTCCGCCTGCCATCGAGACCGAGCTGCTCGGACTGAGCATGGACATCCGGGCCAGCTTCCCGAGGGTGCGCTACTTCGGGCCGTTCCGGGACCGGGCGCAACGACGCTACCGGCTCCCCGGCCGGGCGCCCGCCGAGATCGGCATCACCGGCGAGCACGCCGCGGGCATCCTCGCCAGCGACAAGGTCCGCAACCAGAGCCGGTTGATCCGACAGCTCAACGAGCAGTTCGCCGAGCAACTTCCGGGGTGGAAGTTGGATGTCGCCGAGCGGGGTGGCATGTGGTCGGTGGTGCTCACCTCCCGCGACGACGACACCATCCAGGTGAACCTGGCCGACGCCGGCACCGGTGTGGCTCAGGCGCTGCCGGTCTTCGTGCAGCGGGCGGCGGACCTGCTCCACCCCAGCGACCAATCCGTGTTGGAGATCATCGAGCAGCCGGAGCTGCACCTGCACCCGGCCGCGCACGCCGCGCTGGCTGAGCTCTACCTGACCGCCGCGCAGAACACCTCCACCCGCTTCCTGATCGAGACGCACAGCGAGACGCTGCTGCTGCGCCTGCGGCGGCGCATCGCCGGGGGCCTCGACCCGGCACTGCTCGCGGTCTACTTCGTGGACTCCCTCGACGGCGCGGCCGTCGCCCGACGCATTCACGTCGACGAGGCCGGCAACCTGGACTACTGGCCGGCGGGCGTCTTCTCCGAAGACTACGAGGAGACCAAGGAACTGGCCCGCGTCCAGTGGGAGAGGCGGGACGCCCGTGCGGGTTGAGCTGACCGCCGACGTGTTCGTCGACGTCGGCGACCCCGCTGACCAGTTCGACCCGACCGACCTCTACGTCCTGCTGCGCTGCTTCCCGGACCGCCGCCACGACTGGGTGACCAACTACGGGGTGGTCGCCGCCGTCGAGGCGTACCTGCCGAAACATCTGCCCGACCTCGCCGATACCTATGTCGCGTTGGCCCGCGACGCCATGGTCCAGCAGGCGTGGACCGGCACCACCCAGCAGCGGGACCTGGTCCGGGTCGGTCGAGCCGATCTCGCCGACCACTCTGCCGACCTGTGCCGGCCCGCGGTGCTCGTCGTCGAGAACAGCAGCTCGGACGGTGGCTTCCTGCACACCGTGGCGTGCGCCCTGCGGCACGAACGGGTCCTCACCGCGCTGGAGCGGGCCTGGTTGGAGGTGCACAGCGCGGGCGGCAGCGGGGAGGTTCCTCGGGTGGCCCGGGAGCACGCCGTCCGGTACCGGCGGTTGGTCAGGGTTGTCGCCCTGCTCGACAGCGACAGCCTGATCCCAGGCCAGCGGACCCCCAACCACGACCAAGCCGAGAAGCTGGCCGCCGAGGAAATCGCGGTGCACGTGCTGGCGCTGCGGGAGGCGGAGAACTACGTCCCGCACCGGGTGCTCGCCGGCATCGGCAAGCCGAAACAGGCGTCCCAGAAGCTGTCCTTGCTCAGGCGGCTGACCCCGCAACAGCGTGGTCACCTCGACATGAAGACCGGGCTCGGCAAGCGGAAACCGGAAGCCGTCGAGAAGCAGAAGGAGCTCTTCGAGGGCCTCGACCTGGCGGTGCAGCTCGGCCTGCATGACGGCTTCGGCAAGAATCTGCTCGAGCGGTTGGCCGAGTATCGGGAGCAACTGACCGAGCGGGACTTCGCCACTCTCGGCGACGAGGTCGTCGCGGAGCTGCGGACCATGCTCGACCTGATCGCGAGCCGGGTCTGACGACGGGAGCGGGGAGCAACTGATGGCGGAACACGCAGACGAGAGCACCGTCAAGCCGGAGGTCCTGCTGCTGGAACAGCTGCTGGACGACGTGGCCGCCGGCCGCCTGCGGGTGCCCAGGTTCCAACGCCCGTTCGTCTGGCGTCCCGAGCAGATGATCGACCTGTACGACAGCATCGAGCGGGGTTACCCGATCGGCAGCATCCTGGTGTGGGAGACACCGAAGGTGCTACCCAGCCTCGACCAGGTCGCCGGGATCGACATCCCGCCACCGCCCTCCGAGGGCCCGGTGGCCTACCTGATCGACGGCCACCAGCGGCTCTCCACCCTCTTCGGCACCCTCGCCCGCCGTCCGGCCCCCGCGTCCGCGCCGGGCGAGTGGGTATGGCGGATCTACCGCGACCTCGGCCTGGGCAACCACCCGGAGCCCCGGTTCGGGCACTGGCCGGAAGGTGAGCCGTCGGCACGGCTGCTTCCCATGCAGGCGGTGCTGCGCACGATGGAGTTCCTCGCCCATGCCCGTCGGCTGGCTCGCGAGGTGGCCGACCCGGCGGAGTGTGACGCGCTGGTCGAGGAGGCCGAGCAGCTCGCCCAACGAATCCGGTCCTACAAGATCGCAGTGGTTCGGCTGGTCGGTGGAGACCTGTCCCACGCGGTGGAGGCGTTCTCCCGGCTGAACAGCAAAGGTCAGCAGATCACCCCGGACCAGATGGTCTCCGCGTTGACCTACAGCGCGACCTCGACGTCCACGCTCGCCGACCGGATCAGCACGATCCGGGAGAGTATCGGCAACAGCGGTATCGGCGAGATTCCCGCGAGCACCGTCTTCCAGTCCATTCTCGCCATCGCCGGTGAGGAGAACGTGCAGGCGACCCGGTGGGGGGCCCTGGCCGACCGATTCCGGGATGATCTCAACGACGCGGCCCGGGCGGCCGAGCCGGCCCTGCACCGGGCGGTGCAGTTCCTGAGGTACGAGGTCGGGGTTCCGGCCACCCGGCTGGTGCCATACCCGCAGCAGGTCATGCTGCTGGCGGCCTTCCACCACCTCGTTCCCGTACCGGACCGCGCACAGGTTCGCACCCTGGTCCGCTGGTTCTGGGCCACCTCGTGGTCCGGCGTCCTCGCCGGCAGCAGCGAGTTCCAGACCCGACGGGCGTTGCAGCAGCTCCAAGGTTTCGCCGACGGCGGGAAGCTGAACCTTGAGGAGCATCGAGCACAGCCCGTCCCGGACTGGTTCGACGCCGACGACGGCCGGATCCGGGCGTTCATGTTGTGGGAACTGCGCCGGTTCCCGGAGCGACTTGGCCTCAGCGGTGGTCCGATCGATCTCGAGACCCTGCTCGCCGGGTCCGGGACCGCCGCCTATCGCCGTGTGGTGACCGATGTGCCTGAGGAGTCGTGGCCAGCCAACCGGATCATCCTGCCCAGCCAGTCAGGCTTGCCGGCGCGCGAGGACCTGGCCCTCCTGTCGCCGAGCCTGCTGCAGAAGGTGGTCACCAGCCACGGCATCCGTGCCGAGGCGCTGACCCATCTGGTCGCTGGGAACGGAACGGCGTTCGTTCGGGCGCGCGCTCGGGACCTGGCCCGCTGGGAGGCGGAGTTCATGGACGAGCAGGGGGTTCGGCCGGCGGTCGAGCTGAGCGACCTGATACTCGGACGCACCCACGGTGACCTACACGCCGGAAACATCCTGCTGCCGTCTGACTCTGACGACTAACTCGCCTGCTCCGGGTGGCCGCGGTGGGCATTGCTGACCCAGGCGTCCGGCAGGATGACCCACTCGTAGGGAGGCACCGGCACCACGGCGTCGTCCAGGTGCGGCAACTGGGTTGGGTCCTCCATGGGGCAGAGCAGCCAGACCGGCCCCGCCCCGGCGCGAGCCGCCTCGGCCAGCTCCTCCAGTAGGTGCATGCCCCGGTACCGCACCAGCGGCGCGGCATCGACGAGCAGTAACGGGCACTGCCGGTCGGGCAGCGCCAGCAGTGCGGGCCGCAGGCTCTGCCAGGCTCGGCCGGTGAACTCGGCGAGCTTCAGCGCGTCCCGGGAGTTCGGGTCGGCCCGGTCAGCGGTCAGCACGGTCGGCCAGGTCGGCTTCGGCCGGGACTCCACCAGCGTGCGCAGCTCGGAGACAAATCTGCCGGCCACGCTCACTGGTTGTCCGGCGAAACGGCCGGCCAGTTCCCGCGTCGCTCCGGCATACCGGTCGGCGCGGATGGTCAGCACCCGGAAACCTCCCTCGTCGGCAGCGGAGGCGAGTTGCTGCTCAGCGCGGATCGAGGCGGCCAACTCGGGTGACTCGGCCGTCCACGGCGTCATCCCGGACGCGGTGGAACGGCGACGTGACGACGCGACCCGGGTCGATGACAATGAGGAACGCCGGGCGTAGTAGCGGCCGGCCTTCCACACCAGGTCGAAGCCGGCCTCGGTGAGCAGCCGGTCCAGCCGGGGATGGGGGGGCAACGCCGGCAGCTCCGGGAACCGGGCCTGGACCTTCTCGGTGATCTGCCTCTCGCTGAGGCCAGCGGGCTCCGCATCCCCCACGGGTGCAGGCACCACCCCGGCCTGGGCCAGTCGCAATGCACGGACCGGATCGAGATTGCGGGGATAGATCTCCAACCGGGGGGACGCGGCGGCCGTCTTCGATGCCGCCGCCGCGAGCTGCACCATCCGGCGCTCATCGAGCGTGATTCCCGTGTGCTCGGTGCGCGGATCGACTGCGGTGAGGTCCCTCAGCACCGTCGCCGGGCTGGGCAGCACCTCCTGGCTGGCCAGCTCGTCCGCGACCTCGCCGAGCGCATCGGCGTAGTCGAGCAGGGCCGGTGCTGCCGGTGTCTCCTGGGGATCCGTGCTGCCCGCCTCCAGTGCGAACAGCAGTCGGTCGCCATGCCGGCGGGAGGCGAAGCGGGCCTCTTCCGCCAGTGGATCGATCTCCACGGCTGCTCGGACCGCCGCCATCGCCAGCGCTCGGCGCAGCTCCTCGCCGTCCTGGCCCGAACCTCGCCGGATCAGTAGCGCGACCGCGAGCTCCATCGCCCCCATCACCCGGCCACTTTCGGCCAGCAGCTCGATCAACTCCAGCCGGACGCTACGCAGCACCGGGTCGGCGTGCCACCGCTCACGTTGTGCCATCAGGCATTGCGCGACTCGACCCGGGCTGACCCCCACCAGGCTCGCCACCGCCGGTTGCTGCGGCCACGGAGCCAACTGCGGGAGGTTGCCCGCCTCGTCGGGCAGCCGTAGCAGCAACCGAATCGCTTCGACCTCGTTCCGATTGCGCCCAGTGGAATGCGGGACGGGCAGTAGCCGGGCAACCACGGCGTCCAGCCCGACCGTAGTGAACGCGGCCGGCTCGGGGTCTCCGCTGCCGGCGTCGGGGCCTGCGTTCACCGCCGCGTCGACCTCGGTCCGAGCTGCGGCCCGAGCCGCCGCGCTCGTCGGCATCGCTTCGTGCTCAACCAGCCGGCCCCGCCATTCCCGGAGCCGGCGTTGCAGCTCCTGTCGGGTCTTCGCACCGAGACCGGGGAGGCTGAAGAGCTGCTTCGAGCCGAGGGCCAGCAGCTCTCCGACGGTGGTCGCGTCCAGCCGGTGGGCGGCGGAGACGGCCCGTAGGGTGAGGCCGGACGCCTCCAGCACCGTCGCCCGGGTCGCTCGGTCGGCAGCGGCGTCGCGTTCTGCGGGAGTGGCGCCAGCCTCGTCGTCCGGGTGCACCGAGCCGACCGGGGCGGTGTGGTCGGACTGACGGAAGACCTGCTGCCAGGCGTCCCGCATCTCCTTCAGAGAGCTGTGTCGCTGGCTTGCGTCTCGGTTCAGTGCCCGGATGAAGAAACCGACCAGGCCGTCCCGGACCGCCGGGTCGAAGGCTTCGACGGCCAGCACTGGTGGGCCTTCGGTGTATCGGGGCTCGGTCGCGCCGTCCCCCCAAACCGGCAGCTCACCGGAGGCCATCTCGTGCAGGGTCACCGCAATCGCGTACCGCTCGGCGTGCTCGTCGTAGTGCGGGCGGGTGGTGGTGCCGAGGAACGGATCGAGATAGCGAGGGGTGCCGGCTTCGATGTCCTCCAGCGGCACTGCGGCCAGCGAGAAGTCGAAGAGCACGAGTTGGCGGGTCCGGTTGGGGCGGATCCGGATGGCGATGTTGTCCGGTTTGATGTCGCGATGGACCACGCCCTCGCCCTGGAGATGGTCCACCGCTCCGAACAGGTAATCGGAGTACGTCTCCAGCTCATCCACGGTCAACCGGCCGTCCTCACGCAGCTTGCGTGCGACGGTCTTCTCCCCGGCATGTTCGAGCACGATCACCCAGCGCGGCGGCAGGTGGATGGGCTCCTCCCGGGCGAGTCGAATGATCCGTGAATCCTGGTGGATGTTGCGCAACACCTGCGCTTCGTGTGACAGGCGGCTCGCCTTCTCGTCCGACAGGGCGACCTTGAGCACCTCCGGTGCGCCGGTGCGCCGGTTTTCGACCAGGAAAGCGCGAGAGGTGGAGCCGGTGCCCAACTTCTTGACGATCCGCCAGTCGGCGACCGTGTCACCGACCCGCGCCTCCAGCAGGTCCACCGGATCCGTGACCTCTGCCGGGGGAGCGGACGGCGCGGTCAGCTCCTCCTCGGCCAGCGTCAGCATCTCCAGCAGCTCCGCGACGCTGGACAGTCGGCGCGCGGGCACCGGTGCGGTGGACGCCTGGACCAGCTCGTCCATAAACTCTGAGATCGAGTCAGCGGAGGACGAGGGGCGAAGCCCGTCGTCGCTGGCCAGCCGGGCCAGCAACTCGCGCCGGTTTCCCGCTGGCGGTTGGCCCGAGAGCAGCAGATAGGCCAGGGCACCAAGACCGAAGACGTCCAGTGCCACCGGATCCGGTGTCGGCGTGCTCAGCTCTGGCGCGAGATACGCCTCAGCCGACCGCTCCAGATGGGCACCCAGCTGTGATGTCGGCGAGACGCGCAGGGCCACACCGCCGCCGCTTACCGAGTCGGGCAGCCGGCTCGCCGCCTGCCAGTCGCTGATCTGCACCTGCGGTTGTAGCCAGGCATCATCCTCACTCTGGCCACGGGCTCGATGGCCGGGAGTCGCCAGGATGCTGCGGGCAGAAAGGGCGCAATGGTGCAATCGGCGGCCGTGTGCGTACGCCATCGCCTCGGCGAGCTGCCGGATCATGTCAAGCCTGGCGCCGACCTCCAGCCGGTCGCCATGCTGCGCCATGAAGTGGTCGAGGCGTACGGCGCGGGGATCGTGGCGGAAGATGAGTGCCGGGCCACCTTCGTGGGGTTCCATCGTGTCCACCTGGACAATGCCGGGGTGCTGCACCCCATGCAGCGCCAGCATCTCCCGTCGGGCGGCCCGTTCGATGCTGGCCCGCTCGGCCTTGGCCGAGTTGCGCTCTACGAGGTAGATGCGGACCCGCCTGTGCTCGTGCTCGAACTGGGCATGGTGGGCGAGATGATCCTGCCAGGTCGGCCCCACATCGAAGGGGGTTGCGCCGAGCTGCCATGAACCGACCTGGTGATACCGGCGGCTGCGGGCCACCCCGGCGCCGGTCAGTAGCCGGGGCAGCGCCCGTGAGATCTCGGGCGTGATCCGCCGTCGCTCGTCCTGTGGCGGGCGGCCGAGCAGACCGGACCAAATCCCGGGAAGCGAGGATTCGTCTGCGTCTCCCTGCGTCTCTGGCCCGAAGACCCAGTGCAGTTGGTGCTCCGACACTGCGATTTGCAAGGTCGGCAGGGACAGGAAGACCGCGCCCTGGATGAACGGAATGTGGATCGGGGAACGGTCTCTCCGTGCCTGCGCGGTCAACAGCGACCGAAGCCGCTTGCCCTTGAGGTCAGCCAGGTGGAGGGGATTGTCGAACGTTCGTACCTTGTTGTTGCTCAGTAGCCAGTTGGACCCGCTGTTGGTGAGACGGCCACTGAGACTCTTGATCTCGACCAGGTAAATCCCACTGGGGGCGGCCACCAAGAGGTCCACCTCGTGAACGTGCCCGGTCTCGGCAGTGAAGGTGAAGTTCGACCACGCGCGGTAGGGCTCAGTGTCCGGCAGGAGGCGGCGGACGTGCTCCAGGGCCGCGCGCTCCCGCTCGAACTGAGTCGGCGTGACCGTCGTCCAACGGCTGTCCTTCACGCCGCCACCTCCGTGCGAATCCGGCATGGGCGATGTCCCCCATCCGCGGAGTCTACGAGCCGACGCCGACAGCGCCCGCCCGGCGCACCCGGGTCGGGTGGGCCGGACGGGCGGGGCGGTCAGCCGGGCTGGCTGGACCGGTTGGCCAGGCCGCGCGGCGGGGCCTTCATCCCGATCACGATGTCGACGATCTCGATGTAGCGGGCCTTGTTGCCCATGCGGAAGGCGGTGGCCGCCGCGTTGATCTCCTCCAGGGTGTCGGCCTCGACCATGGTGACCTGGTCGTACGTGCCGTTCACCCCGGTGCAGACGACGTGGGTGAGCTGCTTGGCGAAGCGGCCCAGGTCACGGGCGTGCTCGGCGGAGATCTCGTGGATGCCCTCACGTCCGAGGGCGAAGTACTCGGGGTTGATCCGCATGAACAGGAAGCCCACGTACTTGTTCTTGTCCGCCAGGTCGTGCATCGCACCCTCCCAGATATCGGCCTTGACCTGCGGTTATCGCAAGGAGCGTATAGACAGTCACTGATCGTCATCAAGGGCGCGCACTGTCGGGAGCGCGACCGCCGGGCGCTCGGTGTGCGCCGCCCGGCCACGGGTGCCGGGCGGGGACCGGGTGGCGGGATAGAGTCGCTGATTGACCAATCGCGGCCGAGGGCGGCCGCGGCGCCACGGCTTGGGGGTACGGGTGAGCGAGGCGCGCACAGCCGGGGACCGGATCGACGGCCCGGATGCCAATGACGAGCAGGTGGCGGCTGAGTCGGAGACCACACTGGTGGTGGTCACCGGCGTCTCCGGGGGTGGCCGCAGCACTGTGGCCCGGGCGTTGGAGAACGTCGGCTACTACGTCGTGGACAACCTGCCGCAGGCCCTGATGCTGGACATGGCCGAGCTGGCGTTCAAGGCGGGCGGCGCGGCTCGGCGTACCGCGATGGTGCTGGACGTGCGGTCGCGGGCCTTCTCCACGGACCTGGCCGGGGCGATCCGGGAGCTCAAGGAGCGCGGATTCTCGCCCCGGGTGGTCTTCGTCGACGCCGACGACGAGGTGCTGATCCGGCGGTTCGAGAGCGTTCGCCGTTCGCATCCGTTGCAGGGTGACGGGCGGCTGGCCGACGGCATCGCCGTGGAGCGCGGCCTGCTGGAGGAGGCCCGTGACCAGGCCGACGTGATCATTGACACCAGCCACCTGAACGTCAACCAGCTCCGGCGCCGCATCGAGGAGCTGTTCGGCGGCGAGGACGCCCGCCGGCTGCGGGTCACCGTGTTGTCGTTCGGCTTCAAGTACGGCCTGCCACCGGACGCCGACTTCGTGTTGGACGCCCGCTTCCTGCCCAATCCGTACTGGGTGCCGGAGCTGCGTGAGCACACCGGGCGGGAGGAGGCGGTCAGCGCGTACGTGCTGGGCCAGGAGGGCGCGGACGCCTTCGTCGCCTCGTACGCCGACCTGGTCAACGCCACCACGACCGGCTTCGAGCGGGAGGGCAAGCGGTACCTTACGGTCGCCGTGGGCTGCACCGGCGGCAAGCACCGCAGCGTGGCCATCGCCGAGGAGTTGGCCAGCCGACTGCGTCACTCGGGGTTGGCGGCGAACGCCCAGCACCGCGACCTGGGGCGGGAATGACGGCCCGGCGGGTGGTGGCGTTCGGCGGCGGGCACGGTCTGTCCGCCTCGTTGCGTGCGCTGCGCCACTGCGCCCCCGAACTCGACCTCGACATCACCGCGGTGGTCACGGTGGGTGACGACGGTGGTTCCAGTGGTCGGCTGCGGGCCGAGCGGGGTGGCCTGCCGCCGGGAGATCTGCGCCAGGCGTTGGTGGCCCTGGCCGGTGACCACCCGGCCACCCGGCGCAGCGCCGGGCTGTTCCAGCACCGCTTCGCCGCCGCGCCGGTGGGCGTACCCGGACCCGGCGCGACCGGCCAGGGCCTGGCGGCGGGCGACGACGCGGGCCGGGACGGCGCGGCTCCGCGCGGCACCGACGGGGCGTCGGCCGGCACCGACGGTCTGACCGGGCACGCGGTGGGCAACCTGGTGCTCTGCGGCCTCATGGAGCTGCTCGGCGACCCGGTGGCGGCGCTGGAGCACGCCGGCGCGATGCTCGGCGCGGTGGGCCGGGTGTTGCCGATGTCCCGCCAACCGGTCGGCATCGAGGCGCGGGTACGCGGCGCCGACCCGGCCGCCCCGGACGAGGTGTGCACGGTCAGTGGCCAGCACCAGGTGGCCGTGACCACCGGGCGGGTCGAGTCGCTGCGCCTCACCCCGAGCGCCCCACCGGCGTGCGCCGAGGCCATCGAGGCGATCCGGGCGGCCGATTGGTTGATCTTTGGGCCGGGCAGCTGGTACACGAGTGTGCTTCCGCACCTGCTGGTGCCGCAGTTGGCCGACGCGATCGTGTCCACCTCGGCCCGGCGGCTGGTCACGCTGAACCTCGCCGCGGAGAAGGAGACCCTGGGGCTCTCCGTCGCCGATCATCTCGCGGCACTGCACTGGTACCTGCCCGAACTCAAGGTCGATCTTGTGCTCGCCGACGCCAAGGCGGTGGGTGACCCCGAACCGGTCGAACGTGCGGCAGAATCGCTGGGTGCCCGCCTGGTCCTCGCCCCCGTCGCCGTTGTCGACGGGACTCCCCGCCATGATCCGGCTGCCCTGGGCGCCGCGCTGGTGCCTGTCCTGGGCGCCGATCGTTAGACACGTACGTAATCTCCGGCGACACGCCGGAACAGGTCCGTGAGGGGACGCACAATGGCGATGACGGCCGCGGTCAAGGACGAGCTGAGTCGGGTCGACGTGCCCAAGCCCTGCTGCCGGCGGGCGGAGATGGCCGCGCTGCTGCGCTTCGCCGGCGGGCTGCACATCGTCTCCGGCCGCGTGGTGGTGGAGGCGGAACTGGACACCGGGGCGGTCGCCCGGCGGCTGCGTCGGGAGGTCGCCGAGGTCTACGGCTACCCCAGCGAGATCCACGTGCTGGCCTCCGGTGGGCTGCGCAAGGGCAGCCACTTCATCGTGCGGGTGGTCAAGGACGGCGAGGCCCTCGCGCGGCAGACCGGCCTGCTCGACGTGCGGGGTCGCCCGGTGCGAGGGCTGCCCCCACACGTGGTGGCGGCCAACGTCTGCTGCGCGGTCTCCGCGTGGCGGGGCGCGTTCATGGCCCACGGCTCGCTCACCGAGCCCGGCCGCTCCAGCGCGCTGGAGATCACCTGCCCGGGGCCGGAGTCCGCGCTGGCGCTGGTCGGCGCGGCCCGCCGCATCGGCATCACCGCGAAGAACCGCGAGGTACGCGGGGTGGACCGGGTGGTCGTCAAGGACGGCGACGCTATCGCCGCGCTGCTCACCCGGATCGGCGCGCACTCCAGCGTGCTGGCCTGGGAGGAGCGTCGGGTACGCCGCGAGGTGCGGGCCACCGCCAACCGGCTCGCCAACTTCGACGACGCCAACCTGCGCCGCTCGGCGCGGGCGGCGGTCGCCGCGGCCGCCCGGGTCACCCGTGCGTTGGAGATCCTCGCCGACGAGGCGCCCAACCACCTGACCGACGCCGGTCGGCTGCGTCTGGAGCACCGGCAGGCGTCGCTGGAGGAACTGGGCGCCCTGGCCGACCCCCCGCTGACCAAGGACGCCATCGCGGGACGGATCCGCAGGCTCCTGGCGCTGGCCGACAAGCGGGCCCGCGACCTTGGCATCCCGGATACGGAAGCGGCAGTCACGCCCGACATGCTCGTGGTCTGATAGGACGGTGGGGCCGCACGGTGCGCCCGGGAGCGCGACCCGGCGCAGCGTGGTCTCGCACGCTCGGATAAGGTCGCTGAGTACGGCAAGGGGGCCGACACCGGCCTTTCTCGTCGTGCCCACCGCCTCGGGCGGTCAGGTCCTCAGACCGCGCGGCGGGGTGGCCGAGATGAACCGTCGACGGCCGGCTCCAACGGTCGGCGCACACCATTCCCGCCGGCCCGTTGTCTGAAGCCGGCGGACCAGAACGCGAGGAGATGGGACCTGTGACCATCCGGGTTGGCATCAACGGCTTTGGCCGAATCGGCCGTAACTTCTTCCGGGCAGTGCTGGCGTCTGACGCCGACATCGAGGTCGTGGCGGTGAACGACCTGACCGACAACGCCACGCTCGCCCACCTGCTCAAGTACGACAGCATCCTCGGTCGCCTGCCGTACGAGGTCAAGGCCAACTCCGACGAGATCACCGTCGGTGGCAAGACCATCAAGGCGTACGCCGAGAAGGACCCGTCGAAGCTGCCGTGGGGCGAGGTCGGCGCCGACGTCGTCATCGAGTCGACCGGCTTCTTCACCGACGCCACCAAGGCCAAGGCGCACGTCGACGGTGGGGCCAAGAAGGTCATCATCTCCGCCCCGGCGAAGAACGAGGACGTCACCGTCGTCATGGGTGTCAACCACGACACCTACGACCCGGCGAAGCACACCATCATCTCCAACGCTTCGTGCACCACCAACTGCCTCGCGCCGATGGCGAAGGTCCTGCACGACACGTTCGGCATCCAGCACGGTCTGATGACGACGATCCACGCGTACACCCAGGACCAGAACCTCCAGGACGCGCCGCACTCGGACCTGCGTCGTGCCCGGGCCGCCGCGCTGAACATCGTTCCGACCTCGACCGGCGCCGCCAAGGCGATCGGCCTGGTCCTGCCGGACCTCAAGGGCAAGCTCGACGGCTACGCCCTGCGGGTGCCGATCCCGACCGGCTCGGTCACCGACCTCACCGTCAACGTGGGTCGCGAGACCACCGTGGACGAGGTCAACGCCGCGCTGAAGGCCGCCGCGGACGGCCCGCTCAAGGGCATCCTGGTCTACAACGAGGACCCGATCGTCTCCACCGACATCGTGACCGACCCGGCGTCGTGCATCTTCGACGCGCCGCTGACCAAGGTCGTCGGCAACCAGGTCAAGGTCGTCGGCTGGTACGACAACGAGTGGGGCTACTCCAACCGCCTCGTCGACCTCGTCAAGCTGGTCGGTTCGTCGCTGTGAGCATCCGGACCCTCGACGACCTGCTCGCCGAGGGGGTGTCGGGTCGGCGCGTGCTGGTGCGCGCCGACCTGAACGTCCCGCTCGACAAGCAGACCGGTGCGATCACGGATGACGGGCGCATCCGCGCGGTGCTGCCGACCCTCGGCGCGCTGGTCGAGGCCGGCGCGAAGGTGGTCGTCTGCTCGCACCTGGGCCGCCCGAAGGGCGCCCCGGACCCGCAGTTCAGCCTGGGCCCGGTCGCCGGGCGGCTCGGTGAGCTGCTGGGCGCGCCGGTGCACTTCGCCACCGACACCGTGGGCGAGTCGGCCCGCGCCACCGTCGCCGACCTGGCCGACGGCCAGGTCGCTCTGCTGGAGAACCTGCGTTTCAACGCGGGCGAGACCAGCAAGGACGAGGCCGAGCGGGGCGCCTTCGCGGACCAGCTCGCCGCGTTCGGCGACGCGTACGTGGACGACGCGTTCGGTGCCGTGCACCGCAAGCACGCCAGCGTCTTCGACGTGCCGGCCCGGTTGCCGCACGTGGCGGGTCGGCTGGTGCTGCGTGAGGTCGAGGTGCTCTCCAAGCTCACCGGTGACCCCGAGCGCCCGTACGTCGTGGTGCTCGGTGGGTCGAAGGTGTCCGACAAGCTCGCCGTGATCGAGGCTCTGCTGCCCACTGTCGACCGGCTGCTCATCGGTGGCGGGATGTGTTTCACCTTCCTCAAGGCCCAGGGCCTGGAGGTGGGCACCTCGCTGCTGGAGAAGGACATGGTCGACACCTGCCGCAACCTGCTGGAGCGGTCCGACGGCAAGATCATGCTGCCGGTCGACGTGGTGGTGGCGGACGCGTTCGCTCCGGACGCGGCGCACGACACGGTGCGGGTCGACGGCATCCCGAGCCACCGGCTCGGCCTGGATGTCGGCCCGGAGACGGTGGCTGGCTTCAGCGCCGCGCTGTCCCAGGCGAAGACGATCTTCTGGAACGGCCCGATGGGCGTGTTCGAGATGCCGGCCTTCGCCGCGGGCACCCGGGGGATCGCCGAGGCGATCACCAAGGCCGACGCGTTCAGCGTCGTCGGTGGCGGTGACTCGGCCGCGGCCGTCCGTGCCCTGGGGCTGGACGAGTCGTCCTTCGGGCACATCTCCACCGGTGGTGGCGCCTCCCTGGAATACCTCGAGGGCAAGACCCTCCCCGGCATCGCGGCCCTGGAGAACTGAATGTCGAGCACCACCCGCCGGCCGCTGATGGCCGGCAACTGGAAGATGAACCTCAACCACCTCGAGGCCAACCTGCTGGTGCAGAAGCTGGCGGCGAGCCTCACCGAGAAGCAGCTCACCGACGTCGAGACGGTGGTGCTGCCACCCTTCACCGACCTGCGCACCGTGCAGACCGCGGTGGACGGGGACAAGCTGCTGATTGGCTACGGCGGGCAGGACCTCTCCCCGCACGCGTCCGGCGCGTACACCGGGGACATCTCCGGGCCGCAGCTGGCCAAGCTCGGCTGCACGTACGTGGTGGTCGGGCACTCCGAGCGGCGGGCCTACCACCACGAGGACGACGCGCTGGTCAACGCCAAGGTCAAGGCGGCGCTGACGCACGGCCTGACGCCGATCCTGTGCGTGGGGGAGGGGCTTGACGTCCGCGAGCAGGGCACCCACGTGGCGCACTGCTCCGACCAGCTCGACGGGGGCCTCGCCGGGCTCACCCCCGAGCAGGTGCGGCAGGTCGTGATCGCGTACGAGCCGGTCTGGGCGATCGGCACCGGCAAGACCGCGACCCCGGACGACGCCCAGGAGGTCTGCGGGGCGGTGCGTCAGCGACTGGCGGAACGCTTCGACCAGGAGACCGCCGACCAGGTTCGGGTGCTCTACGGCGGGTCGGTCAAGGCGTCCAACGTCGCCTCGATCATGGCCCAACCGGACGTGGACGGGGGCCTGGTGGGGGGCGCCAGCCTGGACGCCGAGGAATTCGCTCAGATCTGCAGGTTCCCGGAGCACCTCGCCCGCTGATCGCTCGGTATCCTTGACACCGCCCGTCCGCCGGTCGGTGCCGCCGTGCCCGATCAGACCGGGCGAGGATCGCTACGAGAGGAACTGACCCCAGCCATGCCGATCTGGTTCGCATACACGTTGATCGTGTTGCTGGTCATCACGAGCATTCTGCTCACCCTGCTGATCCTGCTGCACCGTGGCAAGGGTGGCGGTCTGTCGAGCATGTTCGGCGGTGGCGTCAGCTCCAGCCTCGCCGGCTCCTCGGTCGCCGAGAAGAACCTGGACCGCTACACCGTTCTGGTGAGCGTCGTCTGGTTCGCCGCCATCATCGGGCTCGGGCTCTGGCTGCGCCTCCAAATGAACAGCGGCGCCTGAGCAGGCTCAGTAAGTCGTACAATCTGCGCGCGGTTCGTCACTCGACGGGCCGCGCGCAGGCTTTTCTCCGCTGCACCGCGTCGCCCGCCGCTCCACCCCCGAAGACGGCGGGTCCCCTCCGACGACAGGAGCGAGCAGCCGTGCCGAATGGCAACGTTATCCGGGGAGCCCGGGTCGGGTCCGCACCGATGCGCCCCGACGAGAGGCACCAACCCGCCCCCCGACAGGACGTCACCTACTGGTGCCGTAACGACCACCGGGTCGACATTCGGATCGCCGCGGACGTCGAACCGCCACCCCTGTGGGACTGCCCCCGCTGTGGCCTACCCGCCGGTCGGGACGCCCAGAACCCGCCAGGTCGGGTCCGCGCCGAACCGTACAAGAGCCACCTGGCGTACGTGAAGGAGCGCCGTACCGCCGAGGAGGGAGAGGCCCTGCTCGCCGAGGCGCTCGCCGCACTGCGCCGTCGACGCGGCGAGTAGCGGGCTCCTCCGCCCGCTCAGCGCAGACTGCGCAGTCGGACTGGCACATCGGCTGCGGCCGTCCGGTCCAGCAACCAGCGGGTGCGGTTCACGCCGTGCACGCCGGCTGCCGGCAACTGCACCGGGCCTGCGCCGGCCAACGCCATACCCACCGCGCGAGCCTTGTCGGCGCCGGCGGCCACCAGCCAGACCTCCTCGGCGGTGTTGATGGCCGGCAGGGTGAGGGTGGTCCGCGTCGGCGGCGGCTTGGGGCTGCCCCGCACCGCGCTCACCGGCCGGGTCTCGTAGCCCACCGGGTGCTCGGGGAAGACCGAGGCCACGTGGCCGTCCTCGCCGACGCCCAGCATCAGCACGTCGAAGTGCGGCAGTGTGGCGTTCCCGGGCCGGGCGGCGCGGGCCAGCTCCTGCGCGTACTCGGCAGCCGCCGCCTCGGGGTCGTTGCCGGCCGGGCCGTCCGAAGCCGGCATCGCGTGCACCCGGGCCGGATTCAGCGGCACCACGTCCAGCAGGGCGGCCCGGGCCTGCGTCTCGTTGCGGTCCGGATCACCGGCGGGCAGGAACCGTTCGTCGCCCCACCACACGTCGACCCGGGACCAGTCCACCGCGTCGCGGGCCGGCAGCGTCGCCACCGCCCGGTAGACGGCCGCCGCGACCCGACCTCCGGTGAGCACCACCGAGGCTTCGCCCCGGTCGGCCTGGGCGTCGAGCAGCTTCACCAGCAACCGAGCCGCCACGGCCTGCGCCAGCAGGTCGGCGTCGGCGTGGACGGCGACACTCGCCTCACTCATGGTTGCGCCTTCGTTCGAGGACCGCGAGGCGGTCGCTGTCGTGCCCGGGGCGGTGTGCCCGAGGTGGTGGGGCGAAAACCCCGGAGATTGCGGGGCAGGGCCGGTGCGTACCGGCCCTGCCCGACGTTGTGCCCCGGCTGGGCTCAGCCCTCGCCGCTCGTGCCGACGTGCGCGGTCACCCCGGCCTCGGCGCGCTGCGCGGTGGCCGGATCCTTCCAGACGTGGACCCGCTGCGCGGGGCGCTGATCCAGCCCTCGCAGCCCGACAGTCGCGCCCAGCGCCTCCGCGTACACCTGGTCGGCGTCCAGCCGGCGCAGCTCCTCGGCCAGTTCGTCGCCGAGCGGGCGGCGCACCAGCGGCAGGGCCCGGTCGTCCTGGCCCGTGCGCCGGAACACGGCCATGCTGTCCTCGCGGGTCAGCGTCAGCTGATCGCCGTTGGCGCAGCTGAGCTGCACCTCCCGCATCCGGGGGAATTCGTTGCTGTCCACCCGGCGTGGGGTGATGCCGAGCCGGCTGGACAGCCAACCGGCCATCAGCGCCGCCGTCGGATCAGTGGGAGGCGCGACGATCGTCGCCTCGGTGACCTGGGCGTTGGTGGTGTCGAACGCCCCGGCGACAAGGGTGCGCCACGGGGTGATCCGGGTCCACGCCAGGTCGGTGTCGCCCGGGGCGTAGTCCCGGGCCCGCTGCCGCAGCGCCTCCAACGGGTCGGCGGCCTGCGCAGAGTCGGTGATCCTCCGGTCGGCCACCACCCCGAGGAAGTCGGTGGCGATCTCCGCCGGCGGCTCGCCGTGCCACCAGGTGACCACCGGTACGTCGGGAACGAGCAGCGGCATCACGACCGACTCGGCGTGCAGGGACAACCGGCCGTACATCCGGGTGACCACCGCCTCGCACGGGCCGAGCCGGCCACCGACCACGATCTCCGCGTCCAGTCGGTTGCGGTCCCGCTCGATCTCCGAGCGGACCACCACCACGAGGCGGCACGGGTGCGCCGCGGCGGCGATCGTCGCGGCGGCCTCAGCCTCCCGGACCCGCTTCTCGTCCACCACCACGATGAGGGTGAGCGCCATGCCGCTGGCCACCCCGCCGGCGCTGCGCCGCTCGGCGGCGAGCGCCTTGACCACCTCGTTGCCGGTGGTGTCCCACAGCCCGATCATGCTCGTCTCCAGGCGCGGCCCTCGCGGGCCAGCATCTCGTCGGAGGCCCGGGGGCCCCACTCGCCGGCCCGGTACGGCTCCGGGGTGGTGCCCTCCCAGGCGTGCTCAAGGGGGTCGATCACCTGCCAGCTCTGCTCGACCTCGGCCGCGTCCGGGAACAGGGTGCGGTCGCCGATCAGCACGTCCAGCACCAGACGCTCGTACGCCTCGGGGCTGGACTCGGTGAACGCCTCGCCGTACTGGAAGTCCATCGCGATGTCGCGGACCTCCATGGTCGTGCCCGGTACCTTCGAGCCGAACTTGAGCACCACGCCCTCGTCCGGCTGCACCCGGATGACCAGCTGGTTGTTGCCCAGCGACTCCATGTCGGCGTCGTTGAACGGCAGGTGCGGCGCCTTCTTGAACATGATGGCGACCTCGGTGACCCGCCGGGGCAGCCGCTTGCCGGCCCGGATGTAGAACGGCACCTCCGCCCAGCGGCGGTTCTGGATGCCCAACCGCACCGCCACGTACGTCTCAGTGGTGGAGTCGGCGGGGACGTCCCGCTCTTCCAGGTAACCGACAGCGCGTTCGCCGCCGACCCAGCCCGGCAGGTACTGACCGCGGACGGTGTCCCGGGCGACGTCCTTCGGCAGGGTGATGGCCTTGAGCACCTTCAGCTTCTCAGCCCGGATCTCGTCGGCGTCGAAGCTGGTCGGCTCCTCCATCGCCACCAGGGCGAGGAGTTGGAGAAGGTGGTTCTGCAGCACGTCGCGGGCGGTGCCGACGGTGTCGTAGAAGCCGGCGCGGCTGCCGATGCCGACGTCCTCCGCCATGGTGATCTGCACCGAGTCGACGTACTTCGAGTTCCACAGCGGCTCGAACAGGTTGTTGGCGAACCGCAGGGCGAGGATGTTCTGAACCGTCTCCTTGCCCAGGTAGTGGTCGATCCGGAAGACGTCCTCCCGGGTGAACACGTCGTCGACGAGGTCGTTGAGGGCCTTCGCCGAGGGCAGGTCGTTACCGAACGGCTTCTCCACCACGACCCGGCGCCAACCGCCGGACTTGTTGTTGTCGGCCATCCCGGTGCGGGCCAACTGCTTGAGCACGACAGGGAACGCGGCCGGCGGGATGGAGAAGTAGAACGCCGCGTTGCCGGTGATGCCGTGGGTCTGGCGCAGATCGTCAAGCGTCGAGGCGAGGGTGTCGAAGGCGGCGTCGTCGTCGAACGAACCGCCAACGAACTTGATGTTGCCGGCCAGCCGCGCCCACACCTCGTCCCGCCACGGCGTGCGGGCGTGCTTGCGGGCAGCCTCGCAGGCCAACGTCTCGAAGTCGCCGTCACCCCAGTCCCGGCGCGCGAAACCGAGCACCACGAAGCCCGGCGGCAACAGCCCCCGGTTGGCCAGGTCGTAGACCGCAGGGAGCAGTTTCTTGCGGGCCAGGTCGCCGGTCACCCCGAAGATCACCAGAGCACAGGGCTCCGGGATCCGGGGCAACCGGCGGTCCTGCGGGTCGCGCAGCGGGTTCACCGAACCGCCTCCTCGCTCCGCCTCAGTCACGTCGTCCATCCTCACGCCCGCAGATCACCGGCCGCATCCAGTAGTTGGGCGACACCGGCGGCCCGGTCGGTGAGGTGCAACCGCAGCAACGGCCGCTCCCGACCAGCGAGAGCCTGCCGGTCACCGGCGGCCTGCGCCGCCTGCAACTCACCGAAGGTGTACGGCTTGCCCGGCACCGCCAGGTCCTCGGCGACCGCGCCGGTCACCTGGAGATAGCTGCCCACCTGCGGGCCGCCCTTGTGGTACTGGCCAGTCGAGTGCAGGAAGCGCGGACCCCAGCCGAAGGTGACCGGTCGGCCACCCGCCTGCGCCAGCAGCGACCGCAGCTTGGCCGTGTCGGCGTCGGCGAACCGGTCGAGGTACGCCATCACCGCGAGGTAACCGTCGTCGCCCAGCCCGTCGAGCAGCCAGCGCAGCACACCGGCCAGGTCGCCGGGGGTGCCCTGCGGGGCGTACACCTCGATCGCGCCCTCGGTGAACGACGGCGTCTCCGCCGGCAGGCCCGAGGCCAGGATCTTGTTGGTGTTCTCCTTGGACTCGGTGACGTTGGGCTGGTTGAACGGGTCGATGCCGAGCACCACACCGGCCACCGCGGTGGCGTACTCCCAGGCCAGGAACTGCGCGCCCAGCGGGCCGTTGACGGCCACGTCCGGGGTGGCCCCGCCGCCCGGCATGTCACCGGGGGCCAGCGCGCCGCCGTAGCTGATCGTCAGCACGTCCGCGCCGGTGGCGCCGGGGCTCTGCGGAGACTCCACGACCACCGGCAGGATGCCCACCCCGGCCTTGCCCGTCGACTCGGCGATCAGCTGCTCGGCCCAGTCGCCGAGCCCGTCGATGCCGGTGCCGTCGGACACCAGGGCGACCTTGTCCCGGGCGAGCGTTGCCGCCGCGCCCAGAGCGGCGCCCAGCGCCAGCGCCGGGTTGTTCTGATCCGCGCCGAGCGACGTGGACAGCGCGTCGGCCTGGTCGAGCAGCTCCGCGACCTCGACCCCGGCCAGCGCCGAGGGCACCAGGCCGAACGCGGTGAGCGCCGAGTAGCGGCCGCCGACGTTCGGGTCGGCGAGCACCGTGAACGCGCCCATCTCGGCCGCGGTGGCCTCCAGCGGCGAACCCGGGTCGGTGACGATGACGAAGTGCCGGCCGGCCTCCGCCTCGGTCATCCCGGCGTCCAGGAACGCCTGCCAGTACGCGCGCCGGTGGCTGTCGGTCTCCACCGTCGACCCGGACTTGCTGGCCACCACCACGACGGTGCGCTCCAGCCGGTCACCGAGCGCCGCCCGGACCTGGCCCGGGTCGGTGGTGTCCAGCACCGTCAACGGGCGTCCGAGCGTCTGGGTGATCACCTCGGGCGCGAGCGAAGAGCCGCCCATGCCGGCGAGCACCACGTGATCCAGGTCGGCCAGCTCCGCGCTCAGCTCGGCCAACTGGACGAGCAGCTCGCGGCTGCGCCGGTGGGTGTCCACCCAGCCCAGCCGGATCTTGGCCTCGGCCTCGGCGTCCGGACCCCACAGGCTGGCGTCCTTGCCCGCCAGCCTGCCCGGGACGCCGGCCTTGACCAGCGCGTCCCGGGTCGAGGCGGGCGCGGCCTTGTCGACCGCGTCCGCGCCGTACACGGCCAGCCCGGCGGCTGCCTCCACCGGCCCCGCAAGCAGGTCGCTCATGCGCCACCCGCCTTGTCGGCGGCCTTGGCGTTGCCCTTGGCGGCCTTGTTCGGCGCGCCGGTGCCCTGCGCCGCGGCCTTCAGCGACTTGGTCACCCCGTCGAGCAGCTCCTGCCAGCTGACCTCGAACTTCTCCACGCCCTCGCGCTCCAGGGTGGCGATCACGTCGGCCATGTCCACCCCGACCGACTCCAGGTCCGCGAAGACCTTGCGGGCCGCGTCGTAGGCCCCGGTGACGGTGTCACCGCGGGTCTCGCCATGATCGGCGTACGCGTTGACGACGGACTCCGGCATGGTGTTGACAGTGCCGGGGGCGATCAGCTCCTCGACGTAGATGGTGTCCTTGTAGTCCGGGTTCTTCGTCGAGGTGGACGCCCACAGCGGCCGCTGCGGGTGCGCGCCGGCTGCGGCGAGCGCCTTCCAGCGGTCCGAGGCGAACACCTCGGTGTAGCGCTCGTACGCCAGTTGGGCGTTGGCGACGGCGGCCTTACCCCTGAGCGACTTGGCCTGCTCGGAGCCGATCTTCTCCAGCCGCTTGTCGACCTCGGCGTCGACCCGGGACACGAAGAAGGACGCGACCGAGCCGATCTTCGACAGGTCGTGGCCGTTGGCCTTGGCCTGCTCCAGGCCGGCGAGGAACGCCTCCATGACCGCCGAGTAGCGGTCCAGACCGAAGATCAGCGTCACGTTCACGCTGATCCCCTCGGCGAGCGTGTCGGTGATCGCCGACAGGCCCTCCTCGGTGGCCGGGATCTTGATGTAGAGGTTGGGCCGGTCGACAAGCCACCACAGCGCCTTGGCCTCGGCGACGGTCTTGTCCGCGTCGTGCGCGCTGCGGGGGTCCACCTCGATCGAGACGCGGCCGTCGACGCCGTCGCTGCCGTCGTACGACGGGCGCATCACGTCGCAGGCCCACCGCACGTCGTACGTGGTGAGCATGCGGACGGCCTCTTCCACGTCCACGTCACGAATAGCGAGGTCGCGCAGTTGCCAGTTGTACTCGTCGGCGTCGCTCAGGGCCTTGGCGAAGATCGTCGGGTTGGTGGTGACACCGGCCACGTGCTTCTCGCGGCGGAGCTGGTCCAGCCCGCCGGAGCTCAGTCGTACCCGGGAAAGGTCGTCGAGCCAGACCGCCACGCCCGCGGCGGTCAGCTCATTCAGCTTGTCGGTCATGCCGTCCACGCTCCCTCAGTTGCCGGTCGTGAAACCGGTGATGTCGCCCACCCGGGCCAGCGAGGCGTGTGCCGCCGCCACGATCCGGTCACCGGTGAACCCGAACTGCTCGAAGAGCACGGTGTGCGGGGCACTCGCGCCGTAGTGCTCGATGCTGACGCTCTCGCCCAGGTCACCGACGATGCCGCGCCAGGACATCGCGATGCCCGCCTCCACGCTCACCCTTGCCTTTACCCCGCGGGGGAGCACCGATTCCCGGTACGCCTCGTCCTGCTCGTAGAACCACTCCTGGCACGGCATCGAGACGACCCGGGTCGGGGTGCCGTCGGCCTCCAGCCGCTCCCGGGCGGTCAGGCAGAGCTGCACCTCGGAGCCGGTGCCCACGATGATCACCTGGGGCTTGCCGTTGGACGCCTCGGCCAACACGTAACCACCCTTGGTCACGCCCTCCGCGCTGCCCAGGACGTCGCGGTCCAGGGTCGGAAGCGGCTGACGACTCAACGCCAGCGCGGTGGGCCGGTCGGTGTGCTCCAGCGCCTGCCGCCACGCCCAGGCGGTCTCGTTGGCGTCGGCCGGGCGGACCACGTCCAGGCCGGGAATGGCGCGCAGCGCGGTCAGGTGCTCCACCGGCTGGTGGGTCGGGCCGTCCTCGCCGAGGCCGATCGAGTCGTGCGTCCAGACGTAGGTCACCGGCAGCTTCATCAGCGCGGCCAGCCGCACCGACGGACGCATGTAGTCGCTGAACACCAGGAACGTGCCGCCGTAGGGGCGGGTGCCGCCGTGCAGGGCGATGCCGTTGAGGATCGCGCCCATGGCGTGCTCACGGATGCCGAAGTGCAGCGTGCGGCCGTACTCGTGGCCGGGGAAGTCCTTGGTGGCGTGGGCGGCCGGGATGAACGACGGCTCGCCCTTCATCGTGGTGTTGTTGCTCTCGGCCAGGTCGGCCGAGCCGCCCCACAGCTCCGGGAGCACCGGCGCGAGCGCCTCCAGCACCTTGCCGGAAGCGGCCCGGGTGGCCACACCCTTGGCGTCCGCGGGGAAGACCGGCAACGCGTCGGTCCAGCCGTCGGGGAGTACGCGGCCAGCCAACCGCTCGTAGAGCGCGGTGCGCTCCGGGTTGGCCTTCTTCCAGGCGTCGAACGCGGCGGTCCACTCCTGCTCCGCCGCGTCGCCGCGCCCCATCACGGTGCGGGCGTGGCTGAGCACCTCCTCGTCGACCTGGAAGGTCTGCTCCGGGTCGAAGTCGAGGATCCGCTTGGTGGCCTTCACCTCATCGGCGCCGAGCGCCGAACCGTGGATCTTGCCGGTGTTCTGCTTGTTCGGCGCGGGCCAGCCGATGATGGTGCGCAGCGCGATGAAGGAGGGGCGAGCGGTCTCCGCCTTGGCGGCCACCAGCGCCGCGTACAGCGCCTCGGCGTCCTCGTGGTAGTCGCCCTGGTCGGCGTCGCCGCTGCGCCAGTCGACGGTCTGCACGTGCCAGCCGTACGCCTCGTAGCGGGCGGCCACGTCCTCGCTCTTGGCGATCCGGGTGTCGTCCTCGATGGAGATCTCGTTGTCGTCGTAGATCACCGTGAGGTTGCCCAGCTGCTGGTGCCCGGCGAGGGCGCTGGCCTCGTGGCTGATGCCCTCCTCGATGTCACCGTCGGAGACGATGCACCAGATGTCGTGGTCGAAGACGGACGCGCCCAGCTCGGCCTCGGGGTCGAACAGGCCGCGCTCGCGGCGGGCCGCCATGGCCATGCCGACCGCGTTGCCCAGACCCTGCCCGAGCGGGCCGGTGGTGGTCTCCACGCCCGGCGTGTGCCCGTGCTCGGGGTGCCCCGGCGTCTGCGAGCCCCACTGCCGCAGCGACTTGAGGTCGTCCAGGCTCAGCGGGTAACCGGAGAGGAACAGCTGGATGTAGAGCGTCAGGCTGGAGTGCCCGGCGGAGAGAACGAACCGGTCGCGGCCGGGCCAGTTCGGGTCGGCCGGGTTGTGCCGCATGACGCGGTTGAAGAGGAGGTACGCCGCGGGCGCGAGGCTCATCGCGGTGCCCGGGTGGCCGTTGCCGGATTTCTCTACGGCGTCCATGGCCAGCACGCGGACGGTGTCTACGGCCCGGCGATCGAGGTCGGACCAGTTCAGTGCGGGGTGCGCGGGTCGTTTAACAGCCACGATGGTTGTGCTCCTCGGCAGATGGGCGGAACCCTCACCGATGACCTTATCGAGCGTCCCTAAACATGCGCCCGGGGATCTGCGCATGGTGTGCGCTACGTGACCATCCGGATGCTCGCTTCAACCCGGTGGTGTGACGGCCCGCACCGTTGTCGGGTCGGCCGGGCAGCCAAAACGACGACGCGTAGTGTGTGGGGCGGTATGCGGACCCGTGCGGTCCCGACCGATCCGATCTCCCCGTGCCGATGCCGGAAGGTGGCAATCCGTGAGCATGATCACCGAGCGCCCCGCGAGCAACCCGGCCGGGCCACACCCGGCGCGGGCGGCCGAGGGCCCGGTGGCCCGGCGGGACGTACGCGCCGTTGTCTCGGCGTACGTGTCGCTCACCAAGCCGCGGATCGTCGAGTTGCTGCTGGTCACCACCATCCCGGCGATGATGCTCGCCGAGGGTGGGCTGCCGTCGCTGTGGCTGATGGCCATCGTGCTGATCGGCGGCTCGCTCGCCGCCGGCGCGGCAAGCGTCCTCAACTGCTACATCGACCGCGACATCGACCAGCTGATGCGGCGTACCAAGCGTCGGCCGCTGCCGGCGCACACCGTGTCGCCGCGGAGCGCGCTGATCTTCGGTCTGGTGCTGGCGGCGGTGTCGGTGGCCCTGATGGCGGCGTTCACCAACCTGCTGGCCGCCGGGCTGACCCTCGCCGCGATCGCCTACTACGACCTCGTCTACACCCTGTGGCTCAAGCGTTCCACCCCGACGAACACCTTCTGGGGCGGCGCCTGCGGGGCGGCACCGGTGCTGATCGGGTGGGCTGCGGTGACCGGCTCACTGGCGCCGGCCGCCTGGGGGCTCTTCGCTGTGGTCTTCTTCTGGCAGATGCCGCACTTCTACCCGCTCGCCATGAAGTACAAGGACGACTACGCCCGGGCCGGCATCCCGATGCTGCCGGTGGTGGCCTCGACTCGCCGGGTGAACGCCGAGATCCTGATCTTCGCGTGGCTCACCGTGCTCACCTCCCTGGCCGTCTGGCCCCTGGGGCTCAGCGCGATCTACGGGGTGCCGACCCTGGTGGTGGGTGCCATCTTCATCCTCGAGGCACACCGACTCTGCCGGCGCGCGACGCGCGGCGAGGCGATCAAGCCGATGCGGCTGTTCCACTGGTCGACGACGTACCTGACGATCGTCTTCGTGGCCGTCGCGCTCGACGCGCTGATCTGACCCCTCCCGGCCGACTCCGCGCCCCGCTCTCCGCGTGCGGAGGCCCTGCGCCCGTCGGCTCCGCTAGCTGCCTTCCGCCGCGCCGCGTTCGGCTTTCCGGCCCTCGCGATGTCCGTCTGCCGCGTGTCCGTGCGGCCGCGCTGTCAGCCCAGGTGGCACCCAGCGGCTCGGGTCGGCGGCGATCGATGCCGCTGATCTACTGACTAATCACGGACATGGATGAGTTGTCCGGGTTTAACGTCACATCAGAGTAACTTTCTACATGAGTCGGATCGGCTCAACCTGGGAGGGTTCGAAGGCGATTTGCGGGCGCGCTTTGGCCGTAAAAGTCGGTAAATAACCGGACAGCAAACCTGTGGTCGTCCTTAAACCTGTAGGTAATTGGCATCACAAAAGGTTCATGGTTCTCGCCCGACAGGGTGCAAGTCTGCTTAGGCTTCGCGTCATGGCAGATGGTTCCGATACGACGCTGACCGCTGAGCAGACCGCCGGCGAGCAGGCGCCCCAAGGCCTGGTTGCGGGTCTCAAGGCGTTCGCCGCAGAACACGGCGGCGCGAAGGCGGTCATCGAGTACGTCGGCAAGCGCGGCGCGCGAATCGTCCTGGTAGGTGCCGACGGTGAGTGGGGCGACCAGTTCGCCGACGACACCGTCACCGCCCGGGAGGCGTGCGCCAAGGCGGGAGTCACCGTCGAGAACGCCTGGGAGCGTGAACTGATGGACCAGATGCGTCCGAGCAACGACCTCTGGCGGTCGATGGCCCGGCGCACGATGGCCCGCTGAACAGACAGCTGAATTGACCACATATCACCAGTCGACCCGGGGGGAACCCCGGGTCGCTCTCGTCACCTGCTCAGACCTGGCCGACCTCGACCCGGACGACCGGCTGGTCCTCGCCCCGCTCGCCGCCCGTGGCGTCGCCGTCCAGGCCGTGGTCTGGGACGACCCCGACGTCGACTGGTCGTCCTACGACCTGGTCGTGCTCCGCTCACCCTGGGACTACGCGCTGCGCCGCGACGAGTTCGTGTCCTGGGCGTCGACAGTGCCCACGCTCGTCAACCCGGCCGACGTGGTCCGCTGGAACACCGACAAGCGCTACCTCGCCGAGCTGAGCGCCGCCGGCGTGCCAACCGTGCCGACAGCCTGGGTCATGCCGGGGGAGAGCTGGCAGCCGCCCGCCGAGACCGGCGAGTACGTGCTCAAACCCGCCGTCAGCGCCGGCAGTCAGGACACCGGCCGGTACGACCTGGCCGACCCGGAGCACCGCGACCTTGCCGCCGCACACGTTCGCCGACTCTCCGAGGCCGGCCGGGTCACCATGGTCCAGCCGTACCTGCGGGCCGTCGACACCGAAGGCGAGACGGCTCTGCTCTTCCTGGCCGGTCCCGAAGGGCTCGCGTTCAGCCACGCGATCCGCAAGGGTCCGATGCTGTCCGGGCCGGATTTCGGTCCGGACGGGCTGTACAAGGCCGAGGAGATCACCGCCCGTACCGCGCGCCCCGAGCAGCTGGCGGTGGCCGAGCAGACCCTCGCGACGGTGCCCGGCGGCACCCGACAGCTGCTCTACGCCCGGGTCGACCTGATCCCCGGCGCGGACGGCGAGCCGGTCCTGGTCGAGCTGGAGCTGACCGAGCCGTCGCTCTTCATCGGGTACGCGAACGGCGCCCCCGAGCGCCTCGCCACCGCGATCACCACTCACCTGGCCCGCAACGCCTAACCACTCACACAACAAGCAACTCCCGAACGGCCGCCCGCCCGCGCCGCGCGCACGTGCGTCCGGCTGCGGTGCTGCCGTCCTGCCGTCCTGCCGCGCTGCCTCGCTGCCGCCGGCAAGATCGCGCAACATCCTGGTTCTAGTGGCTTCCCGGCGTTCCGTGACCACTACATCCTGGTTCGAGTGCGATCTTGGTGGCCCGGGGCGCCAAGGCCGGGGTTCCGATCTCCAAAGGGGGGCGTTCGTCGTCAAGATCGGCGCAGGATCAGGGATGTTGCTGTCTCCGGCGTGGTGGAGGCAGCAACATCGGGGTGTTGTGAGGATCTTGGGCGCGGGGCGCGGGGCGCGGGGCGCGGGGCGCGGGGCGCGCGGGCGCGGGGCGCGGGGCGCGGGGCGCGGGGCGCGGGGCGCGGGGCGCGGGGCGCGGGGGAATATCGGTGGCGGGGGCGCGGGTCCGACGCGGAGGATGCGCGTGTGACTGAGGCGTACCCGAAGCAGGTTCCTGTCCGTGCGGCCACTGCCGCGCGTCGACAGCGCAGCCTGCCCCGGCCCGCCTGGATCCCGCGCCCGCCGTCGTGAGCGGCGCGTTCCTCGCCGGTCTCGTGGCCGGCTACGGCGTCGCCATTCCCGTCGGCGCGATCGCGATTCTGATCCTGGGGCTCAGCGCCCGTACGTCGTTTCGGGTGGGTGCGGCCGCGGCGCTCGCGGTGGCGACGGCCGACGGGCTCTACGCGGTGGTGGCCGTGCTCGGCGGCGCGGGCCTGGCCGGGATCATCGCGCCGGTCGCCGGGCCCCTGCGGGTGGTCGCCGCCGTGGTGCTGCTGGGTCTCGCCGGGCACGGCCTGTGGCGGACGTGGTCCGCGCACCGCTCGCACCGACCGCCAACGGCACGCGACGGTGGGGGCATGAGCACTCCGGGGCGGGCCTACGCGGCGCTGCTCGGGTTGACCCTGCTGAACCCGATGACGGTTCTCTACTTCACCGCCCTGGTGCTCGGCCGCCGGGACACTGCCGACTCGGGCATGGTCCCGATGGCCCTCTTCGTGGCCGGGGTGTTCCTGGCGTCGGCGAGCTGGCAACTGGTCATCGCCGGCGGTGGCACCGTGGTCGGCAGGGCGCTGACCGGGCCGCGTGGCCGGCTGGTCACCGGCCTGGTCTCCAGCGCGCTCATCGCCGCGTTGGCGGTGGCCGCGCTACTGCCAGGTTGAACGGCCACGGCGACCATCCGACCCGGCAGGAGGTCGCTGGGTCCAGGCCGAGCCGGACCAGGTTCACGGGCGGCTCAGCCACCCGGACGGCACCCGACCGCGCCTGGTCCGCGGTGTCGCCGGGCGTGTCCCTGGCCGGGCACACGGGCCGCCCGGGGGCCCGGACGGGTTCGCTGTGCCGTACGGTCGGGCGATGACCAGTCGACCCGCAGCCGGCGGAGGCCGGTGGGTCGAGGTCGACCCGGCCCGCGTCGGCCGCTGGGTCGAGGGCTTCGCCGACCGGCACGGCCCGCCCAGCACCAGCGCGAGGGAGTACGGCCTACTGCTCGCCGCCCCGGACGGGGCGACCGCCGAGCTGCACGCCCCGCCGGGTGCGCCGGCCCGCGCGGATGTGGCCGGGTTCGTGGCCTCCGCTGTCATGCCCCGCCGGATCGGCCTGCTGCTGGCGCGCAAGGGCGCGGTGGCGCTCGGGGTGGCCGAGGGCGGCGACCTCGTCGTCTCCAAGGTGGACACCCGCTACGTGCAGGGGCGCACCGCTGCGGGGGGATGGTCGCAGCACCGGTTCGCCCGCCGGCGTGACAACCAGGCGAAGGCTGCGCTGGGCGACGCGGCGGATCTGGCCGTACGGCTGCTGTTGCCGGAGGTGGCGACGCTCGCCGCGTTGGTCTGCGGCGGTGACCGGCGGGCGGTGGACGGGGTGCTGACCGACCGACGGTTGGCCCCGCTCGTGCCGTTGCGGGCGGAGCGGCTGCTCGACGTGCCGGAGCCCCGGCACGCGGTGCTGGTCGCGGCAGTGGGTGCGGCCCGGGCGGTACGCATCCTGGTGCGCGACCCCGACTGACCTCGGCCCGCACCGGCGGCCTCAGAGGCCCGCACGGGCGGCGTCGCAGGCCTGCACGGGGCGGCGTCGGAGGCCCGCACCGGCGGCGTCGGAGGGGAGACGGTCGCCACCCAAAATGGGGTTCGCGGCGTGCTGCTCGGCCGGCGGCCGGAGGATGGGCGCGTGGAGTTTCTGGTTGACATGGTGACGACGGTGCCCGACGGCACGTCGGAGGACGGCGTCGCCGACATGCGTGCGCGAGAGGCCGCGCGTTCGGCCGAGCTGATCGCCCAGGGCAGTCTCCTGCGGCTGTGGCGGCCGCCGCTGGCACCGGGGGAGTGGCGTACGTGGGGGCTGTTCCAGGCCGACGACGCCGATGAGCTGGAAGCCGTACTCGCGTCGATGCCGCTGCGCGCCTGGCGGCGCGAGACCGTGACGCCGTTGACACCGCACCCGAACGACCCGGGTCAGCCGCCTCGCTGAGCTGGCGAGGGCACGCCGCCTCGACAGGCACGCCACGGGACACGTCCGTCAGCAGGGAGATCATCATGTCCGACGCTCAGATTCTGCGTACCGTCCTCGACCGGTGGAAATCGGCTGTCGACGCCCACGAGCCCGACCGGGTCGCGGCGTGCTTCACCGATGACGCGATCTTCCAGGGGCTGCAGCCGTACACGGTCGGTCCTGCCGGCGTCGCCGCGTACTACGCCGGACAGCCGCTCGGCCTGACCGCCGCATACGACATCCGGGAGATCCGCCGTCTCGCCGACGACGTGGTCCTCGGCTACCTGGAGGTGGAGTTCGGCTTCACCGACCGGCCGGCACTGACCGTCAACCTCGGAGTGCTCCTGCGGCGGGTCGACGACGACTGGCTCATCGGCCACTACCAGGTCTCGCGGCTCACCTGACCCCGGAGCTACGGCCGGAATGACAATCGTGGCAGGCCCACCGGGGGCCTGCCACGATCTCGGAGCGGGTGTCAGAGCTGGTCGGTACCGAAGGTGTCGCAGGTCTTCGGGTCGCCGCGGTCGTAGCCCTGGGTGAACCAACGCTTGCGCTGCTCGGACGTGCCGTGGGTGAACTGGTCGGGGTTGACCCGCCCGCCGGAGCGCTCCTGGATGCTGTCGTCGCCGATCGCCTCGGCGGCCTGCACCGCCTCGCTGATGTCGGTCTGGGTGATGGACTTGAACAGCGGTTCCTGGCCGGTCTTGTCCTTGCTCTCGGTGGCGTGCTTGGCCCAGGCGCCGGCGTAGCAGTCGGCCTGCAACTCCAGCCGTACGGAGGCGGACTGGGGGCCGCTCTGGTCGCCCTGGCCGGCCTTGGCGTTGGTGCCGAGGAGGTTCTGGACGTGGTGTCCGTACTCGTGGGCAAGCACGTACGGCTGGGCGAACTCGCCCTTCGCCCCGAACCGGGACGCCAACTCGTCGTAGAAGCTCAGGTCGATGTAGACCTGCTTGTCGGCGGGGCAGTAGAACGGGCCGACGCCCGAGTCGGCCTGCCCGCAGCCGGTGTTGACGGCGGCCTGGAAGAAGTTGGTGTCGGTCTGCTCGTACTCTCCCTTGCCCAACTCCGGGTACGCCTTCTGCCAGTAGGCCTGGATGCTGTTGACGTAAAGCGCGTTGCGGCAGCGCGCGTCGTCGAGACGCTCGGGGTTGTCGCGGGAGCACAACTGCTCCAGGTCGGTGCCGCCGGCCTGACCGCCCTCGTCGCCGTTTGTCATGGCGTTGAGGCCGAAACCGCCGCCGAGCAGCGCGACGAGCACCGCCACCACGATGCCGATGATGCCGCCCCGACCGCCGCCTCCGGGGATCGGGATGCCGAGGCCGCCTCCGCCGCCTCCACCACCGCGGCCCACGTCGTTGACCTGCGAGGTGTCGATTTCGGCCCGCTCGTTGAGTTCCATGGTGACCCCGATCGCCGTATGCCGGTGATTGTCTTTTGTGTGTCGTTTCGTCCATCGAGTGCCGGACGGGGTCCGGACAGGCGTTCCGGTACCCGATGATCTTGATTGGTAATCCGGGCAGGCGCTCCGGGCGCGCCCGGTACACTTGTCAGGTGCTGCGCTGCGAAGGCTGAACCGCCCCGCGCCGTCGGGCCCTTGAGCCCGCCGGCCGTTTCGCGTGCCCCGAGTCAGCCTTCCGAACCCCGAGAGCGAGCCCCGCAAACATGATCACTGCCACCGGCCTGGAACTGCGTGCCGGTTCCCGGATCCTGCTGTCCGACACCACCCTGCGCGTGCAGCCCGGTGACCGGATCGGCCTGGTCGGTCGCAACGGCGCCGGCAAGACCACCACGCTGAAGGTGCTCGCCGGCGAGGGGCAGCCGTACGGCGGCCAGATCGACCAGCGCAGCGCCATCGGTTACCTGCCGCAGGACCCGCGCACGGGTGACCTGGAGGTCACCGGCCGCGACCGGGTTCTCTCCGCGCGCGGCCTGGACGTGCTGATGGCGCAGATGCAGGAGATCGAGGCCCGCCTCGCCGAGGACGCCAACGACAAGCTGGTCCGTCGGTACGGCGCGCTGGAGGACCAGTTCGCCGCCCTCGGCGGGTACGCGGCCGAGGCCGAGGCCGCGCGGATCTGCGCCAACCTCGGCCTACCGGACCGGGCGCTCGCGCAGACCATCGGCACCCTGTCCGGTGGTCAGCGGCGACGCATCGAGCTGGCCCGGATCCTGTTCCGTGACGCGGGCGAGAACGGCGGCGGCATCCTGCTGCTCGACGAGCCCACCAACCACCTCGACGCCGACTCGATCACCTGGCTGCGGGGCTTTCTCGCCAACCACAAGGGCGGCCTGATCGTGATCTCCCACGACGGCGCGCTGCTGGAGTCGGTGGTCAACAAGGTCTGGTTCCTCGACGCCACCCGGTCGGTCATCGACGTCTACAACCTGGGCTGGAAGGCGTACCTGGAGGCGCGCGAGACCGACGAGCGGCGCCGCCGCCGGGAGCGGGCCAACGCGGAGAAGAAGGCCGGCGCGCTGATGGCGCAGGCCGACAAGATGCGGGCCAAGGCCACCAAGACCGTGGCCGCGCAGAACATGGCCCGCCGCGCCGAGAAGCTGATCTCCGGCTTGGAGGAGGTGCGGGTCGCCGACCGGGTGGCCAAGGTGCGGTTCCCCAGCCCCGCGCCGTGCGGCAAGACCCCGCTCACGGCGACCGGTCTCTCCAAGTCGTACGGATCGCTGGAGATCTTCACCGACGTCAACGTGGCGGTGGACCGGGGCTCCCGGGTGGCCATCCTCGGGCTCAACGGCGCCGGTAAGACGACCCTGCTGCGGATGCTCGGCGGGCTGCTCAGCCCGGACACCGGCGAGGTGCACGCGGGGCATGGCCTGCGGCTGGGCTACTACGCCCAGGAGCACGAGACGCTGGACGTGGAGCGGACGGTTCTGGAGAACATGCGCGCCGCCGCGGTCGAGCAGTCCGACACCGACCTGCGCAAGATCCTCGGCGCCTTCCTGTTCTCCGGCGACGACGTGAACAAGCCGGCCGGGGTGCTCTCCGGCGGCGAGAAGACCCGGCTGGCGCTGTCCACCCTGGTCTGTTCCGGCGCCAACGTGCTGTTGCTCGACGAGCCGACGAACAACCTCGACCCGGTCAGCCGGGAGCAGGTCCTCGACGCCATCGCCAACTACCCGGGCGCGATCGTCCTGGTGACCCACGACCCGGGTGCGGTGCTGGCGCTCAAGCCGGACCGGGCCATCCTGCTGCCCGACGGCGACGAGGACGCCTGGAGCGACGACCTGCTCGAACTTGTCGAGCTGGCCTGACCAAGCTTCTGGCCGGGCCTCAACCGAGCAGGTCCACCAGCCGGCCGACGACGCCGGAGCTGACCAGGATCACCACGCCGATGCCGATGAAGATCGTCGGCACCAGCCAGTGGCCGGCGCGTTCGACCAGCCGGACAACCCGTGGGTGCCCTCCCAGCCACGCGCCGACGGCACACCACAGCGCGATGAGCAGCACGAAGATCAGGAGGAACACCGCGCTGTCGGCTGCGCCGAGGGCTCGGAAGACAGGTACGTAGACGGCCACGTTGTCGGCGCCGTTCGCGATCGTCACGCCGGCCACGCCGAGCGCTCCGGTCACGACAGTGGGCGTCTCGTCCTCGTCGGAGTGACGCAGCGCGCGTACGCCCAGCGCGATCGGCAACAGGCCGAGAAGCCCCGTCCACGGGTCCGGCACCACGAGCAGCCCGGCGGCCACCACCGCGCTCGCCAGCGCGAGCGCACCGATACCGACGTATTGGCCGGCGACAATCTGCCACGGGCGGGGCCGACCGGTGGTGCGGGCCGCGACGAAGAACAGGGTCAGGATGACGATGTCGTCGATGTCGGTCGCGGCGAAGACCACTGCCGCTCCGGCCGCCGTGCTGAGCAGGTCGATCACGACGGCAGGTTACGGCTTGTCGGCAGCAACCAGCGCCGGCGGGTGGTACGCCCGGACGCCGCGGCGGGCCGCATCGCCAGGATCACTCTATCGGGAAGCTGACATTGCATAGCGTGTCGGTTGGCGAAGAGTTGATATCTGGCGCATGATCGTTCGAGGCGGTCTAATAGGTGGGACCGTATCCGAACCGCACAGTCTGGGACGTGAGGACACAGCATGGCAGCCACTGGCACAGCCACCAGCACTGAGAAGGGTCGCCGGATCGTCGGAGCCGAGCGTCAGACGCTCGCCAAGGACCTGGTAAAGCGGTACACCTCGGGGGAGAGCATCCGCGCGTTGGCGGCCTCGACCGGCCGTTCCTACGGGTTCATCCATCGAGTGCTCACCGAGTCCGGCGTGCAGCTGCGTCAGCGCGGTGGCGCCCGACGCCGCAAGAAGGCGTGACCCGCCCCTCAGCGTCGTCCACCAGCGCCGCGCCCCGGGAAGTCCGGTGACCGCCGAGGCGACCGGGGTTCGGCTGACTTGCGACGGGCCGGTCGCCACGGTGACGTTGTGCCGGCCCGACGTGCTCAATGCCCAGACGCCCGCGATGTGGCGAGCGATGAGCGACTTTTCCCGCGACCTGCCCGGCGACGTGCGGGTGGTGGTGGTCCGCGGTGAGGGCCGCGCGTTCTCGGCCGGCCTCGATCTCGCGGTGGCGGGCGCCTCCGGTCCGGGGTCGTTCGCTGAGCTGGCCACGCTGCCCGAGCAGGAGTGCGCCGAGCGCATCGCGGAGTTCCAGGCCGGTTTCACCTGGCTGCACCGGCCGGATGTCGTCTCTGTCGCGGCCGTGCAGGGCCACGCGATCGGTGCTGGCTTTCAGCTCGCGCTCGCCTGCGACCTGCGAGTGCTGTCCGCGGACGCGAAGATGTCGATGGCCGAGGTGACCCTCGGCCTGGTGCCGGATCTGGCCGGGACGAAACGCCTCGTCGAGCTGGTCGGCTATTCGCGGGCGTTGGAGATCTGTGCGACAGGCCGCCGGTTGGACGCCGCCGAGGCGGACCGGATCGGGCTGGCCACCCTGGTCGTATCCCCGGCCGAGTTGGACGGCGCGGTGCGGGATTTGACCGCCGGCCTGCTCTCCGGGGCCCGCGACGCGGTGGTCGAGATCAAGGCGCTGCTCGCCGGCGCCGCCGGGCGGTCGCACGCCGACCAGCAGCGCGCCGAGCGGGAGGCACAGACCCGTCGGCTGCGTGACCTCGCCGGCACTGGAGAATAGGTAAGGACCGCACGGGAAGATCCGGGTTACGACCGAGGTTGTCACACTCGTCGGGAGAATTGACCTGACGGTGCGGTCTGCCCGGCAACCCGGAGGTGAACGATGTCCAACCCGATGTCCGGCGGTGGCATGGCCGGGTGGAGCATGCTCCGGTCGATGCGTAACCGCGACGAGGTCTCCTCCCACCGGCTCAAGCGCGGGGTGGCCCGCCGCATCGTCGATTTCGCCCACCCCTACCGGCGCGACATCATCGTCTTCCTGGCCACCGTGGTGTTGGCCGCCATCATCGGCGTGGCCACTCCGGTGCTCGCCGGCGACGTGATCAACGCGATCAACGAGGGCGGCACCGAGGCCGGGCGGCTCGTGGTGCGGCTGGCCCTGTTCATCGCCGCGCTTGCGGTCGCCGACGCGCTGCTGTCGCTGGCCCAGCGGTGGTATTCCGCCCGCATCGGCGAGGGCATCATCTTCAACCTGCGCACCCGGGTCTACGACCACGTGCAGCGGATGCCGTTGCAGTTCTTCACCCGCACCCAGACCGGCGCCCTGGTCAGCAGGCTCAACAACGACGTGCTCGGCGCCCAGCGGGCGTTCACCTCCACCCTGTCCGGTGTGGTCAGCAACGTCATCCAGTTGGTCCTCACCGCAGCGGTGATGTTCACCCTCTCCTGGCAGATCACCGCGCTGTCACTGGTGCTGCTGCCGATCTTCATCATTCCGGCCCGTCGGGTCGGCAAGCGACTGGCCGAGATCACCCGCGAGGCGTACAACCTCGACGCCAAGATGAACGCGACGATGACCGAGCGGTTCGGGGTGGCCGGCGCGCTGCTGGTGAAGCTCTTCGGCCAGCCCGAGATCGAGGCCCGCCGGTTCGGCGACCGGGCCGAGCGGGTCCGCGACATCGGCATCCAGTCCGCCATGTATTCCCGCACCTTCTTCGTGGCGATGCTGCTGGTCGCCTCGCTGGCGCAGGCGCTGACCTACGGTCTCGGCGGCTGGCTCGCGGTGACCGGCGGCGTCAGCGCCGGCACCGTGGTGACGCTCGCGCTGCTGCTCACCCGCCTGTACGGGCCGCTCACCGCGCTCTCCAACGTCCGGGTGGACGTGATGAGCGCGCTGGTCTCCTTCGACCGGGTCTTCGAGGTGCTCGACCTCAAGCCGGGCATCGTGGAGAAGCCCGACGCGGTACCGGTGCCCCTGGGTGCCGGCCGGGTCGACTTCCGCGACGTGCGTTTCCGCTACCCGAGCGCCGCCGAGGTCTCCCTCGCCTCCCTGGAGGAGGTCGCCACCCTCGACCGGACCGTCAACGAACCGGTGCTCAAGGGGGTCTCGTTCAGCGTCGAGCCGGGGCAGATGGTCGCGCTGGTCGGCCCGTCCGGGGCGGGCAAGTCGACACTGTCGATGCTCATCTCCCGGATCTACGACGTCAGCGACGGGCAGGTGCTCGTCGGCGGCGTGGACGTGCGTGACGCGACGCTCGCCTCCCTGCGCGACGAGATCGGTGTGGTCACTCAGGATTCGCACCTGTTCCACGAGACGATCGCCGAGAATCTGCGCTACGCCAAGCCCGACGCTACCGACGACGAGATCTGGGCCGCCCTGGCCGGGGCGCAGGTGGCCGATCTGGTTCGGGCGCTGCCCGACGGTCTGGACACCACGGTAGGGGAGCGCGGCTACCGGTTCTCCGGCGGCGAGAAGCAGCGCATCGCGATAGCGCGACTGCTGCTCAAGGCACCGTCGATCGTGATCCTCGACGAGGCGACCGCTCACCTTGACTCGGAGAGCGAGGCGGCGGTGCAGCGGGCGCTGTCGGTGGCGCTGGCCGGGCGGACCGCGCTGGTGATCGCGCACCGGCTCTCCACAGTGCGAGACGCCGACCAGATCCTCGTCCTGGACGGCGGACGGGTCGTCGAGCGGGGACGGCACGACGAGTTGGTGGCCGTTGGTGGGCTCTACGCCGAGCTGTACCGCACCCAGTTCGCGGTCGCCGACTCGCCCACCCCGTTCGTCGACGCGACCGGTGCCGAGCCGGTGGTCATGCCGCTGGGCACCTACCGCGCCGACGAGGTGCTGCCACCGGCCGCCGCCAACTGACGTCGTGGATCACAGGGCTGGTAGCTCGGTCGCTGCCCGCAACTCGGCGAACGCCAGGCCCAGGGTGACCGGGGTGAAGTGCGCGTTCAGGCCGCTGGGGTTGGGTAGCACCCACAGCCGCGCGTCGGCCAGCGTCTCCGGTTGCGGCCCGAAGGCTGCCTTGGGCCGCTGGAAACCGATCCGGTACGCGGTCACCCCCACCACTGCCACCCAGCGCGGCCGGTACCGGGCCACCTTGTCGGTCAGGATCGCCGCGCCGTCGAGGAGTTCCTCGGTGCTCAGCTCGTCCGCGCGGGCACTGGCCCGGGCGGCCATGTTGGTGATGCCGAGCCCGAGCGCCGGCAGTTCGTCCTGTTCGCTGGGGTGCAGCAGCCGGGGCGTGAACCCGCCCCGGTGCAGCGCCGGCCAGAACCGGTTGCCGGGTCGAGCGAAGTGCCAGCCCGTCGCCGCCGACCACAGACCCGGGTTGATGCCGACGAAGAGCACCTCCAGGCCGGGAGCGAGGACGTCGGGAATCGTCCGGTCCGCCGCTGCCGCGAGGTCCGCGCGGGT
Organism: Micromonospora sp. NPDC049049; assembly: GCF_040649115.1. Lineage (NCBI taxonomy): Bacteria > Bacillati > Actinomycetota > Actinomycetes > Micromonosporales > Micromonosporaceae > Micromonospora > Micromonospora sp. NPDC049049. The sequence goes on along the minus strand of NZ_JBEZEX010000013.1, from coordinate 123,015 downwards.
CGGCCGGGTCGGGACGGACCGCCGCGCCTTGATCGACTCGGGTTCCTGGACGTCGGCGTGTCCTGGTCGCGTCGACCGCCCGACTTCCGTGATGTCGAGTCGATCAACGCCCGGGTCCGGCTCTGGCGGCCTCACCGTGCGGGCGGGTCGGGCCCGCTCGGCTGTCACAGCCCGCGCAGCGCGCCGCCGTCGACCGGCACTGTGATTCCGGTGAGGTAGCTCGCGGCGGGGGAGAGCACGAACGCGGCCACCCGGCCGAACTCGGCGGGGTCGCCGACGCGGCGCAGCGGGATGCCGGCCTCCGCCTCGGCGCGGGCCCGCTCCGGGTCACCGGTCGCTCCGAACAGTTCCCGGTTGCGGTCGGTCATGATCCGGCCGGGCAACAGCCCGACCACCCGGACCCCACGCGGACCGTAGTCGTCGGCGATGTCCTTGGCGGCCCCGACCAGGCCGGGCCGCAGACCGTTGGAGATGCCGAGGCCGGGCACCGGGCCACGCGCCGAGGTGGAGAGCACCAACCCGATCGCGCCGCCCTCGGGCAGGGAGTTGGCGACAGTGCGTACGGCGCGGATGGTGCCCAGGAAGACGGTCTCGAAGGACAGCCGCCACTGCTCGTCGGTGACCGCTGCGGCGTTGCCCGGCGGTGGTCCACCGACCGAGATCAGCGCGCCGTCGAGCCGGCCGAAGTGTTCCTGGGCGGCGGCGACGAGCTGCCCCGGGGTCTCCGGGTGGGTCAGGTCCGCGGCCAGCCCGATGGCGTGCTCCGGGCCGCCCAGCTGCTGCGCGGCGGCGGCCACCGCGTCCGGGTCGCGGGCCGAGAGCACCACCCGCGCACCGTCGGCGACCAGGCTCTGTGCGGTCGCGTAACCCAGACCGCGGGAGGCGCCGGTGAGGACGTACACGCGGTCGGTCAGTCCGAGATCCATAACTCCGATCCTGCCGCATCCGGTAACCCGTCGCCAGCACGGGTGGACAGCCGTGGGGCGGGGCGCAGCAGGCGTACCCGGCCGGCGATCTGCAGCGCGACGGCGCCGCCGGCGCGGCCCACCGCTGGCGCCCGGCGCGGGCGCGGCGCTCGAAGCCCGTCGTAGCGCAGGCGTGCCTCCCGGACGGCCAACTCCTCGGCGGCGGCCGGGGGGAGCGCCTGCTGGGCGCGCAGCGACCGGGCCAGGTCCCAACCGTCGCGCAGCGATCCGGCGGTGGGTCGCCGGGCGGCCCACTCGGCGAAGGTGGCCGACCAGCGGGCGCCGAGACCTGCGGCGAGCAGTGGCCAGTGCCGGGCCACCTCGCCGGCCCGTTTGCGCAGCAGGGCCGCGCGGGTGGCGGCCAGCGGGCCCGGCGCGAACCCCGCCGGTGGCTCACCCCCGGCGACCAGCGCCGCGACAAGTTCGGCCTGCCGTTCGGCCAGCCCGACGCGGGGCGTCGGCGCGCTGCCGCCCTCTGGTGTGCCCGTCATGTCACGGCCGGAAAGCCCGCGGCGGCGGCCAGGGCGTCCAGTTCGGCGCGGAGTTCGACGGCCGGCGGATAGTGGCCGTCGCGCTCCAGCAGCAGGGCCGGCGGTCGCCGTCGGGCGCAGAGCGCGCCGAGAAGCTCCAGCACCGCTGTCGGCACCGGGTCGGTGTGGGTGTCGTGGTAGAAACCGCCGTGTTCCGCGCCGCCGGCCACGTGGGCGTACGCGACCCGTTCCAGCGGCAGGCGGTCCAGCAACGCCAGCGGGTCGGCACCCCGGTTGCGGGCGTTGGCGTGCACATTGGCCACGTCCAGCAGCAGCAGTGCTCCGGTCCGGTCGAGGATCTCGGAGAGGAAGTCCGCCTCGGTCAGCTCGTCGTCGGGCCAGTCGACAAGGGCGGCGATCGGTTCCAGCGCGATCGGCACCGGAAGCTCGGCCTGCGCCCGGGCCACGTTGGCGCAGACCGCGTCGACGGCTTCCCTGCTGCGGGGCAGCGGCAGCAGGTGACCGGCCTCCAGGCCGCCGGCCCGGACGAACGCGATGTGCTCGCTGACCAGCGGGGCGTCCAGGCGTTGTGCCACCGCGGCCAGGTGCGCGACCCGGGCCGGGTCGACCGGCTCGGCGCCGCCGAGAGAGAGCCGCACCCCATGGGGTACGACGGTCACCGCGCGGTCCCGCAGCTGGGTCAGGCCGGGCGGGAGCGGCCCGGAGGCGGGCACCCCCTCGGCCACCACCTCCACGAAGCGCAGGCCGGGCAGCTCGGCCACGAAACCGGCGATCTCCGGCCGCCAGCCGATCCCGACGCCGGACGGGCAGGTCATCCGCCGCACCCCCCGCCGCCGCACCCGCCTCCGCCGCCGCCGCAGGAACTGCCGCCGTCCGAGCCGGAGCTGTCACCACCGCCCGAGGATCCGTCGGATCCTCCGGACCAGCCGCTACCGGCGGCGGCCTGGCGCTGGATCTCGGCCTGCTCGGCGAAGCCAGGGTCGAGCGCCCAGAGCGAGGCGGTGCCGTACAGGGCCACGCCCATCGCCGCACCGGCCGCTCCGTAGGTGGCGTAGGCCGGTGCGGAGGCGGGGGCGAGGTGGGTGTGCTGGCGGCGGACGGAGCGCAGAGCGGCCCGACCGGCTCGGGTGAGCATCGGGACCCGACGCAGCACCAGCGTGACGATCAGGAGAGCGACCAGGGTCAGCAGCAGGTAGCCGACCGGGCGGCCGCTGAACAGGCCGGAGACCAACCGGAGCACACCGAGACCCAGCAGGGCGATCAGGAGCGTGGCCCAGAAGCGGGCCCGTGCGCGTTGCGCGTCGTTGGTCAGCAGCCCGCGCTCCTCCAGGCCGTTGCGGATCTGGTGCAGCGCGACGCGTACGCGCTCGTCCTGGGGCAGATCCCGGACCCGCGAGTGCTGGTGGGCTGCCCAGTGGATGGCCTGGTCCAGGGGGGTGAGCCCGGTCGGTGCGGCACCGACGGTGGTCAGTCGGCGGTCCGGTCGTACGCCGACCGCGCCGCTGCCGCGCAGCCCGCCGAGCGCCGCGTGCACCGCGAGTTGGGGGCCGCCGTTGAGGTACGCGACCTGCTGTGGTCCGAGGGGATCGGCGGTCATGGCACCGCTCGACCCGACCGCCAGACGGAACCGCTGGTACGCCACGATCGCCACCAGCAGGATGGCCGCGGCGATGTAGTAGCGGAGGAAGGTCGGGCCGGAGATGCCCCAGGTGTCGCCGGACGCGGCGTGGACGGTCATCGACTGCTCCTGTCACCGGAGGGATCGGCGGCCCCATTGTGGAGCAGCCTCGCCACGGTCGACAGACCGGTGTGCGCGCGGCTAGTGCCGGCGGACCGCCTCCTCGACGAGGTCGAGCACCGGGCCCAGGTCGCCGGCCGGTCGGCCCATGGCCAGGTGCAGCACCAGGCCGTCGTAGGCCAGCTCCAGGAACTGGGCCAGCACGTCGATCGGGACGTCCTCGCGCAGCACCCCGGCGTCGCGCTGGCGGGCCAGCCGGTCCCGGGTCGCCTCGGCGATCGCGGCGGACCGCTCCGCCCAGCGCTTGGCGAACGCCGGGTCGGTGCGCAGCCGGCGGGATACCTCCAGTTGGCTGCCCAGCCAGCCGGTGGTGTCCGGCGAGACGGCGCGAGCGAGGAGGTCGCGCATAACCTGGACCAGACCGTTGCGGGCCACCGTCTCGACCATGACCGCGGCGTCGTCCTCGGCGACGGCAAGGAAGAGCGAGTCCTTGTCGCGGAAGTGGTGGAAGATCGCGCCACGGGACAGGCCGGTGGCCTCTTCGAGGCGGCGTACGGTCGCCCCCTCGTAGCCGAGCCGGGCGAAACACGCCCGGGCCGCGGCGAGGATCTCCTGCCGGCGAGCGTCGAGCTGGTCCTGGCTTACTCTGGGCACACGTCGATCGTCGCAGGTCACCCCGGGGCACGCAAACCGTACGTACGGCTTGGGATGTTGCCGACTACCATCGCCCGGTGACCCAGTCCCACACGGTGCCCGACTCCCCGCTGACGGTGGCCACCATCCAGGCCACCCCCACACCGGGCGACGTCGCCGGCAACACGGTCATCGCCGCCGACCTGGTCCGTGAAGCCGGTAGGCGGGGTGCCCGGGTGGCCGTCCTGCCGGAACTGTTCCTCTGCGCGTACCACCCGCCGGTTCTCGCCGCCGACCCGGCCGGCACGGACGTCGCGGCCGACCCGGCCGGGATGGTCGCGGATCCCCGGCTCGACCCGCTGCGCGTCGCGGCGCGCGAGGCCGGCGTCACCGCGGTGGTCGGCGCGGCCGTCCGGCACCCCGACGGCCGGCGGACCATCGCGGCGCTGGTGGTCGACCGGACCGGCGAGGTGCGGGTCGGGTACGACAAGCAGCAGTTGTGGGGCGACGAGCGGGAGCTGTTCAGCCCCGGCGACCGGGGTGCCACGCTGCTCGTCGACGACTGGAGGCTCGGGCTCGGCATCTGCTACGACGGCTGTTTCCCCGAGCACGGCCGGGCCGCCGCCCTCGACGGCGCGCACGCCTACCTGTGCCCCAGCGGATACCTGGCCGGCTCCGAGCACCGCCGGGATCTCTACTACGCCGCACGTGCCCTGGACAACACGATGTTCGTGGTCTTCGCCAACGCGGTCGGAGGGGCCGATCCGTGGCGGTTCAACGGCGGTGCGGCCATCTACGACCCCGAGGGGCGGGTGCTGGCTCGCGGGGCGGACGACGGCACTGCGGTGCTCGTGGCGACGCTGGATCCCGCAGTGCTCGCGGCTACCCGGACGGCCCACTCGATGCTTCTCGATCGGCTGCCGGACCAGGGCGGCGCCCGGCTGTCGATGCCTGGCTGAGCCTGCCGTCAGCTCGATACCCGCCGCATCTGTTAACCGACACGTCGGTCCCGTAGGGTGCCCGAGTGCCACTGCTCCTGCTGGACCTGGACAACACCCTGCTGGATCGGGCCGGGCCGTTCCGCCGCTGGGGTGAGCGCTTCCTGGACAGCATCGGCGCGCCCCACACCGACATCGACTGGCTGATCTCGATCGACGCCGACGGTCTGACCGACCGCTGGGACCTCGCCGACGCCATCCGGGACCGCTACGAGCTGCGGATTCCCTCGATCGACCTGGTCGAGGAGCTGCACGACGGGGTGGTGGCGCAGACCCGGCTCGACCCGCTGACCGCCTGCGCGCTGCGGATCGCCGACGACGCCGGCTGGGTGCCGGTGGTGGTCTGCAACGGCACCGTACGCGTCGAGGACGCCAAGATTCGCCAGACCGGGCTGGACCAGTACGTCGCGGACTGGGTGATCTCCGAGGAGGCCGGCGTCAGCAAGCCCAACCCGAGAATCTTCGCGCTCGCCGCCCAGCGGGTCCGGATGCCGCTGCGGGGGGCGTGGGTGATCGGCGACAGCCCGGAGGCGGACATCGGCGGGGCCGCCGCCGTCGGGCTGCCCAGCGTCTGGCTGCACCGGGGGCGCACCTGGTCGGACGTCCGGTTCGCGCCGAGCCGCACCGTGGACGGGTTGATCGCCGCGGTCGCCACCGTGCTGGCCCGCTGAGGGTTTCCGCGCTGCCGGCCGTGCGTCCGAGCGGTCGTTCGGGTGGCGGCCCGGTAATTCGGTTGACCGGCCGACGTGGTCGTACGAGCATTGTCCGCGCATGGTGCATCCCGGGCGTGTGCCCGGTCGAGGAGAGGAGGCGGGTCATGGCCGTCTTTGCAGGTCGCTTCCAGCTGCCTATCTCAGCCTCGACCAAGGGAACCTCACCACAGTGCGCGATCATGACCTTCCGGCGCTTGAGCGCCGGAGCCGCGGCAAGAGCCGCTTCGACGACGACGAACAGCAGTTTCTGAAGCGCGGGCGGCCCACCGAGCCGCCCGCAGACCCGGACAGCGAACCTGACCCGGACACCGGCGAGCGCTGGTCGTCCTGGGACGACGCCGTGCACGGGCCACAACCGCACCCCGCCTGGCTGGTCACCGAGTTGGCCGCCAAGGACACCGAGCTGGGTGTGTTGAAGACCGGCAAGGAGGCGGACGTCCACCTGGTCCGTCGGGCCGTGCCGGACACCGACCGGTCCTGTCTGCTCGCGGTGAAACGCTACCGCGATCCCGAGCACCGGTTGTTCCACCGCGATGCCGGCTACCTGGAGGGCCGTCGGGTGCGCCGGTCCCGGGAGAACCGGGCGATGGCCAGCCGGACGGCGTTCGGCCGGCAGATGATCGCCGGGCAGTGGGCGGCAGCCGAGTTCGCCGCGCTGAGCCGGCTCTGGGAGATCGGCGCCGGGCACGACCGGATCGCCGTGCCGTACCCGGTGCAGTTGCGGGGCACTGAGCTGATGCTGGAGTTCGTCGGTGACGCCGAGTCGGGAGAGGCGGCACCCCGACTGGCCCAGTTGCGACCCGGCCCGACCGAGCTGCGTGACCTGTGGGCCCAACTGGTGGAGGCGCTGCGGGTGCTGGCGCGGGCCGGCTACGCGCATGGCGACCTGTCGCCGTACAACCTGCTCGTGCACCAGGGTCGACTGGTCGTGATCGACCTGCCGCAGGTGGTCGACGTGGTGGCGAACCCACAGGGGCCGGAGTTCCTGGCCCGCGATGTGCGGGTGGTCGGCGCCTGGTTCGCGGCCCGGGGTCTTTCCGCCGAGCTGGTGGACCCGGGCATGTTGACCGGAGAGCTGCTGCACGAGGCGGGCCTGCGCTGATCGGAGCGGGTCGGGCGGCCGCACCGCCCGACCCGCCACGTCGGCTATTGCAGGTAGCGCTCCACCTCGGGCTTGGGGCGTTCGCCCTGGGCGTCCGGGTCGCCGTGGGTCTCCCGGGCGGCCCGTCGGCGGCGTAGCAGGTCCCAGCACTGGTCGAGGGACTCCTCCAGGGCGCGCAGCCGCTCGCTGGCCTCGCCCTCGGTGCCCGACTCGTGGGCCTGGGCGTCGGCGCGCAGCTTGTGTTCCTCGTCGACCAGCTCGGAGATCCGGTTCAGGATGGTCTTGTCGTCCATGCCACAGAGCCTGGCACAGGGTGCCGGGCGTCGCCCGGATTCGGGGGTACCGGTGCGTCCCGGATCACCGACCCGCATCGGTCGGCCCGCCGTCGCCCTGGCGGAGAGGTGGCAGCCCGGCCGGCGGGATGCGGCCAGCTTCCGCCCGTCGTGGTGGCGGGGTCGGCCACCCGGCGGGTGCGACTCCTGAATATCCATTCTGGATTTGCTCGACGTAGGACATCGATGATTGTGCGTTCGCTTAGATGGAAATTGCGCTGTCCGCAAGTCTGGAGGTGCCCCCCGTTTGGTGAGATGCTTCCGGCGGCCCATAAGGTGAAAGTTTCATCAACCTGACCGACCGAAGTAGACAGTCGCGGTCGTCGGGACGACGAGGAGACGTGGTTCGATGTCGCAGGTGTCCGAGACGCGTCCCGTCACCGTCAGCGCCGAGCCCCGGACGATCCCGCTACGACGCGTTCTCCCGGCACTGGCCCGCGATCCGCTGGGCGCACTCGTCGACTTCGCGCAGGACGCCGGCGGTGACGTCGTCCGGCTCAACCTCGGCTCGTTCCGCCCCTATCTGGTCAGCCACCCTGAGCACCTGCAACGCATTCTGCGGGACAACGTTGCCAACTACACCCGGGACGGCGACGGGTTGCTCTGGCGCCCCGTACGCCGAATAGTCGGCGACGCCATCCTGGTCGCCGAGGGTGAGATCTGGGAATCCAGCCGAGGCGCGCTGCAACCGTTGTTCACCGCCAAGCGGGCCGAGATGCTCGTCGACAGGATGGCCGAGGCGATCAACGAGGCGGTCGACGAGTGGCTCGAACCGGCCCGCGCCGGTCGCCCGATCGACGGCGGAGCCGAACTGACCCGGATCGTCCTGCGCACCACAATGCGGGTGCTCTTCGCCGACCGGATCTCGGTGCCCGACGCGCTGCGGATCAGCGCCGCACTGGACACCGTCACCACCGCGATGCTCCCCCGACTGCTGATGCCCGTCGTGCCGTACGCGGTACCGATGCCCGGCGACCGGCGCTTCCGCGAGGCGGTGCGCACCATCGACGAGGTGGTGCTGCCGATCATCCGGGAGGCCCGGGCCCATCCCACCGACGGCGAGGACATCATCTCGACGCTCTGCCGGCCGCGCGCCGACGGCAGCGAGCCCGACGAGTACGCGATCCGCGGCGACGTGGTCGCGATGTTCTCCACCGCCACCGAGACCACGATCGCCCTGCTCTCCTGGCTCTGGCCGGTGCTCGGGTCCCGGCCCGACGTGGCCGAGCGAATGACCGACGAGATCGAGCGGGTGGTCGGCGCCGAACGGGTCGGACGCGAGCACCTGCCCCAACTGCGCTACGGCCGGATGGTGCTCGACGAGATGCTGCGGCTCTACCCGGCCGGCTGGATGATCCCGCGCACCGCGGTCGGCGACGACGTGCTGGGCGGGGTGCGGGTCAAGGCCGGCGGCACCGTGCTGGTCAGCCCGTACGTGACCCAGCGGATGTCGACCTTCTGGACCGACCCGACACTCTTCGACCCGGAGCGGTTCGCGCCGGAGCTGCCCCGGCGCCGTTACCGCTACTCCTACTTCCCGTTCGGCGGGGGCCCGCACCAGTGCCTCGGTCAGTACCTGTTCCTGCTGGAGGCCCAGCTCATCGTCAGCACCGTGCTGAGCCGCTACCGCTTCCGGCTGCGCGAACCGGTCGATCTCACCCCCCGGATGGGCGCCTCGCTGCAACCCAAGCAACGGGCCGAACTCATCCTCACCCCGGTCGAGCGCCCGGCCGCATCGTGACGGGGACCCCGCGACCGGCGCGGGCCGGTCAGGACGCGGTCGCCGAGCAGGGCCGGGTGTGCGCACTCGCCGTACGGGGCGTACGCGACCTTCAGACCGTCACCGCCGCCCATCCCGAGCTGTTCGACGCCGCGCCGTTCGACCCGGCACTGCTCAGTTCGGTGGCCACGGCCATCGCCTTCACCGCGCCGTGGCACACCGCCGCCGAACTGCGGATCACCACCCGTACCCTGCTCTGGGTCTTCGCCGCCGACTGGCAGGTCGACTACCTCGCCCGGTCCGTGGACGACGTCCGGGAGGTCGTGAATGACTGCCTGGCGGTGGCCGACGGCGCCGCGCCGCCACCCGGGCGGCACCTGGCCCGACTGCTGGCCGACCTGCGCGACGAGCTGACCACCGTGCCGGCGTTCACCCGGCGGCGCCCGATCTGGCGTGACGAGCTGGCCCGGATGCTCGACGCCGTGGCGCGGGAGTGGGACTGGAAGAACCTGCCGACCGACCCGACCACCGGGCGACGCCTGCCGGACCTGGACCGCTACCTGGACAACGCGGACAACCTGGCCTGCTCCTTCGTCAACGCCACCCACTGGATCGCGACCGGTGACGACCGGACACTTGCCCAGTTGACCGACCTGCTGGACGCCGGACGTGGCGTGCAGCGGGTGCTGCGGTTGGTCAACGACCTCGCCACACAGACACGTGACGCCGAGTGGGGTGACCTGAACGCCCTCTCGCTCGTCGACGACCCGGCGCAGGTGCACGACCGGCTGGCCGAGCTGACCGCCCGCTCCCGGGGAGACCTGGCCGCCCTCGCCGAGCGGTGCCCCCGTCAGGCGGACTACCTCAACCGGCAGATCTCCTTCACCGGCGGCTTCTACCAACTGTCGGACTTCTGGGGACTGCGCGATGAGTGACTGTGGCACCCGCTTCCTCGCCGACGCGGCGACGACCACCGAACCGGTCGCCGACGCCGCCCGCGAGCTGGTCGCCGGCCTCGGCCTGCGGCCGTGGGGGGAGGTCGCCGCGTCCGTGTACGAGACGGGGCGGCTGGTCGCCGTCGCCCCCTGGCTGACCGGGCACCACCAACGGATCGCGTTCCTGGTGCGCACCCAGCGCCCGGACGGGGCGTGGGGCCCACCCGAGGGGTACGCCCTGGTGCCGACGCTGAGCGCCACCGACGCGCTGCTCGCCGTGTTGTCCGACGGCAGGGCCGGGACGGAGCTGCTCGCCCCGGTGGCCCGTGGGCTCCGCGCGCTCGTCGAGACGCTGCTCCGCGCGGACGCCCGGACCCTGCCGGACACCCCCGCGCTGGACCTCATCGTTCCGGCGCTGGTCGACACGATCAATGGCCGGCTCGCCGGGCTGAAAGGAGCCGCCGCCGACCGACTGGACCGCGCGCCACTGCCGCTCCCGGCCGGGCTGAACCGGGACCGGCTGCGCGCGGTGCGGTCCGCGGTGGCCGCCGGAGCGGCGCTGCCGCCCAAGTTGGCCCACTTCTACGAGATCCTGGACGCGGCACCCCCCGAGGCTGGCCCCACGCTCACCGCGGTCGGCGCTTCACCCGCCGCGACCGCGGCCTGGCTGAGCGTCGCCGGCCCGGCTGCCGGCCCCGCCGCGTACGCCTTCCTGCGGGCGTTGATCCGCGACGGAGGCGGCCCGGTGCCCTGCCCGGCACCGATCACCGTCTTCGAGCGCGCCTGGGTGCTGAGCGGTCTGCACCGGGCCGGGTTCACGGTCGACCCGCCGGACTCGGTCCTGGAGAGCCTGACCGCTGCCACCGCCGGCCAGGGCATCGCCACCGGCGACGGCCTGCCGACCGACGCCGACACCACGGCGGTCTCCCTCGACGCGTTGGCCCGACTCGGCCGTCCGGCGGACCCGGCCAGCCTGTGGGTGTACGAGACGGCTGACGGCTTCTGCACCTGGCCGGGGGAGGACGGTTTCTCGGTCACCACGAACGCCCACGTGCTGGACGCTTTCGGTCAGTACGTGAGCCGGTACCCGGATGCGGACGGTCGCTACCACCGGGCGGTCGACCGGCTGAGCGCGGTGCTGACCGGGCGTCAACGCGCGGACGGCGCCTGGCAGGACAGATGGCACGCCTCGCCGTTCTACGCCACCGCGTGCTGCGTGCTGGCACTTGCCGAGTTCGGGCGGGGCGCGGCTGCCGCCGAGGCGGTGGATCGGGCAGCCGCCTGGGTGCTGGACAGCCAGCGCGCGGACGGCTCGTGGGGGCGGTGGGACGGCACCGCCGAGGAGACCGCGTACGCCCTCCAGGTGCTGTTGACGGTGCCGACGACGGTGCCCCGGGTCGACGCGGCCGTGGCGCGCGGGCACGCCTACCTGCACGAATCCGCCGCACGGGAGCACCCTCCACTGTGGTACGGCAAGGAGCTGTACTGTCCGACAGTCATCGTTCGCGCCGCGGTGCTCGCCGCCTGCCGACTGGCCGGCATCCGTGCCTCCGGGGTGGACCGATCGGTGGTGGATTGCGGTTACCAGTCAACAAAAACAGCGACTTGAGGGGTTGTGTGGACACTGCTAGCGTACGCAGAGCCTCAGCCCGGATGCCCCGCTGTGGTGGGACGTCGCCCCCTCTGATCATTCGTTGATGAGCTGAGTCAACGCCCGGCCTGGGACGGTTCAATGCGTTCTCGCGGTACGAGTATCCGCACCAAGGTTGTCGCCCTGCTGCTCTCCCTGGTCGCGCTCTGGATGTTCGCGGCGTGGGTGACCCTGCGTGACGGCTTCAATCTCCTCGGTATCCAGTTGCTCAACAGCAAGATCTACACGCCCAGCGAGCCGCTGCTGCAGGAACTCCAGGTGGAGCGGCGGTTGACCCAGGCGTACCTGAGCAATCCCGAGGCCGCGCAGCGGACGGCCCTTGAGGCCGAACACCTCAAGACCACGCAGTTGGCCGGCGCCTTCGCCGACTCGGTGCGCCACTGGCAGGTCGACATGGCCGGCAGTTCCGCACTGGACAACCAGCTCCGTATGACGATCGCCCAGGTCGACACGTTGAAGCAGACCCGCGCCGAGGTGCTCGACCGCAAGATCGATCGGATCGCCGCCGCCGAGGCGTACACCGGCGCGATCGAATCGATCTTCCAGATCTACGACGTGACAGGCAGCCTGGACGACAAGCAGATCGCCAGCGAGGCCGCCGCCCTCATCCAGCTCAACCGGATGAAGGAGCTGGTCTCGCAGGAGGACGCACTGCTCAGCGGCCTCTTCGGCAACGGGCGGATGAGCGGTGCCGAGTACGCCCGCTACGTCGCGCTGGTCGGCGCGGAGCGGTTCATCGGTGAGGAGACCCGGGTCCGGCTCGCCGACGCCGACCAGCGCCGCTACCAGCAGCTCGTCGAGGGTGAGGCGTTCACCCGACTGCGCGCCGTGCAGGACAGCATCATCCGCGAGGGCCGGCCGTCGACGCAGCTACCGGTCGGCGCCGAGCAGTGGCGCGGCACCGTGGAACCCGCGCTGGCCGAGATCAACGACGTCGTGATCGACGGCGGTGAGGGCGTCGTGGACCGGGCCACCGGCGTCGCCGTGATGGTCGTCGTCCGGCTGGTGCTCGCCACCGGTCTGGGCCTGCTCGCCGTCATCGCCTCCGTCGTCGTCTCCATCACCACCGCGCGGAACCTGCTGCGCCAGCTGGAGCGGCTGCGACAGGCCGCCTGGCAGCTCGCCGACGAGCGGCTCCCCCGGGTGGTGGACCGGCTCGGGCGCGGCGAGGAGGTCGACGTGGCCACCGAGGCGCCCCCGCTGGAGTTCGGCACCGACGAGATCGGTCAGGTCGGTAAGGCGTTCAACGCCGTTCAGGAGACCGCCCTGCGCACCGCCGTCGAGCAGGCCGACCTGCGTCGCAACGTCCGCGAGGTCTTCCTGAGCCTGGCCCGACGCACGCAGGCGCTCGTCCACCGTCAGCTCACCCTGCTCGACGCGATGGAACGCCGCGAGCACGACGCGGAGGAGCTGGAGGACCTGTTCCGGGTCGACCACCTCGCCACCCGGATGCGGCGCAACGCGGAAAACCTGATCGTGCTCTCCGGCTCCACCCCTGGTCGGGCCTGGCGGCGCAACGTCCCGATGGTCGACGTGGTGCGCGGCGCCGTGGCCGAGGTGGAGGACTACACCCGGGTCAACGTGCTGCCGCTGGGTCCTGTCTCGCTCGCCGGCCGCGCGGTCGGCGACGTCATCCACCTGCTCGCCGAGCTGATCGAGAACGGCCTGTCGTTCTCCCCGCCCCACACGACGGTCGAGGTCCGCGGCCAACTGGTCTCCAACGGCTTCGCCATCGAGATCGAGGACCGTGGCCTCGGCATGAGCGAGGAGGACCTGGCCGCGGCGAACCACCGCATCGTCGACCAGTCCGAGCTGAACCTCGCCAACGCCGCCCGCCTCGGGCTCTACGTGGTGAGCCGGCTGACCGAACGGCACGGCGTGCGGGTACGGCTCAAGGAGTCCGCGTACGGCGGCACCACCGCTGTCGTGCTGATCCCGCTGGAGCTGGTCACCGAGGCCGACGCCTCTCCGGAGGACTCCGGCTCGTTCCGGACCGGATCGGCCATCCCGATGCCGCCGGCACCCGCCACGGACACCGGCCGTACGACCCCCCTCGCACCGGTCGCGCTCGCCGCACCGACGACCACCACGTCGGAGGTGGCGGTGACCTCGGCGGCGCCGAATCCAGCCGACACCACCGCGCCGACGACGGACGGGGAGGCCGAGGCGGACACCGTTCTCCCCACCCGGCAGCGGACCACCCCGGCGACCAGCGCCCCCGACCTGCCCACCCGCGCCCGGCGCGGGCCCGCTCAGCCGGCCTTGGAAGCCCCGACAGTGCCCACCGGGCTGCCCGCTGTCGACACCACCCGCCCGGAGGCCCCCGGCGAAGAGGCGGCCCCGGCCGGCGACGGTGGGCCGGCGCCCGCCAGCGCCGATGCGGAGCGGACCGACTCCGGCCTGCCCGTCCGGGTCCGACAGGCGAACATCGTTCCCGAGTTGCGAGACGACCCGGCGGTGTCCGAAACCGACGACGAGGATGTGGTGCGCCCACCGGAGCAGGTTCGCCGGATGATGAGCTCCTACCAGACCGGCACCCGGCGTGGGCGGACCGACGCGGCGCGGCTGCTCGGCGGCGCCTCCGGCGCACCGGTGACGACGACGCCGTCCGAGCCGGCCGACGAGGATCCACAAGCGACCTGACCGAGCACCGACGACGCGCGGTGTGACGGTCGAGCCCCAGACGAACAACGGCACACAGCCGGGCGAGAAGAGGACGACGAAGTGACCCAGAAGACGGCTTCGAGCGCCGACCTGACGTGGTTGCTGGATGACCTGGTGGGCCGGGTGAAGCAGGCCGAACACGCGGTCGCGCTCTCCACCGACGGCCTCCTGATGGCCTCCTCGCAGGGGTTGAGCCGGGACGACGGTGAGCACCTCGCTGCGATGGCGGCCGGCATCCAGAGCCTCGCGCGGGGCGCCGGCAAGCGTTTCGGTGGCGGGCAGGTGCAACAGACCATCATCGAGATGCAGTCGTCGTTCCTGTTCGTCACCGCGGCGGGCCGCAACGCCTGCCTGGCGGTACTGGCCAGCGAGGACGCCGACGTCGGCCTGATCGCCTACGAGATGGCGATGCTGGTCACCCGGGTCGGCAAGTACGTCGCATCACCGTCGCGCGGCACTGATCAGCAGGTCGGCGAGAGGTAGCGGCGATGACGGTCCAGGGGGAGTCCGCAGACCATCAGTGGGTGGATGACCACGCGGGTCCGGTGGTGCGTCCGTACGCGGTGACGCGTGGTCGGGCCCGCCCGGTCACCGGCACATTCGACCTGATCTCCCTGGTCACGGCGACCCGAGCCGAGGTCACGCCCGAGGTCGGTCTCGGTCCCGAGCACTTGGCGATCGTCGGGCTGTGCCAACGCATACAGTCCGTCGCCGAGATCGCCGCCCATCTCGACCTGCCGGTGGGCACCATCAGGGTGCTCCTCGGTGATCTGGCGGCCCGCAGCCTGGTGCAGGTCCGCGAGCCACAGACCACGGCCGGTCTTCCCGACAACAGCATCTTCGAGGCGGTAATCAATGGACTACGGGCACTCTGACCGGCCGGCGGGAGCGACGCCACTGCCCACCGCGATCAAGATCCTGGTCGCGGGCGGCTTCGGCGTGGGCAAGACGACGATGGTCGGCGCGGTCAGCGAAACCCGGCCGTTGCGCACCGAGGAGGTGCTGACGGAGTCGGGGGTCGGCATCGACGACCTGTCCGGGGTGGAGAGCAAGACCACCACCACCGTGGCCATGGACTTCGGCCGGATCACCATCAGCGACGACCTGGTGCTGTACCTGTTCGGTACGCCGGGGCAGGACCGGTTCTGGTTCGTCTGGGACGAGTTGGCGTTGGGGGCGATCGGCGCGGTGGTGCTGGCCGACACCCGCCGGCTCGCCGACTGCTTCCCCTCGATCGACTACTTCGAGGGTCGGGGCACGCCCTTCGTGGTGGCGGTGAACTGCTTCCAGGACGCCCGGAAGTACCGGCTCGACGAGGTGCAGGCCGCGCTGAACCTGGACCCGGGTGTGCCGGTGCTGCTCTGCGACGCCCGGCAGCGTGAGTCCAGCAAGGAGGTGCTCGTCACGCTGATGGAGCACGCCATGAAGACCCGCGAGGCCCGCCGCCGCGCCGCCAGCGGAGACTGACCGGAATTTTTCGGGGGAGGGTGTCCGGAACGCTCCCGGCCGATCGTCATGCTGGCGACACCCCGAGAAACCAAGGGAGCGATCAGATGAAGTACATGATGTTCGTTTGCAGCGACACCGAGCCGGACACCGACCCCACCGAGCTTCCCGACATCGACAAGTGGGTGGCGGAGAACGACTCTCGTGGCCGCCGCCTGACCGGCAACGTACTGGGGCCGACCAGCGCGGCCACCACCGTCCGCGTTCGCGACGGCGAGCTGCTCGTCTCCGAGGGGCCGTTCGCGGAGACCGCCGAGGTGATCGTGGGCTTCGACCTGCTCGACTGCGCCGACCTGGACGAGGCGATCGAGGTGGCTCGCACCCACCCGATGGCCCGTGAGGGGCGACTGGAACTGCGTCCGTTCGCGGACCTGTCCGACTGACGAGGTTGTCCACCCCGCCGCGCCGGCCGGTGCGCATCCCGGCACCGTCCGACGCGGCGGCGGCGGAGGCCGTCGCGGTCGCCGGCGTCGAGGCGTACCCCCGGATCGTCGCGACCCTCATCCGGGTCACCGGGGACTGGGCGTTGGCCGAGGACTGCGCCCAGGAGTCGTTGACCGTCGCGCTGGAACGTTGGCCCACCGACGGTGTGCCGACCAACCCGGGCGGCTGGCTCATGACCGTGGCGCGCAACCGGGCGATCGACGTGCTGCGCCGGGCCACAGTGGAGCGGCGCAAGCTGCACGACCTGGCGTTGCTCACGCCCGACGACGCGCACCCCGAGCCCGAGGTGGGGCAGGACGTGGTGGACGACCGGTTGCGTCTCATCTTCACCTGCTGCCATCCGGCGCTCGCGATCGAGGCCCGGGTGGCGTTGACGCTGCGAACGGTCTGCGGCGTGCCAACCGCTGACATCGCCCGCCTGCTGCTGGTCAGCGAGTCGACGATGACCCGCCGGTTGACCCGGGCGCGCACCCGCATCGCCCAGGCCGGCATCCCGTACCGGGTGCCGAACGGGCCGGCGCTGACCGAGCGGCTGCCCGGCGTCCTCGCCGTGCTGTACCTGCTGTTCACCAGGGGCTACGTCGCCGACGGTGAACCGGCCTTCGCCGACGAGGCGGTCCGGCTGGCCCGGCTGCTGGACCGGCTGATGCCACACCAGTCCGAGGTCGCCGCGCTGCTGGCGCTGCTGCTGTTCCAACACTCCCGTCGGGACGCCCGCCGCGACGCCGCCGGCAACCTGCTCACCCTGCAACGGCAGGACCGCGACCGGTGGGACCGCGCCGCCATCGCCGAGGGCCTGACCGCCCTCGATCGGGTACGCCAGGACGGGCCGTACGCGTGGCAGGCCCGGATCGCCGCCTGCCACGCCACCGCCGCCTCGGCCGACGAGACCGACTGGCCGACGATCGCGCGGGCCTACGACGCGCTCGCCGAGCTGCGCCCCTCACCGGTGATCGCGCTCAACCGGGCGGTAGCGCACGGCTATGCGTACGGACCGGCCGCCGGGTTGATCCTGCTCGACGCGGCCCGCGCCGGAGGCAGGCTGGACGACCATCCGCTCGCCGTGGCGGTGCAGGCCGATCTGGTGGCCCGGCAGGGCGACCGGAGACGCGCGGCAGGACTGTTCCGGGAGGCGGCAGCAGCGGTGGGCTCGACCGCCGAGCGCCGTGCGCTGCTCGACCGGGCCGACGAACTCGACCGGTAGGGCAACGGGGGTCAGCCGCCCTTGGCCAGCACCAGGAACCGGGCCCAGGCCGCCGGGCCGAAGGCGAGCGCCGGACCGGCCGGGTCCTTCGAGTCAAGTACGCCGATGACGCCCGCGATTACCCCGTCCGCGAGCGGATGGAAGTCACGCCACCAGGATCGATACGTCGTACTTCTGGATGCGGTCGTCGCGGGTGACCAGGGTCAGACCTTCGTGCACGGCCTGTGCGACAAGCATCCGGTCGAAGGGATCCCGGTGGATCGCCGGCAGTCGACCAGCTGTGATTGCGTGATCGTAGCGGATCGGGAGTTCTCGCAATTCGGCGTCGCGGATCCGTTCGGCCAGGTCGACTGGGCCGGGCAACTTGCCCAGTGACTGTTTGATCGCAACCTCCCACAGCGTGACCGGGCTCAGGTACACATCGGGTTCGGTGTCGATGCGGTCCTTGATGTCCGTGCCGAGGACCGGGTCGTCGGTCAGCCACCAGAGCACCACGTGCGTGTCGAGCAAGAGCCTCATCCGGGCATTCCGAACTCGCGAGCAACCTCGTCGTTGACCTCGTCGGAATCCCAGTCACCGCTGAGATCCAGCGCACCGCGCAGAGACCCGCGACCGGTCCGTGTTGTTCGACGAAGAGGGATCACCTTGGCGACCGGGTTGCCAGCCCGGCTGATCACGATCTCCTCGCCGTGCTCGACCCGTTCGATGATGCGTGACAGGTTCGTCTTCGCATCATGGATGTTGAACTGCGCCGCAGCTTCACCGGCCACCATGCACCTCCTTAGCTAAGAGGTTAGCCCGTATCGAGGCCCGGTACGAGGAGCGACCCGGGAACGACGCAGGGTCCCTGCGACGGCGGTTACGGGGTTACGCGTGCCGCGCCGTGGATGACGCGGTAGCCGAGCGACTACGGGCGCTCTGACAGCGAGCCTTCCTCGGCTGGAACGGCGAAGGCCGCCCCCGCCGGAGCGGGAGCGGCCTTCCACCAGTCGGTACGTCAGTTGGCGATCATGCGGCGCAGCACGTACTGCAGGATGCCGCCGTGCCGGTAGTAGTCCGCCTCACCGGGGGTGTCGATCCGCACCACGGCGTCGAACTCCACGCCGGTGTCGGTGCTGACCTGCACGGTGCTCGGGGTGTCACCGTCGTTCAGGGCGGTCACCCCGGTGATGGTGAACGTCTCGCTGCCGGTCAGGCCGAGCGACTCGGCGGTGACGTCCACCGGGAACTGGAGCGGCAGTACGCCCATCCCGATCAGGTTGGAGCGGTGGATCCGCTCGTACGACTCGGCGATGACCGCCCGGACGCCCAGCAGCATCGTGCCCTTGGCCGCCCAGTCCCGCGACGAGCCCGAGCCGTACTCCTTGCCGGCCAGGATGACCAGCGGGATGCCGGCCTCCTGGTAGGCCATCGAGGCGTCGTAGATCGAGGTCTGCTCGCCGGTGAGGTGGTTGACGGTGAAGCCACCCTCCACCCCGGGCACCAGCTGGTTGCGCAGCCGGATGTTGGCGAAGGTGCCCCGGATCATCACCTCGTGGTTACCCCGGCGGGAACCGTACGAGTTGAACTCGTGGCGCGGCACACCGTGCTCGGCCAGGTACGTGCCAGCCGGGGAGTCCGCCTTGATCGCGCCGGCCGGCGAGATGTGGTCGGTGGTCACCGAGTCACCCAGCTTGGCCAGCACCCGTGCGGCGGAGATGTCGACGACCGGGCTCGGCTCCTGCTGCATGCCCTCGAAGTACGGGGGCTTACGCACGTAGGTGGAGTCGTTCTCCCAGGCGAAGGTGTCGCCGGTCGGGGTCGGCAGCGACTGCCACCGCTCGTCGCCGGCGAAGACATCGGCGTACGCGGCGCTGAAACCGGTGGCGCCGATCGCCTGGGCGATGACGTCCTGGATCTCGGCGCTGTTCGGCCAGATCTCGCGCAGGTAGACCGGGTTGCCCTCGGAGTCCTCACCGATCGGCTCGTTGGCTAGGTCGATGTCCATGGTGCCGGCCAGGGCGTAGGCGACCACCAGCGGCGGCGACGCCAGGTAGTTCATCTTGACGTCCGGGTTGATCCGGCCCTCGAAGTTCCGGTTGCCCGAGAGCACCGAGACGACCGACAGGTCGTGCTCGTTGACCGCGGCGGACACCTCCTCGGGCAGCGGGCCCGAGTTGCCGATGCACGTGGTGCAGCCGTAGCCGACCAGGTTGAAGCCGAGCTTGTCCAGGTACGGGGTGAGGCCGGCGCGCTCGTAGTAGTCCATGACGACCTTCGACCCGGGCGCCAGGGTGGTCTTCACCCACGGCTTGCGGGACAGGCCCTTCTCCACCGCGTTGCGGGCCAGCAGCGCGGCACCGATCATCACCTGCGGGTTGGACGTGTTGGTGCAGGAGGTGATCGCTGCGATCACCACTGCGCCGTGGTCCAGCTCGTACTCCACGCCGTCGCTGCCCGTGACCCGGACCGGGTTACTGGCCCGGCCGCCCGCGCCAACCGCCGCGGTCTCCAGGTCACGCGGCTCGTCGGCCGGGTCGCTGAACTCGTTGGCCGGCGGGTCGCTGGCCGGGAAGGACTCGGCGCTGGCCTCGTCGGCCGGACCGTTGGCGCCGCGCGGCAGCTCCTCGCGGGGGACACCCGGCTTGAGGTCGCGCTCACCGACGGAGTCGTCGGCAACGTAGTCGGTCAACGCGGAGCGGAACAGCGTCTTGGCGCTGCCCAGCGGCACCCGGTCCTGCGGGCGCTTCGGGCCGGCGAGCGACGGCTCGATGGTGCCGAGATCCAGCTCCAGGCGCTCGGAGTAGTCCGGCTCGGCGTCCGGGTCGTGCCAGAGACCCTGCTCCTTGGCGTACGCCTCGACGAGCGCGACCTGCGCGGCGTCCCGGCCGGTCAGCTCCAGGTAGCGGATCGTCTCCGCGTCGATCGGGAAGATCGCGACGGTGGAGCCGTACTCCGGGGACATGTTGCCGATGGTGGCCCGGTTGGCCAGCGGCACCGCGCTCACGCCGGGGCCGTAGAACTCGACGAACTTGCCGACGACACCGTGCTTGCGCAGCATCTCGGTGATGGTCAGCACCAGGTCGGTGGCGGTGGTGCCGGCCGGCATCTCCCCGGAGAGCTTGAAACCCACCACCCGGGGGATCAGCATGCTGACCGGCTGGCCGAGCATCGCGGCCTCAGCCTCGATGCCGCCGACGCCCCAGCCCAGCACGCCCAGGCCGTTGACCATCGTGGTGTGCGAGTCGGTGCCGACCACCGTGTCCGGGTACGCCTGGCCGTTGCGCTCCATGATGGTGCGGGCCAGGTACTCGATGTTGACCTGGTGCACGATGCCGGTGCCCGGCGGGACGACCTTGAACTCGTTGAACGCGGTCTGACCCCAGCGCAGGAACTGGTAGCGCTCCTTGTTGCGCTCGTACTCCAGCTCGACGTTGCGGGCGAACGCGTCCTCGCGGCCGAACAGGTCGGCGATGACCGAGTGGTCGATGACCAGCTCGGCCGGGGCGAGGGGGTTGACCTTGGTGGCGTCGCCGCCCAGGTCACGTACTGCCTCGCGCATGGTGGCCAGGTCGACCACGCAGGGCACGCCGGTGAAGTCCTGCATCAGGACCCGCGCCGGGGTGAACTGGATCTCCACGCTCGGGGCGGCGGTGGAGTCCCACCCGCCGAGCTGGCGGATGTGGTCGGCGGTGATGTTCGCGCCGTCCTCGGTCCGCAGCAGGTTCTCCAGCAGGATCTTCAGGCTGTACGGCAACCGTGCGTGGCCGTCCACCTTGTCGATCTTGAAAATCTCGTAGCTCGCGTCTCCGACGCGTAGCTGGGTCTTCGCACCGAAGGTGTCGAGGCTCGCCACGTCGTACTCCTTCACACCAGCGACCGTGAGTAGTCCTGAGCAGTCTGTCGCACCGGCCGGGGTGCCGCCGAGGTTAGGTGACACTTACCGCCCGATTCCGCTTCCAACAAAACCGTACGTCCGTCTTGCTATATGTGCAAGCGAGTGCCAGGGTTCGAGACAGGAGGTGCCGCAATGATCCACCACGTACTGCTGGCCTGTCCGCGCGGCACCGAGGAGGTCTCGCGCGCCTTCTACGCTGGCCTGCTCGGCCTGGTCGAGAAACCCAAACCCCCGGCCCTCGCCGCCCGCGGCGGTTGCTGGTTCATCGGGTACGACGCCGAACTGCACCTCGGCGTCGAAGACGACTTCCGCCCCGCCCGCAAGGCACACCCTGCCCTGCTCCGCCCCGACCTCGACATGCTTGCCGGTCGGCTGCTCGACGCCGGGTACGACGTCGTCTGGGGCGACGACGAGCTGCCCGGGATGCGCCGCTTCCATACTCACGACCCGCACGGCAACCGGCTGGAGTTCGTCGCCCCGCTCGCCGGCTGACGCCAGCCCTCGAGCCCCGCGGTTAAGGGTTGGATGGAGGCTGGGCGGTGTCCGCGAGCACGCCGGTTCACCAGGTCCCAGGGTAGGGTCGGAGGCCGGATCGGAAGGGGTGCCGAGTGGTCGACGTCCAGCACTGGCTCTCGGCCCTGCCTCCGGGCGTGGTCTACCTCATCGTCGCCGGCGTGATCGGCGTCGAGAGCATGGGTGTCCCGCTGCCCGGAGAGATCGTGCTCGTCAGCTCCGCCCTGCTCGCCGCCACCGGAGTGGTGGAGCCGGAGTGGGTGGCCAGCGCCGCGGCGTTCGGCGCCATCGTCGGCGACTCCGTCGGGTACGCCGTCGGCCGACGCGGCGGTCGCCCTCTCCTCGCTCGACTGGGCAGACGGTTCCCCAAACACCTGGGCCCGGCGCAACTCGCCCGTGCCGAACAGAGCTTCGCGCGGCACGGCGTCTGGGCGGTCTTCTTCGGTCGGTTCGTGGCACTGCTGCGGATCCTCGCCGGGCCGCTCGCCGGTGCGCTGCACGTGCCGTACCGCCGCTTCCTCCTGGCGAACGCGGCCGGCGGCTTGGTCTGGGCCTTCGGCACGACGTACCTGCTCTACTCGGTCGGCAAGGCCGCCGAACACTGGCTGAAGGACATCTCCTGGGCCGGGTTGGTCCTCGCGGTGCTCGCCGGGCTCGGCAGCACCTGGTGGCTGCGCCGCCGTGCCCACCGCGTCACGTCGACCGACAGCGCGCCCGGCGTGGAGGTGGCCTCCGACGGTCAGTCGGCTGCGGTGGCCTCCGACGTCGATCCGGTCCGCGCGGGCAACGAGCACTGATCTTTGACTGGTCATGCCGAAGGGCCGGACCCTCGTGGGGTCCGGCCCTTCGGTCTTGTGGTGTGGGTCAGCTGGTGGCGTAGCCGCGGGTGGCGATCCAGTCGGCGAGGTGTTCGACGCTGATCTGGTAGGCGGCCTGGTTGGGGTCGGCGGAGTCGGCGATGGTGACGGTGCTGCCGTTGTCTCGGTAGCCGACGACGCTGATGTAGTGCCCGCCTTCGTAGGAGTGGCTCACACCGTTGGTGTCGGTGCTGGTCCCGGCGATGTTCGCGACCACGGCCCTACCGTCGTCGACCGTCTTGACGATGTCGGCGCGCAGTTGGTCGGTCTGCTTGGCATCGGCGTCGGGGGTGCTGATTTCGACGGACCGGTAGGCGTCGTTCTTGCCGGTTTCCTTGTTCAGCACGGGGGTGATGTCGTTGATGGAGTTGGTGCCGGCCTCGGTGGTGCCCATCTCCTTGGCCATGTCATCAACGTTGATGTTCTTACCCTGCACACTCAGGGCGTTACGGGTCGCGGCGGGCCCGCAGTAGTAGAAGTTCGGCTGGGCTTCGTAGCGCACACCGAGCTCCCGCTCGCCGTGGCCCTTGCGGTCGGTCTGCGTCTGGGTGGCCGGCTTCGCATCGGACATGGCGTAGGCGGCGGTCACGGGGCCGGCGATGGCGCCGCCGGTGAACGCGAGGCCGGCGGCGGTCAGGGCGGTCTTACGAATCAGATCGGTACGCATGATGGCGTGCTCCTCTGCCTCGGGGGGATGCCCACACCACACCAGGGGGGATGGTGGTGGGGGGAAGTTCGTGCCCGGCGACCCGCAACGAGGGGGTCGGCGTCGGGACGGGGTGTAACCGGTGCCGGTGGCGGATCATTCCGCCTGCCTGCGGGGGTCGGCCGTTGTGGTGCTCGGCCGTTCGGGGGTGTAACCGGGGCGGCCTGTCGGGTGTTCCCGGCGGCTGTTCCGGCCGTTGTGGTGCTCGGCCGTTCGGGGGTGTAACCGAGGCGGCCTGCCAGGTGTTCCCGGGGCCGCTGCCCGCGCCCTACGACTCGACGGTCGCGGTGGTCTGCCAGGTATAACGACCCGGCCCGGCCCACGATTCCGCCGACGGGGTGGCCCCGACCACCCGACATTCGCCCCGAACCCGACAAACCACCCGAACCGCCACCCTACCGAACCCGACACGGCGGCCAAAACCCCATGATCTACTCTGGTTCCCTGAAAACGCGGTGTCCCGGTGGCGGAGACCCCACGACATCACGGAACCCGAGTCGATCATGCCGCCCTGCATCGTTACCGGGTGGAGGTGGTCAGGTTGCGTCGAGCAGTTCCAGGACGGCGTCGCGGGCGGCCAGGACGGCTGCCTCGGATTGCGGGCCGTGGTTGAGGATCTCGAAGGAGTGCTGCCCGTCCGGCACCTCGATCACCTGCATCGGCCAGCCCTTTGCGGCCGCCGCGGGGAGGAACGCGTCGATGCCGGCCAGGACCGGCGGGATGTCCTGACCGGCGCGGGTCAGCACCAGTGGCACGCCGGTGCCGGAGCTGAGTGCCTCGACCGGCAGGAACCGGGCGTCGACCTCCCAGCCGGGGAACGGAACGAGCAGCGGGTACGTCAGTGCGATCCCGCGTAGCCAGGCCGGTGGGACACGCAGCCAGTCGGCCGCGAAGAGGCCGCCGCCGGAGAAGAACCACAGCACCACCCGCTCGGGGTCGACCCGCGGATCGGCGCGGACCTGCTCGACCATGGCGGCGATGTCGTCGGCCGCGGCGGGCAGCGCGGACAGGTCGGACACCTGGTAGCTGACCAGCGCGGTGACGACGCCGCTCGCGGCGAGCAGCGCGCCGTAGCCGCGGTAGAGCAACCAGTCGCGAGGATCGGGCGCGTCGGGTGGCAGCGGAGCGCCGTGCACCACCACGACGGCCGGCGCGCGAC
Organism: Micromonospora sp. NPDC049049; assembly: GCF_040649115.1. Taxonomy (NCBI): domain Bacteria; kingdom Bacillati; phylum Actinomycetota; class Actinomycetes; order Micromonosporales; family Micromonosporaceae; genus Micromonospora; species Micromonospora sp. NPDC049049. The sequence continues at coordinate 98,807 of NZ_JBEZEX010000013.1, read as the reverse complement.
CGGTGTGGGTGGGCAGGTGCAGGTCGACGTTGCCGTGTCGTTCGACCGGGGCGGCCGGGATGGACAGGACGAAGGGCCGCTGTGCGACGGGCGTCGTCATGGCCTCATCGTATCGATCATCGACCTGCCCGGCTGCCCCAACGATGATCTACAGAGGACGGTGGGTCAGGTCGGGTCACCGGGTTTCGCGGCGTCGCTGGCCTGGGCGTGCCGCTCCAGCAGCCGCTGCCGGATCTCCTCCGGGGTGTACGCGCGCCGACGCCGTTCGGCCCGGGCGATGACCACGCCGGAGGCCGCGACACCGGCGAGCCCGGCCAGCCCGAGAACCTTCCACCACCGCATTCGTTGCCGCATCGGCCTAGGCTAGACCCTCATGAGCATCAGCCTGGATGAGGCCGTCGAGTTGACCCGCACCGGTGACGTGTGGGTGTTCCGGGGCCGCAGCGTGCCGGACCGGGCGATCCAGTTCACCACCAACAGCCCGGTGAATCACGTCGGGATGGCGGTGGTGCTGGACGACATGCCGCCGCTGATGTGGCACGCGGAGTTGGGCAAATCGTTGCCGGACCTGTGGTCGGGCAGCCACCAACGTGGCGTCCAGCTGCACGACCTGCGGGACGCGGTGGGCGTCTGGGCCAACCGGTACGGCCAACGGGCCTGGTTGCGGCAGCTCGACCCGCCGGCCGACGCGGAGATGGAGCGGGCGGTGCTGCGGACGATCGCGCGGCTGGACGGCACGCCGTTCCCGTCGACCGCCCAGTTGGCGTGGCGCTGGGTGCGGGGTCGGGTGCCGGCCCTGCCGCGTCCCGGCCGGCTTCCCGCGCTGCCGCACCTCGGTGGGCTGTCGGCGTTGGCACGCCTCGGCCAGCCGACACCCCGCCCCAACCCGACCGAGCGCCCCAACCCGACCGAGCGCCCCAACCCGACCGCCCAAGTCAACCCCACCGACCGCGCCAACCCTTCCGGCCCGATCAGCTCGGCCCGGTCGGCGGGGGAGCGGGACCGGGCGCTGGAGACGGCGTACTGCGCCGAGGTGGTGGCGGTGACCTATGAGGCAATGGGGTTGCTGCCGGCGGGTCGACGTCCGAACTGGTACGACCCGGGGCGGTTCTGGAGCGGGGACGACCTGGGTCTGGCCGGCGACGCCCGGTTGGGTTCCGAGATCGAGGTTCAGGTGCCGCCCCGCTGAGGTTTGAGCTGTGCGGTGACCGGCAATTGCTGTGGCCGTGAACGCCTCCACGGACCTTGACACGTTGGCCGACTTCTTCGACCGGTACGGCGTGGCGTTGACCTCAGGCGACCTGCCGGCCATCGCCGGCTGTTACGCCCTGCCGGGGCTGGTGGTGGCTGACACCTACAGCTTCTCGTTCACGTCCGCGGCGGCGGTGGCGCTGTCCTTCGTGGGCGCCGCACCCGACTACCAGGACCGGGAGTTGGTCGCGGCCCACGCCCGGATCGAGGACGTGCAGCCGGTGTCCGCGCTGTTGACGATGGTGGCGGTCGAGTGGGAGTTCCTGGACTGTCGGGGGCAGGCGGTGCCGGGGGAGCGGTACCGCTACCTGCTGCGTATCTCGGATGACGGACCACTGATCTGCACTGTCGTCCGGACGGGCTGACCGACGGGGGCCGGTTGGCCCGATCCGTACCCACCCGGTTTCGGGCCCGTGCGGCGCTGGCTACGCTGTCGCGTCGGTGGGGGACGAGGGGAGACCTGATGGCGGTGCGGCCGGACGGTGCGGCAGATTCGCGGGCGGCGCGGGTGTTGGCGTCGGTGCCGTGGATCGTGGTGCTGCTCGGCGTGTGCGCGCTGGTGGTGCTCCTCGTGATCGCGCTGCTGTCGTTTCGCACCAGGGAGCGGGACGCGCCGCCGCAGGCCGCTCCTCCGGCGTTCCTGCCGACCGTGCCGGCCGCCGCGTCGGCCACCGGTGGGCCGACTCCGGCCGCCGTGGAGCGGCGCTCGGTGTCGCCGCGACCGTCACGCAGTAGCCGGACACCGTTACCGCGGGCCACCGTCACCGGCTCGCCGACTCCGGTGCCGACGAGCGTCCTGATTGCGCCGTCGGCGCAGGACGCGGTCAGCGCCCGGTACGAGGTCGGTTCGAACGGCTGGGACGGGGATTCGGCGGTCCTGTCGATCGCCAACGAGTCGAGTCGGTCGGCGGAATGGCAGGTGGAACTGCTGTTCGACGACGACACCTGGACTCTGCGAGTGGGTGATGACTCGGGCGTCTCGGTGCGGGGGCGCGGGCACGGGGAGTTCGTCCTGCGCGGCACCCGTTCGCTGGACGCGGGCGACTCTCGGACGCTGCGGCTGCGCGTCGGCTGGGGTGACTCGGCGCAGCGACCGGTCAAGTGCACAGTCAACGGGGTCGACTGCCGGATCGGCTGAGCCACCGCCGCACTGCTGCACAGCTGCACCGCCGCCCCGCCGCCCCGCCGCCCCGCCGCCCCGCCGCCCCGCCGCCCCGCCGCACCGCCGCACCGCCGCACCACCAAGGCTTTCCGGGCCGGGCCGCCGATCGCTACGCTGCGCGGACGGTTCGCTGAAGGAGGTACATGTCCGGCATGCGCCGTGTTCCGCGCCCACCACACGGTCCGGTGGCGATCGCCACCTCACCCTGGATCGTGGTCGGCGCCGGTGTCGTCGTGATGGTGGTCCTGCTCATCGTGGCCCTGGGCGCGTACCGGGGACGTAGCCCTGCGCCGGACGGCGCGCAACCGCCGGCGCTGCCGGTGCCGTCGGCGGTGGTGGTGGCGCCGAGCGTGCCCACCTCGGTGCCGTCTCCGCCGCCGGTGCTGCCGGGGATATCCGGCCGTGCGAACGGGCTGCCGCCGAGCGCGGCGGCCGGGCCCGCGTCACCATCGGCCGAACCGGCGGCCGGTCCGACCGGGAAGCCGGCGGCGACGCTGTCGCCGAGCCGGGCCGCGCCGGGACAGCCGGCGATGATCGGGCGGTACCGGGTGGTGCAGAGCTTCGACGGGGGTTTCATCGGCGAGGTGGCGATGGTCAACACGTCCACCCGCAGCCGTGGTTGGACGGTGCGGTTGGAGTTCGCCGGTGGACGGCTGGTGACCTCCTGGGTGGAGGGCGTCCCACAGGGGACGATCCGCCAGTTCGACGACGGCTTCACGTACGTCAGCGGGGTCGACGTGTCGCCGGGTGGTTCGGTGTCGTTGCGGTTCCACATGGAGCGGGCCCCCACCACACCGCGGGAGTGCACTGTCGACGGGACGCGCTGCAACGGGCTCTGACCGGCGCTTCCGCAAGGACGTGCTGTGTTGCGACCATGTTTGCAAGGTATTGCAGAATGTTTCGGCAAGGGTTAGCGTGCGGCCAATCAGCGACCAGAGGAAGGCGTCGATGAAACCCCCGCCGTTACCGCGCACCGCTCTGCTGGCCCTTGCCTCCCTGCTCACCGTCACGCTCGTCGGCGCTCCGGTCGCCGTGCAACCCGCCGCCGCGACCCCCCGGCCGTCCGCCGACGCCTCAACCGCGATCGGCGGCGCGACCCAGTGGCGCGCCGAACCCACCGCCGAGGCGCTGCTGAAGGCCGGCGGCAACTCTGCCCGAGCCGAGCAGTTCTACTTCGTCCTGCCGGACCGGTTCGCCAACGGGGACCCCCGCAACGACCGGGGCGGCCTCACCGGCGACCGGCTGCGGACCGGCCTCGACCCGACCGACAAGGGCTTCTACCACGGCGGCGACCTCAAGGGCGTCATCGACAAGTTGGACTACATCCAGGGGATGGGCACCACTGCCATCTGGCTCGCCCCGATCTTCAAGAACCGGCCGGTACAGGGTGCCGGCAACGACATCTCGGCCGGCTACCACGGTTACTGGATCACCGACTTCACCCAGGTGGACCCGCACTTCGGCACGATGGAAGAGATGAAGCGGCTGGTCAAGCTCGCCCACCAGCGCGGCCTCAAGATCTACCTTGACGTGATCGTCAACCACACCGCCGACGTGATCAAGTACGCCGAGGACAGGTACGCGTACGTGGACAAGGCGACCTCGCCGTACACCGACGCGCAGGGCCGGGCGTTCGAGGACCGCAACTACGCCGACGGCTCCCGGGCGTTCCCGCCGGTCGACAAGGAGTCCTTCCCGTACACGCCGACGTTCGCCGACTCGAAGGACGCGAGCGTCAAGGTCCCGGCCTGGCTGAACGACGCGACCATGTACCACAACCGGGGTGACTCCACCTTCGCGGGCGAGAACAGCGAGTACGGCGACTTCTTCGGCCTCGACGACCTGTGGACCGAGCGTCCCGAGGTGGTGCGGGGTTTGACCAAGGCGTACGGGGACTGGATCGGCGCGACCGGCGTCGACGGCTTCCGGTTGGACACCGTGAAGCACGTCAACATGGACTTCTGGCCGCAGTTCAGCCAGGGCATCGAGCGGGCCGCGGAGAAGGCCGGCAAGAAGGACTTCTTCATGTTCGGCGAGGTGTACAGCGCCGACCCGGAGATCAGCTCCAGCTACGTCCGCCAGGGTGGCCTGCCGGCCACCCTCGACTTCGCCTTCCAGGAGGCCGCGCGGGGCTTCACCGCCGGCGCCGGCTCCGCGAAGGCGCTCGCCGACGTGTACGCCCGCGACGACCTCTACGCGGCCCGGGACACCGACGCGGGCCGGTTGACCACCTTCCTCGGCAACCACGACATGGGCCGGATCGGATCGTTCATCGCCGGTGGTGGCAGCGACCCGGCCAGCCACCTGCGTCGTGACCAGCTCGCGCACCAGTTGATGTTCCTGACCCGGGGCCAGCCGGTGGTCTACTCCGGCGACGAACAGGGCTTCACCGGCCCCGGCGGGGACAAGGACGCCCGGCAGGACATGTTCGCGTCGAAGGTTGCCGACTACCTCGACGACGACCTGCTCGGCACCGACCGGACGCACGCCAGCGACCAGTTCGACCCGACCCACCCGCTGTACCGGACCATCGCCGACCTGGGCCGGCTGCGCCAGGCCCACCCGGCGTTGCGCGACGGCGTGCAGGTCACCCGGTACGCGGCTGACGGGCCGGGCGTCTTCGCCGCCTCCCGGATCGCCCCGTCCGACCGCACCGAGTACGTGGTGGCAGTGAACAACGCCGACACCGCGCAGACTGTCACGGTGGACACCTGGTCGGCCGGCGCCACCTTCACCGGCATCTACGGCGGCACCGACCGCGCCACCGCTGGCGGGGACGGCGAACTGACCCTCACCGTGCCGCCGTTGTCGGCGGCGGTGTACCGGGCCGGCAAACCCGTCGCACCGGCGGCCGACAAGCCGACCATCACCATCACCAGCCCGGTTCCGGACGCGGCCGTCGCCACCAGGGCAGCGGTCACCGCCCGGGTGACCGGCGACCCGCTGGCCACCGTCACCGTCGCGGCGCGGGTGGCCGGCGGCCGGTGGACACTGCTGGGCAGCGCCGACCACGCCCCGTACACGGTGCAGCACGACCTGACCGGACTGGCCGGCGGCACCCGGGTCGACTACAAGGCGGTGGTCCGCGACGGCCGGGGCCGTACCGCCACCGCCCGGTCCACCGCCGTCGTGGGAACCCCGCCGCAGGGCAGCTCCCGGGAGTGGGCGGTGGTGCACTACCAGCGCCCGGCCGGAGGGTACGACGACTGGGGGCTGTACGCCTGGGGGGACATCGACCCGGCGTACGTCACCGAGTGGCCGAAGGGGCAGCCGTTCGCCGGGGAGGACTCCTACGGCCGGTTCGCCTGGGTGAAACTCAAGCCGGGCGCGACGTCGGTGAACTTCCTGGTTGTCGACAAGGCTGGTACGAAGGACGTCGCCCAGGACCGCAGCATCGACGTCACCCAGACCGGCGAGATCTGGCTCAAGCAGGGCGACCCGGCGATCTACCCGAGCAGGCAGGCGGCCGCCGGAGAACCGGAGCCGCCGGTCGAGGAGGGCACCGCCGTGCTCCACTATCGGCGGGCCGACGGCAACTACGACGGCTGGGGCCTGCACCTGTGGGACGGCGCGGCCAACCCGACCGAGTGGTCCGCCCCGCTGAGGCCGAGCACCGTCGACGCGTTCGGGGCGGTGTTCCGGGTGCCACTGGCGACCGGTGCCACCGGCCTGAACTACATCATCCACAACGGCGACACCAAGGACCTGCCCGACGACCAGCGGCTCGACTTCGCCAGCGCCGGCCGGGAAGTGTGGCTGCTCGCCGCCACGCCCGGGCGCCTGCTGCCGTCGACGGCCACCACCGCCAGCGGAGACACCGACATCGGCAAGCAGGAGGCGCACTGGATCGACAGGTCCACTGTGGCGTGGCGGACACCGCCGACCGACGGCAGGACGTACGCGCTGGTCACCGCGCCCACCGGCGGGGTCAGCGTGGTCGACGGCGAGTTGACCGGCACGTACACCACGATGCCGCTGCGGGCGCAGCGCAACGGGCTCACCGAGGCCCAACGCGACAGGTTCCCGCACCTGTGGTCGTACCGTAGCTTCGCCCTGGACCGGGCGGACCTGGCCAAGGTCCCGGCGGCGCTGCGGGGGCAGCTGCTGGTCACCGAGCGCGACGCCGAGGGCGCGCTGCTCGCCGCGACCGGCGTGCAGATCCCCGGCGTGCTCGACGACGTGTACTCCCGCGCGACCGACGCCACGCTCGGGCCCACCTTCGCGGGGCGGACGCCGAGCCTCGCGCTCTGGGCGCCGACCGCCCACAGCGTGCGCCTGCACCTGTTCGACTCGCCCACCGCCGCACCGAAGTCGGTGCCGATGCGCCGCGACGACCGTACCGGCGTCTGGTCGGTGCGCGGCGACCACACCTGGACCGGCAAGTTCTATCGGTACGAGGTGCGGGCGTGGCAGCCGGCGGCGCAGCGGATGGTCACCGCGTCGGTGACCGACCCGTACTCGGTGGCCCTCGCCGCCGACTCCACGCACAGCCAGCTCGTCGACCTGAACGACCCAGCGCTGGCACCGCCCGGGTGGCGCACGCTGCGCAAACCGGCACCGGTGCCGGCCGCGAAGGCGCAGATCACCGAGTTGTCAGTGCGGGACTTCTCCATCGCCGACGACACCGTGCCGGCCGGGCGGCGGGGGACCTTCCTCGCGTTCACCGAGCCGGGAACCGCCGGAATGACCCACCTGCGGGCGCTCGGCGACGCCGGGGTCAACTACCTGCACCTGCTGCCGGCGTTCGACTTCGCGACGATCCCCGAGAAGCGGGCCGACCAGCGGCAGCCGGCCTGCGACCTGGCGGCGCTGCCACCGGACTCGGCCGAGCAGCAGAAGTGCGTGGCGGCGGTCGCCGAGACCGACGGCTACAACTGGGGGTACGACCCGCTGCACTACACAGTGCCCGAGGGCGGCTACGCCGTCGACCCGGTCGGCGCGGCGCGGACCACCGAGTTCCGGCGGATGGTCGCCGGGGTGAACGACGCCGGGCTGCGGGTGGTCATGGACGTGGTCTACAACCACACGTCGGCTGCCGGCACGGACGCGAAGTCGGTGCTCGACCAGATCGTGCCCGGCTACTACCACCGGCTGCTGGAGGACGGCGCGGTGGCCAACTCCACCTGCTGCGCCAACACCGCTCCCGAGCACGCGATGATGGGCAAGCTGGTGGTCGACTCGTTGGTCACCTGGGCGCGACAGTACAAGGTGGACGGTTTCCGCTTCGACCTGATGGGCCACCACCCGAAGGCGAACATCCTGGCCGTCCGGGCGGCCCTGGACCGGTTGACCGTCGCCCGCGACGGAGTGGACGGCAAGGCGATCATGCTTTACGGCGAGGGCTGGAACTTCGGCGAGGTCGCCAACGACGCCCGTTTCGTCCAGGCCACCCAGACCAACATGGCCGGCACCGGCATCGGCACCTTCAACGACCGGCTGCGCGACGCGGTGCGCGGCGGCGGACCGTTCGACGAGAACCCGAGGGTGCAGGGTTTCGCCTCCGGGCTCTACACCGACCCGAACGGCGACCCGGTCAACGGGTCACCGGCTGAGCAGAAGGCCCGGCTGCTGCGCGCCCACGACCTGATCAAGGTGGGGCTCACCGGGAACCTGCGCGACTACCGGTTCACCGACAGCGCCGGGCACGAGGTCACCGGGGCGCAGGTCGACTACAACGGCTCCCCGGCCGGCTACACGGCAGCGCCCGGGGAGGCCGTCACCTACGCCGACGCGCACGACAACGAGATCCTGTACGACGCGTTGGCGTACAAACTGCCGCAGGTCACCTCGGCGACCGACCGTTCCCGGATGCAGGTGCTGGCGTTGGGCACTGTGGTGCTGGGACAGGGCACCGGGTTCGTCACCGCAGGCACCGAACGGTTGCGGTCGAAGTCGCTGGACCGCAACTCGTACAACTCCGGTGACTGGTTCAACCAGATCCGCTGGGGTTGCGCAGAGGGCAACGGGTTCGGCGCCGGTCTGCCGCCCGCACCCGACAACGAGGACAAGTGGCCGTACGCGAAGCCGCTGCTGGCCGACCCGGCGCTGGTGCCGGACTGCGCGGCGATCAACACCACCGACGCCCGGTACGCCGAGTTGCTACGCGTCCGGGCGTCGTCGCCGGTGTTCGGGCTGGCCACCGCCGAGCAGGTACAGCGACGGGTGGCGTTCCCGCTGTCCGGCGCGCAGGAGACGCCGGGTGTGCTGACCATGACCCTGGACGCCAAAGGGCTGGGCGGGCCGTGGAAGTCGCTGACCGTCGTCTTCAACAGCACCCCGTCGACTGTCGACCAGACGGTGACCGGACTGCGCGGAGCGGACGTGGCACTGCACCCGGTGCTTGTCGACTCGGCCGACCCGGTGCTGCGTACCGCCTCGTTCGACCGGGCGGCCGGCACCTTCACCGTACCGGCGCGCAGCGTGGCGGTCTTCGTCCAGAAGTGACGTGAACCGGCCCCCTTCCGCGTCTCGCGGAAGGGGGCCGGCCCGTTGTGCTGGCGCTACGCCGTGCTCACCCTGAGGTGATCAGGCGAAGCAGTTCTCGATGGTGCCGCCCGGAATGGCCAGGCAGTTGGTCGGACGGTTCGCGGTGATGGCGGACTTGTCGTCCACGTTCACGTCTCCGAAGAAGCTGAAGACACCGCCCGGCTCGAAGGTGGAGAAGTTGTGGGCGACCTTCGTCTTCGACAGGTTGACCTCGCCGAAGATGTTGAAGATGCCGCCGCCGACCCCGATCGGGCCGATGGCCCGGTTACCGGCAACCTCGCTGTCGCGCAGCGTCGTGACGCTGAAGGCGTTGAAGAGCCCGCCGCCGAAGAAGCCGGCGGTGTTGTCCTTGATGCTGCTCTTCTCGAACGTGACAGCGCTGTCGAACGCGATGGCGACACCGCCACCGACACCGGCGGTGCTGTTCCGCTCCACCGAGACCTCGTGCAGGTTGAGCTGGCTGTCCGCCGCGGCCAGGCCGCCGCCGGCGAGGACCGCGGTGTTCGAGACGAACTTGGTCCCGTACGCCGTGGTGTTGCCCTCGATGTCGAGGTAGCCACCGCCGAAGCCCAGCGTCTCGTTGTCGTTGATCTCGGCCTTCTTGAGCTCGACCGTTCCGCCGTCGACGTCGTCGGCGAAGATCCGAGCGGCGCCGTTGGAGATACCGCCACCACCGATGATGGCAGTGTTGTCGGTGATCTTCGACTCCTCGACCTTGAGCAGGCCGGCGTTGAAGACACCGCCACCGAAGAAGAAGGCGGTGTTACGGGTCACGGTGCTGTGCCAGATCTTCGTGGTGCCGAAGTTGGCCACACCACCACCGTTGCCGCCCGACTGGTTCAGGACGACCTCGGACTCCAGGATCTCGGCGGTGCCGCCCGGCTGGACCAGGATGCCGGCGCCGTCGGTGTCCTCCGGGTACTCCACGAGCGGCGTGACGACACCCGGCTTGGCAGCCGGCGCGGCCTTGGCCGTGACCTTCGGAGCGGCCGTCAGGCCCGCCTTCGGGTTGGCCTGCCGGGCGGTGAGCGCCTGGTTCAGCGGAACGCCCGCCTTCACCTGAGCCGCGATCGCCTCGGAGTCCGAGTACGACGCCCAGACGGCCGCCGGCTCGACGCTGTTGTAGCGTTCGAGGGTCTGTCCACCCTTGATGGTCAGGCCCTTGATGGTGAGGTGACCGCCCGCGCCGACGTTCAGGATGCGGAAGTAGTCCGCAGTGGCTTCCCGGGCGATCGTCGTGTGCTCACCCTTCAGGGTGATGCGCTCGGTGATGACCGGCAGGCCGTTGCCCTGGTAGTCGTTGCGGCTCAGGTTGTAGGTGCAGCCCTTGGCCAGCTCCAGCACACCGCCGTGCTTGTTGTTGGCGAACACGATCGCCTGAATCAGCTTGTCGGTGTCGCAGGGCACCTCCTTCCCGCGCTCGTGGTCCTTGTCGCGGTCCTTGTCGCGGTCCTTGTCCTTGTTCCGGTCCTCGTCCTTGTTCCAGTCGCGCGCCTCGTCACCCCGCTGGTCGCCGTCCTTGCTGACCTGCGCGGTGTTCCAGTTCAAGCCGACCGCTCCGGCGCTGCCCGCGACGCCCACCGCCGCGAGACTGATCACGCCCGTCAAACCGGCCACGCCACTGGCGAGCCAGAGCTTGCGGCGGCTCTTGGCCGTCGCCCGCCCGGAGGCTTCGTTGTTCGTTAGGTAGTTGGACATCGGAGCTCTCTGCCCTCTCCTCGTACCAGACAGGGTCGCCGCCGTCAGACGGGCGTCCCCTGCTACAAATCGGTTGTAGCTCCCAAAACCACCGTATGAGAAGGTTCCTCGCCTCGCGGGCTTATCCGAGAGAAGCCCACATTAGGTTCATGTTGCCCCCACCGGGGCTGGGAACGACACACCCCACCCAAGCCGGCCCGCAAGCCCCTGACCTGCTCAAACGGGTACGCCCCTCCGAGCCGTCACGGCTCGGAGGGGCGCGCCCTCTATGTGGATCAGCCACCCGTTCCGGTCAGAAGCAGTCAGGAACGTTCAGGCAGTTGGTGGGGCGGTTGGCGGACACCACGGACTCGTCGTCCAGCCGCACGACGCTGAAGAGGCCGTTGGAGATCCCGCCGGGCGGCAGGGTGGCGAAGTTGTGCGTCACCTTCGTCCGGTGGAGGCTGACCTCGCCGCCGTCGGTGTTGTAGATGCCGCCGCCGCTGCCGACCGGGCCGAGGGCCCGGTTGCCGGTCACCTCGCTGTCGCGCAGCGTGGTGACGCTGTCCTCGTTGTAGAGGCCGGCGCCGAAGAAGCCGGCCGTGTTGTCCTTGATCCTGCTGTTCTCGATCGTCGCGACGCTGTCGAAGGCCACGGCCAGACCGCCACCCACGCCGGCGGTGCTGTTCTTGACCACCGAGGCGTCCTTGAGGGTGAGCTGGCTGTCGGCCACCGCGACGCCACCACCGGCGAGGACCGCCGTGTTGTCACTGACCGTCGTCTCGTGCAACGTCGTGGTGCCCCCGACATCCAGGACGCCGCCGCCGAAGCCGAGCGTCTCGTTGTCGGAGACCTCGCTCTTGTAGACCCAGACCGAGCCGCCGTCGACCTCTTCGGTGAAGATGTCGGCAGCGCCGTTGGAGATGCCGCCGCCGCCGACGATCCCGGTGTTGTCCTTGATCTTCGACTCGTCGACCTGCAGTACGCCGGCGTTGAAGACGCCGCCACCGAAGAAGAACGCGGTGTTGTGCGCAACCGTCGTCTTGCTGAGCCTGGTGCTGCCGAAGTTGGCCAACCCGCCGCCGTTGCCGCCGGACTGGTTGTAGAGCAACTCGCTGTCCAGGATCTCCGCGCGACCACCGGGCTGCACCAGCACCCCAGCGCCGTCGGTGAACCCAGGCTGCTCGACCAGCGGCACGACAGCCGTACCGGCACCCGCCGGCTTCGCCACCGCGGCTACCGGCTTGGCCGGGGCGGCCTTGGTGGCAGTCGGGGCGGCCTTGGTTGCTGCCGCGGCCGGCTTGGCTGGCGCTGCTGTCGCGGCCGGCTTGGCGGCTGCCTTTGCGGTGGCCTTGGCAGGCGCTGCCTGGGCGGTGGATTTGGCGGGCGCTGCCTTCGCGGCCGGCTTGGCAGCGGTTGCTGCCGGCTTCGTTGCCGTTGCCGCTGCCGCCGCTGGCTTGGCGCCGGGCGCGGCAGCGGTCGCCGGCTTCGCGGCGGGCGCCGCCGCTGCCGGTGGCGCGGCAGTGGTCGAGCGGACCTGGGCCGAGTACGGCGCCCAGACCGTCGCCGGGTCGGCGGCTATCGGGTACTGAAGGGTCTGGCCACCCCTGATGCTCAGGCCCTTGAGAGTGAGCTGCCCGCCAGCCCCGACGTTGAGGATGCGGAAGTAGTCGGCAGTGGCTTCGCGGCCGATGGTGGTGTGTTCACCCTTGAGGGTGATGCGCTCGGTGATCACCGGGAGGCCGTTGCCGTCCTGGTTGCGAGTCAGGGTGTAGGTGCAGCCCTTGGCCAGCTCCAGCACGCCGCCGTCATCGTTGTTGGCGAACGTGATCGCCTGGATCAGCTTGTCGGAGTCGCACGGCACCTGCCTGGTGCGGTCCTTCTCGTCGTGCTTGCCGTCCTCGCGGTCCTTGCCATCCTTGCCGGACTGGTCGTCGAAGCCGCTCCAGTCGTCGCCGCCCCACTCGTCGTCCTGACCGCCGTCGTCCTTGGCGCCGCCCTTGTCCGCGCCGCCGTCGTCGCTGACGTTCTCTCGGTTGGTCGATGGCTGCGCGTCCGACACCTGGTCGGACTTGGGCTTGTCGTCCCGAGCGGCGACGCCGCCGAGGGCCGCCAGGCCGACCACGCCGGTCAGCCCGGCTACGCCGGCGACCCAGAGCGCCCGCCTTCGCCGTGTTGGCGGAGCTGTCGAGGCCCCGCCGTCGGTACTCGTTACGTCGTTGGACATCAGAGCCTTCCGCCCTTTCCTGCTACCAGACGGGATCGCACCGCCCGAGGCGCCACGACCAGCTACAAATGGGTTGTAGCCTCTGATCCTCACCGTATGAGAACCATCTTCGCGATGCGGACGTATCCGAGATAACCACGCATTTGGCGCAGGCCAGGTGAGGGCGGCCAACCGGTCCGGGCCGGCGGAAAGGGCCCGAGCAGCACAAACACCGGCGGACGACGCACGGCAATCGGCCGTCGCCGCGCCGAGTCGAGGGACCGTCGTCTCGCGCCGTCCCCGGGCCGTCAGGTGTACGGAATCCGAACGGTGCCCGCCCTCCGGGCGTGATCCACTCGGCTTCGCTGAAAACGCGGCATCTGAGCGAGCGGGACAGCGCGACTTCACGGAAACCGAGTTGATCACGGCAAAAGCCCCTGGCCGCCGGCCCTCAGCGAAGGGCGGGCGGGCCAGGGGCGGAGCGTGACCCGCCAGCGCCCCCGGGCGAGGGCACTGGCGGGTCAGCCTGGTCTAGCGGGTCAGGAGGGTGGGCGGGTCAGCTGGGCAGGCGGGGACCGGCTTCGCGCTGCTCGGCCAGCCAGGTCTCCACCTCGTCGGAGGTGCGGGGCAGCCCGGCCGACAGGTTGACCGCGCCGGTCGCGGTGACCAGCACGTCGTCCTCGATCCGGATGCCCACACCCCGCAGCTCGGCGGGGACCAGCTCGTCCTCCGGCTGGAAGTACAGACCGGGCTCGACGGTGAGCACGTAACCCTCGCCCAGCGCGCCGTCGCGGTACGTCTCCTTGCGGGCGTTGGAGCAGTCGTGCACGTCGATGCCGAGCATGTGGCCGAAGCCGTGCAGCGTCCACCGCCGGTAGACGGTCGACTTCTCGTCCATCGCCTCGTCCACGCTCACCGGCAGCAGGCCCAGGTCGGACAGGCCCTCGGCCAGGACCCGCATGCAGGTCAGGTGGACGTCCTTGAACTTCACGCCGGGACGGATGGCCTCGATGCCGGCCTGCTGCGAGGCGTACACGATGTCGTAGACCTGGCGTTGCAGGGCGGTGAACCGACCGTTCACCGGGAGCACCCGTGTGACGTCGGCGGTGTAGAGGTTGCGACCCTCGACGCCCATGTCCATCAGCAGCAGGTCACCCGGTCGGGTGGCGCCGTGGTTGTGGACCCAGTGCAGGATCGTGGCGTGCTCGCCGGCGCCGACGATCGAGCTGTACCCGACGTCGTTGCCGTCGTGACGGGCCCGCAGCGCGAAGACACCTTCCAGGAGCCGCTCGGAGACCGCCCGGTCGGCCGGCAGGATCCGGGCGACGTCCTCGAAGCCGCGTACGGTGGCGTCGATCGCGTCCTGGAGTTGGCCGATCTCCCACTCGTCCTTGACCAGCTTCATCTCCGAGATGGCGATGGCCAGCTCGCGGTCCCGGGCCGGCTGGCCCTCGGTACGGGGCCCGTCGTAGGGGCGGACGGCCGCGTCCACCTGGGCGTCGAAACCGCGCAACACCCGGGTACGCCCCGGAGCCAGGTCGGCGAGCGTCGCCTCCAGGCCGGTCAGGTCGGCGGTCGGCAGGCCCACCTCGGTCGACTTCTCGCTGAGGGTGTGCCGCCGGCCCACCCACAGCTCGCCGTTGCGGCTGCGGAAGAACTCGTCGGTCTCCCGGGAGGACCGGGGCCGCATGTACAGCGTCGCGTCGTGCCCCGAGCCGTTCGGGCGCAGCACCAGGACGCTGTCGGCGTCGTGGTCGCCGGTCAGGTAGGCGAAGTCGCTGCCCGGCCGGAACGGGTAGTCAGTGTCGTTGGCCCGGACCTTCTCGGTGCCGGTGGGGATCACCAGCGTCTCGCCGGGGAACGCCGCCGAGAGGGCCGCCCGCCGCTTGGCGTAGTTGGGCGTCTCCGGGCGGGGCGTCACGGGAAGCGCGGTGTCGCTCCAACCCTGCCGCATGAAGGACAGGAACGCCTCCGGGAAGTCCGGATCGTGCGATTCCGTACCGTCCGTCGGCGTACCGTCGGTCTGTCCCTCGGTCATTGCGCCGCTCCCTCCGCTTCGTTGCTGGTCCCGACGGTACCGCGCGTCCGGTTGGCGGTGACGCCCCCTCGGAGTCGGGTGGATCGACGGACGGCTGCAAGGGCCGACAGCGCGCGTGGAAAGATGGCCACCATGTGCGGACTTCTGGCCTTCTTCAGCGCGAACGGCAACGCCGCAGCGCATCGCGACCACATCGCCGGAGCGTTGGAATGCCTGCACCACCGCGGCCCCGACGAGACAGGGGTCGAGGTGGTCGGCGACGCCTCCGGCCGGTACGCGGACGGCGTGTTCGCCCACAAGCGGCTGGCCATCATCGACGTCGCGTCGAGCCACGAGCCACTGCCCTACGCGAACGGCCGTTACCTGCTGACCTTCAACGGCGAGATCTACAACTACATCGAGCTGCGCGAGGAGTTGATCAGAAACTTCGGTGCCCAGTTCGCCACCGCCGGTGACGGCGAGGTGATCGTCGCGGGCTACCACTTCTGGGGTGAGCAGGTGCTCACCCGGCTGCGGGGCATGTTCGCCTTCGTCATCTGGGACCGGCAGGAACGGCGGGCGTTCGGTGCCCGCGACTACTTCGGCATCAAGCCGATGCACTACCTGGAGACCGCCGACGGCCTCTACCTGGCCTCGGAGAAGAAGGCGCTGCTGCCGTTCGCGCACAGCAACTACCAGGGCGACGCGGGCGTCGACACGGCGAACCTGAGCCACTACCTGACCCTCCAGTACGTCCCCGAGCCCGGCACCCTGCACAAGGGCATCAGCCGGATCGGCTCCGGGGAGTACCTGAACTGGACCCCGGGCGGCCGGATCGACGTACGCCGGTGGTACCGGCCGGTGTTCCGGCCGGCGCCGGTCGACGACGAGCAGAGGCTCTACCACGAGATCCGCGAGACGCTGCGGGAGAGCGTGCGCATGCACATGCGCTCCGACGTGCCGGTCGGCTCGTTCCTGTCCAGTGGCATCGACTCCACAGCGGTGGTGGCGCTGGCGCGGGAGTTCAACCCGAACATCCTGACCTTCACCGTCGGCTACGACGTGCCGGGTTACTCGGAGATCGACGTCGCCCAGGATTCGGCCCGGCACCTCGACGTCACCACGATCCCCACCAAGATCGGTCCGCAGGACATGATCGACGCGCTGCCGAAGATCGTCTGGCACCTTGACGACCCGGTGGCCGACCCGGCGCTGGTACCGCTCTACTTCGTGGCGAAGAAGGCCGCCGAGCACGTCACTGTGGTGCTCTCCGGTGAGGGCGCGGACGAGTTCTTCGGCGGTTACACGATCTATCGGGAGCCGCTGTCGCTGGGCAGCGTCAACGGTCTGCCCGGCGGTGTGCAGAAAGGGCTGCGCGCGGTCTCCAAGGCGATTCCGCAGGGGGTCAAGGGCAAAAGCTTCCTGGAGCGCGGCACCACCCCGATCGAGGAGCGTTACTACGGCAACGCCCGGATGTTCACCGAGGAGGAGAAGCAGCACCTGATGCGCCGCTACGACCCCTCGGTGCGCTACACGGACGTCACCGCCCCGATCTACGCCGAGTGCACCGAGCTGGACGACGTCACCAAGATGCAGTACGTCGACCTCTACACCTGGCTGCGCGGCGACATCCTGGTCAAGGCCGACCGGATCTCGATGTCGCACTCGCTGGAGGTGCGGGTGCCGTTCCTCGACCGTGAGGTGTTCGACGTCGCGGCGAAGATCCCGGTGGACCTGAAGCTGCCGCCGCGCTCCGACGCCACGAAGTACGCGATGCGTCAGGCGTTGCAGGGTGTCGTGCCGCCAGCCATCGTCAACCGCAAGAAGCTGGGCTTCCCGACCCCCACTCGGGTCTGGCTGCGTGGCGAGATGTACGAGTGGGCCCGGCACGTGCTGAGCACCTCGGGCGCGGGTGACCTGCTGGACCTGTCGTACGCGCTGCGGCTGCTCGACGAGCACAAGCGGGAGGAGGCCGACCACTCCCGCAAGGTGTGGACGGTGCTGATCTTCTGCATCTGGCACGCGATCTTCGTGGCCAAGACCCTCGACCCGGGTATCCAGCGCAACCAGTCCGCCCTGCTCACGAAGCCGGTGGTCGGTTCCATGGTCCGCTGACCCGGCCCAACGTCTCCAACATGATCAAGAGGTTTGCGTCACCCGAGTTGCTCCAGGTGACGCAAACCTCTTGATCATCTAGCCGGGGTGGGGCCTCAGCGCCCGGCGCAACTCACCGTGGGGACGCCGTTGGTTCCTGTGGAGCTGGCCAGGAAGCCGAACGTCGCGGTCCCCGACGGCGCGATAGTGCCGTTGTAGGCCACGTTTGTCGCCGTCACGGACGAGCCGGACGACGTCTGTGTCGCGCCCCAGATCTGGCTGATCGCCTGCCCGTTGGGCCAGGTCCAGCTCGCGGTCCAGCCGGACAACGCCGAACTGCCGTTGTTCGTGATCGTGACATCGCCCTGGAAGCCACCCTGCCAGGAGCCCGACACCTTGTAGCTGGCCGTGCAGGCGCCACCGGCCGGCGGCGGGGTGGTGGTCGGCGGCGGGTCGGTCGGACCCGGCGTCGGCGTGGTCGGCGTGGGGGTAGGCGACGTCGTGCCACCCCGGATGCCGGTCACCTGGCCGTTGCCACCGTCGAAGACCACGTCGGAGCAGCCGAAGAAGTTCTCCTGTGAGTCCGAGCGGACCCAGCGGGAGTAGATGATGTGCTGGCCGCTCTTGCCCGAGGGCAGGTTGCCGCTGAAGTAGTAGTGCCCGTCGTTGCTGCCGACCGAGCCGCGCTGCGGCGGGTTGGTCACCGTCAGGAACGGCTCCTCCAGGTCACTCCAGGCCAGGGCCCGGGTCGGGCTCCAACTGTTCTTCGTCACGTAGAAGTAGAACGTGCCCGGGTGGTGCGCCCAGTTGCTGTACTTGAAGTCCAACCGTGCCCCGGCGGTCAGGTGGGTCAGCGGCCAGTCGGTGCGGGGCAGGTCGTAGCCGCGGAAACCGGTGGCCCCGCCGCTGCACAGTTGCCCGTCCGGGATGAAGCCGGTGGTCCGGCCGCCAGCGTCGGAGCGCAGCACGCTGAACCAGTTGTAGAGGGAGTTCGTCCCGCTCTGGGCCACGGCGGCGGAGCACGCGGGGTTGGTCGGCCTGATCTCACCGGTCGTACTGAGGCCGTCCTGCCAGCACAGGTAGGTGCGGCTGCCGGGCGTCATCGCCGCGCCGTGCGCGGCGGCCGGCTGTGGAGTGGATGCCAGGGCGACAGCGCCGAGCGCGAGGGTCATGGCCGCGGTGAGCAAGGCGGCCATACGGGAACGGTTCACAGGTTCTCCTGACTCGCGAGGGGCGCTGGCTGAGCCGCCCCGCCGCAATCGGGTGGGATGTGGCGTGATCGCCCCGCTGTCGTGAGCGGTGCGACGATCACGGCGACGTGCCCCGGCGGAAAACAGCCGGTGGACGTGCGCCGTCGACGGTCCTGTCCTGGACCGGTGCCCTCGCGTCTAACCAACCCGGCAACCGGCGGCGCCGCAGCCCTCGCACCGCCCGGTACGCGTCATCCCACCACGCCGCAGCGACCGAGCGCAATAGTCATTCCTCGATGTATGAGAAGACCCGCCGGTCGTCGTTGGACGTCATATCCTGCGTACGGGGAGCGGGGACGGGGAGGCGGCCGCCGGTGCCGGACGTGTTCGACGAGGTGCACCGCCGGTGCCGCGACGGCGAGGCAGTCGCGCTGGCCACCGTGGTGGCCACCTGGCACTCCGCCCCGCAGCCACCCGGCGCCGCCATGGTGGTCGCTACCGACGGCACGGTCATCGGCAGCGTCTCCGGCGGCTGTGTCGAGGCCGATCTCTACGAACGGGCCCGCCGTGTGCTGGACACCGGCCAACCCGAGCTGTGCCGCTACGGGATCAGCGACGACGACGCGTACACAGTGGGCCTGACCTGCGGCGGCATCCTCGACGTGTTCGTGGAGCGCGTCGACGCGAGCGCCCTGCCGGCGCTGGAGGCGGTCGCCGCAGCCCGAAGCGGCGGCCACCCGGCGGCGATCGTCACCTGCGTGGCCGCCGACGCCAACGACGATCCACCCGCCGACGCCGGCAGGTCACCGACCGACCCCGCCCGGCGGCTCGGCCGGCGGCTCGTGCTGACCGGCCAGCGGTCCGTCGGCTCGCTCGGTGACGACCGGCTCGACGACGCGGCCAGCGCCGACGCCCTCGGGCTGCTCGCCGCCGGGCACAGCGGCATGCTCCGGTACGGGTACCACGGGCAGCGCCGAGGCGGCGGCGTCAGCCTCTTCGTGACCGCGTACGCCACCCCGCCCCGGATGATCGTCTTCGGTGCGATCGACTTCGCCGCCGCGGTGGCCCGGATCGGCGCGTTCCTCGGCTACCGGGTCACCGTCTGCGACGCCCGGCCGGTCTTCGCCACCGCGCGGCGCTTTCCCGAGGCGGACGAGGTGGTGGTGCAGTGGCCGCACCGCTACCTGCGTACCGAGTTGGCGGCCGATCGGCTCGACGAGCGGACGGTGGTGTGCGTCCTCACCCACGACCCCAGGTTCGACGTGCCGTTGCTGGAGTTGGCGCTGCGCCACCCGCTGGCGTACGTGGGCGCGATGGGCTCACGCCGTACCCACGACGAGCGACACAAGCTGTTGAGCGAGGCGGGGCTCAGCCCGGCGCAGCTCGCCCGGCTCGCCTCCCCGATCGGGTTGGATCTCGGTGGTCGTACCCCCGAGGAGACCGCTGTGAGTGTGGCCGCGCAGATCGTCGCGGCCCGGTGGGGCGGCACCGGTCGCCCCCTCGCGGTACTCGACGGGCCAATCCACCAGCCGGGGTAGCGCGCCCGTCGGTGCGCGGCCTTCGGCGCCCAACGGGCCGTGCGCTGTGCCAGCCTGGTGCCACGGAGGTCGGCTCGGCGATCGGCGGCCGGTGGCGACGACGAGAGGATCGGCATGGGATACGCGGTGGTGCTCGGTGAGGCGCTCGTCGACCTGCTCGACAGCGATCTCGAAGGGGAGCGGGTCTATCGGCAGGCCATCGGCGGCGGGCCGCTGAACGTCGCCGTCGGGGTGGCCCGCCTCGGCGGTGCGGCACAGTTCGTCGGCTCGCTCGGTGACGACGCGCTGGGCGGCCGGATCCGCGCCTTCCTCACCGCGGCCGACGTCGGGGTGGCCGGTGCGATCACGGTCCCGGCGCCGACCACGCTCGCAGTGGTCACGTACGCCGGGCCGGAGCCGGACTTCCGTTTCTACGGCGAGCCGGCCTCCTACGGACTGCTCGGTCCCGACGATCTGGACCTGGCGTTGCTGGAGGGCGCCGACGTGCTTTACTGCGGCTCGATCGTGCTGCTCCGACCCGCTACGCTCGCCGCCGCCCGCCGTGCCTGGTCGCTCGCCGCCGGCCTGCGGGTCTTCGACCCGAACGTACGTCCCCGGCTGCTGAACGGGCCGGGCGCGCTGGAGGGGCTGCGCGAGGTGGTGGCCGAGTTCGCCGCCGGCGCGCACCTGGTCAAGCTGAGCGCAGCCGACGCTGTGCTGCTCTACCCCGGTGAGCCGGTCGAGGGGGTGGCGGCGTACCTGCGTGAGTTGGGGGCGGCCACTGTGGTCGTGACGCTCGGCGCGGCCGGTGCGGTGCTGGCTGCCGCCGACGCCGACCCGGTCCGGGTGCCGGCCCCCAAGGTCAACGCGATCGACGCCACCGGCGCGGGTGACTCGGTGATGGCCGCGCTGATCGCCGACCTGCTCGTCGACGGCGAGCCGGACAGCCCGTCGGGCTGGACCGAGCGGGTGGCCTTCGCGCTACGGGTGGCCGGCCTGGTCTGCGAATCCCCGGGCGGCGCCACCGCCATGCCCACCCGCACCGCAGTACAAAACCGCTTCAACACCTAACCCCAACCCCAACCCCAACCCCAACCCCAACCCCGCGCCCCGCCCCCCGCCCCCGCGCCCCTTCCCCGGCGTCGATCTTGCAGTTTCTGTTGACGTTTCGTCAGATGTGCCCTCCTTTCGCCCCGCAGAAAGTGCAAGATCGCGCGCTCGGGCGGGGCGGGAGCGTGGGGGCGGGGGGAGGGTTGACCTCGGGGATTTGTGAACGTTAACATCGATGAAGCGCGATGGAAACGTGGGCGTCGTCGGGGAGGTTCTGATGCGGGTGGTTCTGGTACCTCTGGCGTTCCGCCACGTTGCGGCCCTACTGGTCATGCTGCTCGTGGCTGCCGGGATGGTC
Organism: Micromonospora sp. NPDC049049; assembly: GCF_040649115.1. Classification (NCBI taxonomy): domain Bacteria; kingdom Bacillati; phylum Actinomycetota; class Actinomycetes; order Micromonosporales; family Micromonosporaceae; genus Micromonospora; species Micromonospora sp. NPDC049049. The sequence goes on along the minus strand of NZ_JBEZEX010000013.1, from coordinate 77,799 downwards.
GTCGCCCACCCGCCCGAGCGGGCCGCCGCGTGGGACAACGCGGTGGCCGACACCCCGCCGATGGGGTGGAACAGCTACGACTCGTTCAACTGGCGGGTCACCGAGACCGACGTCCGGGCCAACGCCGACTACATGGCCACGAACCTGCGGCAGTTCGGCTGGGAGTACGTGGTGATCGACTGGGCCTGGTACTACCCCGGTCAACACAACAACAGCCCCAACCAGGACGCGAACCTGCAACCCCGGCTCCGGATGGACGCCAACGGCCGGCTGCTGCCGGACACGACCCGGTTCCCCTCCGCCGCCGGTGACAACGGGTTCAAGCCGCTCGCCGACTACGTCCACGCGAAGGGGCTGAAGTTCGGCGTCCACCTGATGCGGGGCATTCCCCGCCAGGCGGTCGCCGACAACGTCCCGATCCTCGGCACCACCTGCCGCGCCAACCAGATCAACAACACCACCACCGCGGCCTGGCTCAACCTCATGTGGGGCCTGAACATGTCCAACCCCTGCGCGCAGACCTACCTGGACTCGATGTTCCAGTTGCTGGCGTCCTGGGGTGTCGACTACGTGAAGGTGGACGACATCGCCGCCCCGACGTACCGGCAGTCGGAGGTCGAGGGGTACCGGACGGCCATCCAGCGCAGCGGCCGACCGATGGTGCTGAGCCTCTCGCCCGGCCCGACCTCGCTGTCCAGCGGCGCACACGTCCAGGCCAACGCGCACATGTGGCGGATCGTCAACGATCTGTGGGACAACTGGTCGTCAGTGGACGCGCTCTTCGACCAACTGCGCAACTGGACCCCGTACCGCGCCACCGGCGCCTGGCCCGACGCCGACATGATCCCGATCGGCCGGCTCTCCAAGTACGGGCCGGTTGGTTCGCCGCGATACTCCAACCTGACGTCGGACGAGCAGCGCACCCTGATGTCACTGTGGGCGATCAACCGTGCGCCACTGATGTGGGGTGGCAACCTGGTCGAGAACCGCGCCGCCGAGCTGGCGTTGATGACCAACGCTGCGGTTCTGGGAGTTAACCAGAACAGCGCGAACAACCGTCAGCTCTACGGTGGCAGCCGGCAGGTGTGGGTCGCCGACGTGCCGGGCAGCAACCACCGGTACGTCGCCCTGTTCAACAGGGACAGCAGCGCGGCGCAGGTGTCGGTGAACCTCGCCGACCTCGGGATCGGGTCGGCCGCCGTGACAGACCTGTGGTCCGGCGCGGCCCTCGGCACGGCGACCGGGACCCTCACCCGGTCGCTCCCGGCCCACGGCGCCGGGCTGTACCGGCTCGCCCCGGACACCACGGTGCCGGTGCCGAGCGCGTACACCCTCGCCGCGCGGCACAGCGGCAAGCTGCTGGACGTCAACAACAGCGCGACCACCGACGGTGCCGAGGTGGTGCAGTGGGCCGCCAACGGTCAGCCCAACCAGCGGTGGCGGTTCCAGGACGCAGGTGGGGGTTACCAGACGGTGGTCAGCGCGCACAGCGGAAAGTGCCTCGACGTGTACGGCGGCGCGGGCGCCACCGCCGACGGCGTACGGGTCACCCAGTGGACCTGCAACGGCGGCACCAACCAGCAGTGGCGGGTGCAGGACCTCGGCACGGGTTACGTGCAGCTCGTCGCCCGGCACAGCGGCAAGTGCCTCGACGTGCTCAACTCCGCCACCACCGACGGTGCCCGCGCGGTGCAGTGGACGTGTGGCACCGGCACCAACCAGCAGTGGCGACGCACCTCGGTGTAGGCCGTCAGGCCGTGCCGTTCAGTTCCAGGTAGCCGCGCTGGGCGGCGACCAGGGCCGGGCGGGCCCCGAAAGGGGCCTCGGCGGCCACCCGCTCCGGCGGGGCGCTGCCGGTGTGCGCGGCCCGGATCAGCCAGGCCAGCTTCGCCAGCTCCGCGTGCTGGGCCCGGACGAAGTCGACGTCGACCGGGTCGCCGTGGCCCGGGATCACCACAGTGCGCGCGGTGGTGAGTCGCAGCAGGTCCGCGACCGCGTCCGGCCACCGCAACGGGTACGAGTCCTCGAAGGCGGGCGGGCCGCTCTGCTCCACCAGGTCCCCGGCCACCAGCACGTCGGCGTCCGGCACGTGCACCACAAGGTCGGCCTCGGTGTGCCCCCGCCCGGGGTGGCGCAGCAGCACCTGTCGACCGCCCAGGTCGAGCACCGTCTCGACGTGCACGGTGTGCGTGGGAGCGAGCAGCGGGGTGTCGGCCAGCTCGGCGGCGAGCGCCGGGTGCTCCGTGCGCACCTCCTCGTACGCCTCCCGGCGCAGCCGCTCCGGCTCCTCGCGCAGGGCGGCGGCGGCCAGTTCGTGCGCGTACACCGGGCGGGGTGGGTCGCCGGCCAGGACGGCGTTGCCGAAGCAGTGGTCGTAGTGGTGGTGGGTGTTGACGAGCGTCAGCGGACGGTCGGTGACCGCCCGGACGGCCGCGGCCAGTTCGGTGGCCTGGGCGGCCGACGAGAGCGTGTCCACCAGTAGCGCCTCATCGTCGCCGACGACCAGTGTGACGTTGACCCGCAGCAGCGGTTCGGCCAGCACGTGTACCCGGTCGGCGACCTCGACGAAAGCGGCGTTCACGACGCCCGCCCGGCCCGTTCGACGAAGCGGCCCCGGTCGACCAGGATCCGGTCCACCCGGCCCCGGGCCACCGTCTGGTCACCGTCGCTGACCGTGACCTCGAACGACAGCCGGCGACCGTCGACGGTCGCCAGCAGCGCCTGCGCGCGGACCGTCCGGCCGACCACTGTCGGCGCCAGGTGCTCCAACTCGACCCGGGTGCCCACTGTCGTGGAACCGGGCGGCATCCCGGTCGCCGTCGCCGCGACGGTGGCCGCCTCGGCCAGCGCCAGCACCCGGGGGGTGCCCAGCACCGGTACGTCCCCGGAACCGACCGCCTGGGCGGTGTCCGCGTCGGTGACGGTCAACTCGACCTGGGCGGTCAGACCCGGCGCGAAGGCCGGCTCGGGCTGCTCCTGCATGGTCGTCAGCCTAGGTGCTCGCTGGACCCGTCGAGCACGCGCCCGACGATCCGCACGCGACCACCCCCGGACGCGCAACGGGTGGTCCCCGTCGGTCGATGCCGTACCCGTCGTTAACCTTGACCCCGATGGCCGTCGCGACTGACCCCCAGCCCCCCGCCCGGACCGACCCGCCCGCGTCCCCGGACGGGGGTCGTCGGCGCGTCGTCGCCATGACCGTCTGGGCGGTCGCGTTCGTCGCCGCGTGGCTGGCCATCGGGCTGCCCACCGACCCGGCGTACGCCTTCGTCTGGATCTGGCTGGCGACCATCGCCTGGAACAGCGATCGGCCGTGGCGTAGCCACCTGCGCTTCGCCCGGGACTGGGTGCCGGTGGTGCTGCTGTTCGTGATCTACAACCTCTCGCGCGGGTTCGCCGACAACGGGGCTACGCCGCACGCGATGGAGTTGATCGTCGCCGACCGGTTCATGTTCGGCTGGGCCACCGGCGGTGAGGTGCCCACCGTCTGGTTGCAGCAGCACCTCTACCACCCGCAGGTGCACTGGTGGGATATCGCGGCGAGCTGGGTGTACTTCTCCCACTTCGTGGTGGCGCTGGCCGCCGCCGCGGTGCTCTGGCTGCGCGATCGGCACCGCTGGGCCGCGTACATGCGGCGGTGGGGTTTCCTCTGCGCGGCCGGCCTGGTCACCTACTTCATCTACCCGGCGGCCCCGCCCTGGTGGGCGGCGCAGAACGGCCTGCTCACCGAGGTCGCCCGGATCTCCACCCGGGGTTGGAAGGCGTTCGGCATGCACGGCGCCGGCAACGTCCTCAACGCCGGCCAGATCGCCTCCAACCCGGTCGCCGCGATGCCGTCGCTGCACACCGCCTGGGCGTTGTTCGTGGTGCTGTTCTTCCTGACCGCCACCCGTCGTCGCTGGTGGCCGCTGCTGCTCGCGTACCCGCTGGCGATGACCTTCACCCTGGTCTACTCGGGTGAGCACTACGTGATCGACGTGCTGGTCGGCTGGGCCTACGTGGGGCTGACCTTCCTGGTGGTCGGTCTGGCGGAGCGCGGCTGGGCGGCGTGGCGTGTCCGCCACCCGAAGGCCGGAACGCAACCACCCCCCGACCCCCCGCACAACGAGCCGGAGCCCCCAACCCCACGCGGCCCGGAAACCACCACCACGAACACCCCGGTCCCCGCCGACCGCTGACCCACCCAAGGCCCGCCCCCGCCCTGGTTGATCAAGAGGTTTGCGTCACCGCGTGCTCGATTCTTGACGCGAACCTCTTGATCAACAGGCGGTCAGGGGGGAACGGAGGGCTGGGAGGGGCGGGGTCAGGGTTGGGGGGTGGTGGTGCGGGCCTGGTGGGCTCTTGTCGTCAGGTCGGCTGCCAGGGCCCAGGCTTCGGCCAGGTCGCGGTCCTGGGCGGTGGCACCGGAGCCGCCCGCCGTGTCCGCGTGCACGGTGGCCAACCCGAGACGGCGCTGGATGGGCCCCTGGACCACCCGCACGCTCTGGATCCGGGCGTACGGCACGATCACCAGTTGCCGGGTGAGCCGCCCCGACCGGGTGGCGAACACCCGCTCGAACAGCCCCGCGCCGAACGCGGCACGGCCCAGCGGGTGCAGCCAACGGGTCCGGCGCGGCGGCGGGCTCAGCGCGAGAGCGTCGAGGCGTACCCCGGGAAGCACCTCGGCGACGATCATCGTCGCCGTCGGCAGGTCGCCGACCGGCAGCAGCCGGTCGGGCCGGTTACGGTCGTCGGCCTCCGCGACGGAGTAACCGGCCACCTCCAGCCGCAGCCGCAGCCAGCCCTTCACCCGCCACAACAGTGGCCAGGTGGCCCGCACGGTCTGCACCCGCTCCAGCGGCACGGTCTGCGCCCGCGTCTCCAGCAGGCCGTTGTGCACCCGCAGCGTGCCGCCGTCGCGGGCCAGCCGGAAGTTCCAGTCGTCGAGGACGCGGCGGATCGGTTGCAGCAGCACACCCGCCATCGCGGTCAGGGTGCTCGCCACCGCGACGAACGACCACGAACCGGCGGTGAGGAACTGCACCACGACGAAGGCCACACCGAACGGGAGCAGGAACGCCTGCGGAGTGAGCAGTTGGCTGATCAGCAGGTTCTGGTTGCTCACCGCGTGCAGTGACCGGCCCGGTACGGCCGCCGGGGGCACCGTCGCACCCGGGGCCACCGGGGCCGCCGCGTCGCCGGGTACGGGCTGCTGCGCCACCCGCCCGGCCAGCACCAGCAGACGTTCCCGCAGCACTGCCGCGTCGCCCACCCCGAGGTACGCCAGTGGCGCCTCGGTCTTGCCTCCGCCGACCACCTCCAGGCGCAGCTCGGCCAGGCCGGTGAGCTGGGCGAGCAGCGGTCGGACCACCTCGACGGCCTGCAACCGTTCCAACGGGATGGCCCGGGTACGCCGCCAGAGCAGCCCCTCGTACACCCGTAGTTCCCGGCCGACGACGTGGTAGCCGGTGTTGTACCAGCTGATGACCGACAGCACTGTCGCGCCGAGCGCCAGCACCGCCACCATGGCGGCGAACCAGCCGAAGCCCACCCGCGACAGCGTCGACCAGGACAGCCCGGCGATCACCACGACCAGGGACTTGGCGCCGTGCAGCACCGGGCTGAGCGGGTGCAGTCGTTGCCGGGGTTCGCCCTCGCCACCACCCGGTGGTGCCGGCCACGGCGCGGGCGCCCCGGGCGGCACCGGCCCATCAGCTGCCGCGCCAGGCGGCACCCGTCCAGGCGGTGTCGCGCCATCACGAGCCGTGCCAGCGGGCAGCAGCGGCCCCGGTGGTGTCGGGCCGGTGGGCGGCACGGTGCTCGGCTCGGCGGGCCCGTCGCTCATCGGAGCGGCCCTCGGTGCGGTCGGCGGCTGCCCGCGTGGGTGCTCACAGCCCTTCCGCCCGATCCTCGCCGAGCGCGGTGAGTCGATCGCGCAGCCGGGACGCCTCCGCCGGGCGCAGCCCGGGCACCCGGGCATCGCTCGCCGCCGCCGCCGTGTGCAGCTGCACGGTGGCCAGGTCGAAGGCGCGCTCCAACGGCCCGGCGCTCACGTCGACGAACTGCATCCGCGAGTACGGCACGATGGAGAGCCGGCGCACCAGCAGCCCGTGCCGGACCAGCAGGTCGTTCTCCCGCTCGGCGTACCCCCAGGCCCGGACCGCGCGGACGATCGCGATGGCCCGCCACGCGCCGAGCACCAGCACGACGGCCACGGCGAGCCCGAACAACCAGTGGCCGCTGAACGCCCAGGCGACGCCGGTCACCGCCAGCCCGATGGCGACCACGATCGCCAGCCGGATCAGCTCCACCCAGATCAGGTCGGTGGAGATCGGCTGCCAGTTGACAGTGTCCGGCCAGGGCTCCAGCGGACCCCGAGCACCCGGCGCGGCCGTCATCAGCGCGCCGGAGTCGGGCGGCAGGAGGCCGGGAGGCGGCAGGTCGGGTGGGCGCTGGTCGGCGGCGGGTGCCGGCCGGTGACCGGGTGGCAGCGCACCCGGTGGCAGCGGGGCGGGCGTCGAGACATCCGGCGCGGTGGGCTCCGGGCCGAGCGTGCCGGGTGCGGGGAACGCGCCGGGCGGCGGGTCGACGCCGGGTGGTGCGGTGGCCGGGGTGGGCGGCCAGGACGGGGAGGTGGGGCCGGGGGAAGCCGGAGGGTCGCCGCTCACACGTCGAGCGTAGGCGATCCGGGCACCGGAGTGACGGCACGCAGGAAGCCTCGAGCGTCGAGGAAGTCACCGAGGCTGCCCCGGTGCCCGGCGCAGGCCAACCAGGTCTTACGCCGATCGGCGTCGTGCAGGCGGGGATTGTTCCACTCCAGCGCCCAGACGGCGACGGACCGGCAGCCCCGGGCCGAACAGATCAGGGCGTCGTCGGCGGGGGAGGGGGTGCTCATCCTGGCCAGTCTAGGGCGGCGGGACGGAAGCTTGAGCGCCGGGCGACCACGGGGGGAGCCGCCCGGCGACGGGGTGAATCGTACACGCGGCAGGCCGGTATGTGCACACCCGAGATGTGCGAATCGGCTGCCGGGGACGGCGCGCCCGAAATCGGCTTCTCCCTCCCTCGACACTCAGCAAGGCGTGCGAGTCTTGATACCGCACGAGCCGCGACGACCGACAAACGCTGTGGAGGACCGGTGGCCCAGCCGACCATGCCCGACGCCCCGACGCCGAACGGAGCGGCACCCGCCCCGGTGACCACACCAGCGCAGGACGCCACCCTGCTGGAGAAGGGCCTGTTCGAGATCAAACGTGTGATCGTCGGGCAGGACCGGATGGTGGAGCGGATGTTCGTCGCGCTGCTCGCCCGAGGTCACTGCCTGCTCGAAGGCGTGCCCGGGGTGGCCAAGACCCTGGCGGTGGAGACCCTCGCCAAGGTCGTCGGTGGGTCTTTCGCCCGGGTCCAGTTCACCCCGGATCTGGTGCCCGCCGACATCATGGGCACCCGGATCTACCGGCAGTCGAGCGAGAAGTTCGACGTCGAGTTGGGGCCGGTCTTCGTCAATTTCCTGCTCGCTGACGAGATCAACCGTGCGCCGGCGAAGGTGCAGTCCGCGCTGCTTGAGGTGATGAGCGAGCGGCAGGTGTCCATCGGTGGGGAGAGCCACCGGGTTCCCGACCCGTTCCTGGTGATGGCCACCCAGAACCCGATCGAGCAGGAGGGCGTCTACCCGCTGCCGGAGGCGCAGCGGGACCGGTTCCTCATGAAGATCGTGGTGGGCTACCCGACCGACGCGGAGGAACGGGAGATCGTCTACCGGATGGGCGTGGCCGCGCCCGAGCCGACCGCGGTGTTCGACACCCCGGAGCTGATCGCCCTGCAACGCAAGGCGGACCAGGTCTTCGTCCACAATGCCCTGGTCGACTACGCGGTCCGGTTGGTGCTGGCCACCCGGGCCCCGGCCGAGCACGGCATGCCCGACGTCGCGCAACTGATCCAGTACGGGGCCAGCCCGCGTGCCTCGCTGGGTCTGGTCCGGGCCACCCGTGCCCTGGCGTTGCTGCGCGGGCGTGACTACGCACTGCCGCAGGACGTTCAGGACATCGCGCCGGACATCCTGCGGCACCGGTTGGTGCTCAGCTACGACGCGCTCGCCGACGACGTACCCGCCGACCACATCGTGCAGCGGGTGATGTCGACGATTCCGCTCCCGGCGGTCGCTCCCCGGCAGCAGGCCACCCCGCCGTCGATCGCGCCGCCGCCGGGCGCTGGCTGGCCCGGGCAGCGCCCGTGACCTCACCCACCCCTCGTCCGGCCCCCCTGGCCGACCGTAGCGAAGCCGTGCTGTCCCGGCTTCAGCTGCTCGTCACCCGCAAGCTCGACGGTCTGCTCCAGGGCGACTACGCCGGCCTGCTGCCCGGACCGGGCAGTGAGGCGGGTGAGTCCCGGGAGTACCGCCCCGGCGACGACGTACGCCGGATGGACTGGCCGGTCACGGCCCGGACCACCACACCGCACGTGCGGCGTACGGTCGCCGACCGGGAGCTGGAGACCTGGCTCGCGCTGGACCTCTCCGCCAGCCTGGACTTCGGCACCGGGCAGTGGCTCAAACGGGAGGTGGTGGTGGCTGCCGCGGCTGCCATCACCCACCTGACCGTGCGCGGAGGTAACCGGATCGGCGCCGTGATCGGCACCGGTGGCGGGGTGTCCGCCCCGACCCGACGCTGGCGGGGCGTACCACCGCCGGCCGGGCCCGGGGTGCTCACCCGGCTGCCGGCCCGTTCCGGGCGCAAGGAGGCGCAGGGCCTGCTGCGTGCCGTCGCCGGCACCGCCATCCAGCCCGGCCGTGGTGATCTGGGCGCCCTGATCGAGATGCTCAACCGTCCGCCCCGCCGTCGCGGGGTGGCCGTGGTGGTCTCGGACTTCCTCGCGCCGGCCGAGCAGTGGGCGCGGCCGATGCGCAAGCTGCGCGTCCGCCACGACGTGCTGGCGATCGAGGTGGTCGACCCGCGTGAGCTGGAGTTGCCCGACGTGGGCGTGTTGCCGGTGGTCGACCCGGAGAGCGGCGAGCTGCACGAGGTGCAGACCGCCGACCCGCGGCTGCGGCAGCGCTACGCCGAGGCCGCCACCGCCCAACGGGCCATGATCGCCGCTGCCCTGCGCGGCGCCGGCGCGGCCCACCTGCGTCTGCGTACCGACCGAGACTGGCTGCTGGACATGGTGCGATTCGTGGCCGCGCAGCGGCACGCGCGTACCCGGGGGACGACACGATGATCCGTTTTCTGCAACCGTGGTGGCTGCTGGCCGTGCTGCCGGTCTTCGCCCTCGCCGCGTTCTACGTCTGGCGGCAGTTGCACCGCCGGGCGTACGCGATGCGGTTCACCAATGTGGACCTGCTGCGTACCGTCGCGCCGAAGGGCCTGGGCTGGCGTCGGCACGTCCCGGCGACTGCGTTCCTGCTCTGCCTGCTGGTGCTGGCCACCGCGCTGGCCCGTCCCGCTGTGGACACCAAGGAACCGCTGGAGCGGGCCACGGTGATGCTCGCCATCGACGTGTCGTTGTCGATGCAGGCCGACGACGTGGCGCCGAACCGGCTGGAGGCGGCCCAGGAGGCGGCCAAGCAGTTCGTCAGTGAGCTGCCGGAAAGCTACAACCTGGGCCTCGTGTCGTTCGCCAAGGCGGCCAACGTGCTGGTGCCGCCGGGCAAGGACCGGGACGCGGTGACCAGCGCCATCGACGGGCTGGTGCTGGCCGAGGCGACCGCGACCGGCGAGGCGGTGTTCACCTGCCTGGAGGCGATCCGGTCGGTGCCGGCCGATGGCGCGGCGGGTATTCCGCCGGCCCGGATCGTGCTGCTCTCCGACGGTTTCCGGACCTCCGGTCGGGCGGTGGAGGAGGCGGCGGCGGCCGCGCAGGCCGCGAACGTTCCGGTCTCCACCATCGCCTTCGGCACCGACACCGGCCAGGTCGACATCGGCGGGCAGTTGCAGCGGGTGCCGGTGGACCGGATGGCCCTCGCCGAGCTGGCCGAGACCACCGAGGGTTACTTCTACGAGGCGGCCTCGGTGAGCGAGTTGAAGCAGGTCTATCAGGACATGGGCAGCTCGATCGGGTTCCGCACCGAGCCGCGTGAGGTGACCCAGTGGTACGCCGGGGTGGCGTTGCTGCTGGCGCTCTGCGCGGGCGCGTTCAGTCTGCTGTGGTCGTCCCGCATGCTGTGAACGGCTGCGCCGGCGGCGGTCGACGATCGCCGCCGGCACCAGCACCGGGCAGCGCGAGCTGCCGGCCCGGAGCGGTCAGTGACCGCCACCGGCGAGCACGAAGACGATGGCCACCCAGACGGCGGCGAGGGTGAAGCCCAGCGGGGCGACGTAGCGGCTCATGACGGCTCCGGGTGGCGGCTGGACGGTCCGCGTGCGGGGGCGGACCGCAGGGGGTGGGGACGCGCACACGAAGTGGTGACCGGGCGGCTCCCGGCGACCGCCCGGGATCGGGCGGCGCGGCACACTCACCTCGGCAGTTGCCGACGTGGTGGGGAGCGGAGCGGGGTCAGCTCACCAGACTGAGTCGTGGCTCAGCGGGTCTGACCATCGGCCCGGCCACGACTGGGAGGATCGCTATCTCGCACAGCGATCACCTCCTGCAAGTCGGGCGGGCCGGAACGTCGATGATCGTACACCTGCGGTGCCGACGGAACGCACTCGGCCGACCGGTCGGCCGCCCCTCCACCGCCCGGCTGGGGACGCCACCCGCCACCAGCGCGTACGCCCCGCCGAAACGACAGCGGCTGACCCACCCGCACCACGGTGACCAGCACCACGGCGAGCAACGGCAGCCAGCAGCAGCGCGCCAGCACCCACCCCGGGCCGTCCGGGGCGGTGTGCAGACCGGGCAGGGCCAGCCCGCCGCGGGCGGTGAGCGCGGTCACCGCCACCAGTACCGGCTGGTGCCACAGGTAGACCCGGACGGCGGACCGGTTCACCTCGGTCACCGCCCGGCCCGGCAGCGGTCGGGTCAGCAGCCGGTGCAGTGCCGGTCGGGCGAGCAGCCCCAGCCCGACCTGGGTCACCGCCAACGCCACGACCAGCAGCGACGGCGGGTTCAGGTTGGACACCCCGGCCCCGGGTACGCCGACCGCGCTCACCGGGTAGCCCAGCGCCACCAGCGCCGCCAGCGCGACAGCCCCACCGGCCGCCAACGTGCCGCCCGCCCGACGGCCGTCCAGCCGTCCGTCGGCGTGCGCCACTCCCAGCAGGTAGGGCACCGACCAGGCCGCCAGCACGGTGACCGGGGGCAGGTCGGTGCCGGACGGCAGCAGCCGGACGGCCAGGTCGACCGCTGCCACCACGGCCACCGCCGGCGCTACGCACCGGGCCACCCCCCACCGGCGTACGGCGACGCGCAGCGGACCGGTCACCGCGACCAGGATCACCAGCGGTAGCAGGAACCACAGCGGGCTGACCGCCAGCCGCAGCGCGACGGCGAGCGTGTCGTCCGAGGTGCCGACGACGGTCGCGGCGAGCAGCACTGCGGCCCCCGCACCGAGCAGCGCCACGGTGGGCAGCAGCAGCCGCCGCAGCCGACCGGCCACCCAACCGCCGGTGCCGCCCGGGTAACGGGCCAGCGACCGGGTCGAGCCGAACCCGGCGGTGAAGAAGAACAACCCGAGCGTCTGCAACACCCACGTCATCGGGGCCAGGTCGGGCAGGGCGGTCAGGGGACTGGCCTGGTGCAGCCCGCCGTCGCCGGTCAGCACCAACCCGGTGACCAGCCAGTGCCCGAGCACGACCCCGCCGATGGCGTACGCCCGCAGGGCGTCGACGGCACGGTCCCGGCTCACCGGGCGTCCCCGATCCCGTCGGTGTCCACGCCGCCCAGCACGACCGCCGCCACCGCGACCAGCGTGGCGCTGCCCGGCACGAGGTAGCCGTCGTGCCCCGCCACCCCACCCACCGGCAGGGGCCGGGCACCGAACGCCGGGTCGCCGGGTCGCCGGCCGAAACCCAGGCCGGGCAGCCGCACCGGCGGTACCCGACGGATCCAGTCGGTCGGCGACTCGGCCGCCCAGAACCGCCGCCCGCCGGGCAGGTCGCCGGCGCGCTGCACCCCGGCGCCGACGCCGCCGAGGCTGACCACGTCGGTGACCCGGGCCGGGGCCTCCGCCGCCGCCAGCGACACCACCAGCGCCCCGTAGCTGTGCCCCACCAGCGTGATCGTCGCCGCCGGACGGCGTCCGGCCAGTTCCCTGAGCAGCGTGGCCAGTCCGGCCGCGCCGCGCCGCGCGCTGACGCCACCGGCGGCCGTCAGGACCCCGTCGGGCGGGTCGTAGCCGAGCCAGGCCAGCACCGCGACCCGCGCCGCCGGGTCGAGCGCCCGCAGCTCCCGGTAGAGCTGCCCGGCCTGCACCGCCGGCGCCCGCCGGGCCACCCCGCCCAACCCCCTGTCGAAGTCGGCGAGGGTGCTGCCGACCCCTGGCACCAGCACCGCGATCCGGTCCGCGTCGGCGAGGTCGCCGAAAACCTCGACCGCGCGGCCGTCACCGCGCTCGTCGAACAGCAGGAACCGGCGTCCGTCGGCCGCCCAGTCCGCGTACGGGGGGCCGGCCGCGCGCATCGCCGCCGCCGTCACGGGGTACGCCTCGACGAACCCCACCGCCGTGGCCGGCTCGGGTCGGGTCGGTAGAACCAGGTTCACGCCGAGCAGCGCGGCCATCGCCACCCGGCTGGCACCTCGTCGTCGCATCACGGTCTCCCTCCGGAATGTCGTCCGGAGGGAGACTGCGCCCAGGGGCGGGGCCCGGTCGTCGTCCCGCAGAGCCGTTTCAAGGCTGGCTCCACAGCGCTACTCGCCGGCGGCCACCAGACCCGTCTCGTACGCCAGCACCACTGCCTGTGCCCGGTCGCGCAGACCCAGCTTGGCCAGGATCCGCCCGACGTGCGTCTTCACCGTCTGCTCGGCCACCACCAGGTCACCCGCGATCTCCGCGTTGTTGCGGCCCCGGGCGATCAACCGCAGCACCTCGGTCTCGCGCGGGGTGAGCCCGGCCAGGTCGGTGGGGCGCGGGCTGCGGCGATCCGGACGGGCCGCGAACTCGGCGATCAGCCGACGGGTCACCCCCGGGGCGAGCAGCGCGTCCCCGGCCGCCACCACCCGCACCGCCTGCACCAGGTCGGCCGCCGGGGCGTCCTTGAGCAGGAACCCGCTCGCCCCGGCGCGCAGCGCCTCGTACACGTAGTCGTCCAGGTCGAAGGTGGTGAGGATGAGCACCCGGGGCCGCTGCGTCGACCGGTCACCGAGCAGCTTGCGGGTGGCCTCCAGCCCGTCCATGACCGGCATCCGCACGTCCATCAGCACCACGTCCGGGTCGAGGTGGCGGGCGGCGGCCACCGCCTGCGCGCCGTCGGCGGCGTCCCCCACCACCAGCAGATCCGGTTGGGCGGCGAGCAGCGCGCCGAAACCCTGCCGGACCATCGCCTGGTCGTCGGCGATCAGCACCCGGATCATCGGTCCCCGCCCTCCGCGTCGTACGGCAACTCGGCCGCCACCGCGTAACCCCCGTCGGGCAGCGGCCCGGCGGTGAACGTACCGCCCAGCGAGGTGGCCCGCTCCCGCATACCGGTCAGCCCGTGCCCGGGGCCACCGTCATCGGTCGGTCGGACGTCGGCCGGGGAGTTTTCGACGCGTACCCCCAGACCGGACGGACCGGTGCGGACGGTGACCCGCACCGCGGCGGCGGCAGCGTGGCGGGCCGCGTTGGCCAGGCCCTCCTGCACGATGCGGTACGCGGCCAGCCCGACCGGCGCGGGCACCCGGTCGTCGTCCACCGACTCGGCGTCCAGGGTCACCGGCAGCCCGGCCCGGCGTGCCGCGTCCACCATCGCGCCCAGGTCGGTGAGGTCCGGCTGCGGCGCGGTCTGCGGCCCGCTCGTCTCGCTGCGCAGCACCCCCAACAGCCGCCGCATGTCGGTCAGCGCGTCACGGGCCGACGCGGCGATGGCGACGAACTCCGCGGCTGCCGGGGCCGGCACGTCCGTCAGCCGGTACGGGGCGGTCTCCGCCTGCACCGCGATCAGCGACATGTGGTGGGCCACCACGTCGTGCAGTTCCCGGGCGATCCGGGTGCGTTCCTCCAGCACCGCACGACGTTTCTGCTCGCGTTCGCTCAGCTCGGTCTGCGCGACCAGCGCGCGCCGGGACAGCCGGTTGCGCCGGATCAGGTCGCCGGCGATCGCCAGCGCGCCGAGCAGCAGCAGGACCGGGACCCGGTTGTTCGGGTGGACAAGGGTGAACACCGGCACCGTGCTGATCGCCACCACCCAGGCCAGCACCGGGCGGTCGACCCGTGCGACGACCACCGCCGCCACCGCGATCGACCCGAGTGCCAGCGGCGGGGTCCACGGCCAGGCCTGGTCGGCCGGGGCGTTGAACGTGCAGATCAGCAGGGCCAGCACCGTCAGCCGCCAGGCCAGCAGCGGACGCCGGGGCAGCGCCAGCAGCGGCGCCACCGTCATCGCCGCGAACAGGAGCGCGATCGGCGGCGGCAGGCCCCAGTCGCTCTCCACTGTCAACGTGATCAGGAAGAGGCCGAGCGCGGCGAGCAGGCCGACCGGCGCGGCGTACGGGGCCAGCCGTGGCCACCGGGCCAGCAGCGGCCGTTCGGGCCGGGCGTCCGGGCCGAGCACTGTCTGCCGCAGGGCCCGTAGGGCCACCGCGATCGGATGCCGGTTCACCACCCGGAGGCTACGGGCCGACCCCGCCACGAGGCGTGCCACCAGGGGTTGATCCCGGTGTCCTACCCCAGTGTGACGCGACTCCCGTTAGCGCTTACCTGCCGGTAACGCCTAGGCTCCGACGCGTCCGTGCTGACCATCGCAAGGGGGAACAGTGGCTCGCACCGTGCTGGTGACCGGGGGCAACCGGGGGATCGGCCTGGCCATCGCGCAGGCCTTCGCCAAGCAGGGCGACCGGGTGGCGGTCACCCACCGCAGCGGCGAGGCGCCTGAGGGGCTGTTCGGCGTTCGCGCCGACGTCACCGACGCCGCCTCGATCGACGCCGCTTTCGCCGCCGTCGAGGCCGAGCTGGGGCCGGTCGAGGTGCTGGTCGCCAACGCCGGCATGACCGCCGACACGCTGCTGCTGCGGATGACCGAGGAGCAGTTCACCGACGTGGTGGACACCAACCTCACCGGCGCGTTCCGGGTCGCGAAGCGGGCCTCCGGCAAGATGCTCCGCGCCAAGTGGGGCCGAATGATCTTCATTTCCTCGGTGGTCGGCCTCGCCGGCGGTGCCGGGCAGGTCAACTACGCCGCCAGCAAGGCCGGCCTCGTCGGCGTCGCCCGCTCGATCACCCGGGAGCTGGGCAGCCGCAACATCACCGCGAACGTGGTGGCGCCCGGCTTCATCGACACCGACATGACCGCCGGCCTCACCGACGACCGCAAGGCGGAGATCCTCAAGTCCATCCCGGCCGGTCGGATGGCCAGCCCGGACGAGGTCGCCGACGTGGTCACCTGGCTGGCGTCCGACAGCGCCGGGTACGTCTCCGGCGCCGTCATCCCGGTCGACGGCGGCCTCGGCATGGGCCACTAACCCTTTTGACTACGGAGGAAATCAGCGATGTCCGGACTGCTCGCCGGTAAGCGACTGCTCGTCACCGGTGTCATCACCGACGCCTCGATCGCCTTCTCGGTGGCGAAGCTCGCCCAGGAGAACGGTGCGCAGGTCGTCCTCACCGGCTTCGGCCGGATGTCCCTGGTCGAGCGGATCGCCAAGCGGCTGCCCGAGCCCGCGCCGGTCATCGAGGTGGACGTCACCAACACCGAACACCTGGCCAGCCTCGCCGACCGGGTCCGCGAGCACGTCGACGGCCTCGACGGTGTCGTGCACTCGATCGGCTTCGCCCCGCAGAGCTGCCTGGGTGGCGGCTTCCTCGACGCGCCCTGGGAGGACGTGGCGACCGCCCTGCACGTCTCCACCTTCTCGTACAAGTCCCTTGCGATGGCGGCGCTGCCGCTGATGTCGCCCGGCGGCGCGGTGGTCGGTCTGACCTTCGACGCGACGAAGGCGTGGCCGGTCTACGACTGGATGGGCGTGGCCAAGGCCGGCCTGGAGTCCGCCTCCCGCTACCTGGCGATGCACCTGGGCAAGCAGGGCATCCGCAGCAACCTGGTCGCCGCCGGGCCGCTGCGGACCATCGCCGCCAAGTCGATCCCCGGCTTCGACCAGTTCGAGGACGCCTGGGCCGAGCGGGCCCCGCTGGGCTGGAGCCTCACCGACCAGGAGCCCGCCGCCAAGGCCTGCCTGGCGCTGCTCTCCGACTGGTTCCCGGCCACCACCGGCGAGATCGTCCACGTCGACGGCGGCTACCACGCCATCGGTTCCTGACGCTCCCCGCGACGCCCACTGGTCGCCGTCCGCGTGATCTACGCGTCCGAAACAGGGGGCGTCGCCGGGGCGTCCCGGCCGAGGGGCAAGAATGACCCCATGTCGTACGACGCGGTGGTGCTGGTGTCCTTCGGCGGGCCCGAGCGGCCCGAGGACGTGATGCCGTTCCTGCAGAACGTGACCCGGGGCCGGGGTGTGCCTCCTGAGCGGCTGGCCGAGGTCGCCGAGCACTACCAGCACTTCGGTGGGGTGTCCCCGATCAACCAGCAGTGCCGGGACCTCCTGGCCGCCGTCCGCGCCGACTTCGCCGCGCACGGTGTCGACCTGCCCATCTACTGGGGCAACCGCAACTGGGACCCGATGCTCGCCGACACCGTGACCCAGATGCGCGACGACGGGGTCACCCGGGCACTGGCCTTCGTCACCAGCGCGTAC
Source organism: Micromonospora sp. NPDC049049 (assembly GCF_040649115.1). Classification (NCBI taxonomy): domain Bacteria; kingdom Bacillati; phylum Actinomycetota; class Actinomycetes; order Micromonosporales; family Micromonosporaceae; genus Micromonospora; species Micromonospora sp. NPDC049049. The sequence goes on along the minus strand of NZ_JBEZEX010000013.1, from coordinate 61,062 downwards.
GGCGGCTACTCCTCCTGCCGGCAGTACCAGGAGGACATCGCCGCCGCGCGTGCCGCCGTCGGCCCGGAAGCCCCCGTGATCGAGAAGCTGCGCCAGTTCTGGGACCACCCCGGCTTCGTCGAGCCGCACGTCGACGCGGTCCGGGCGGCGTTGAGCCAGCTCGACCAGGCGTTGCGGGACACCACCCGGCTGGTCTTCACCGCCCACTCCATCCCCACCTCGATGGCGGCCAACGCCGGCCCGCACGGTGGCCGGTACGAGGCGCAGCTGCACGAGACCGCCCGGCTCGTCGCCGCGGCCGCCGCACCCGACCTGGAGTACGACCTGGTCTGGCAGAGCCGCTCCGGCCCGCCGCAGGTTCCGTGGCTGGAACCGGACATCAACGACCACCTGGCCGCCCTCGCCCAGAGCGGGACCACCGGTGTGGTGGTCAGCCCGATCGGGTTCGTCTCCGATCACCTGGAGGTCGTGTGGGACCTGGACACCGAAGCGCTGGAGACGGCGAAGCAGCTCGGCCTGGACTTCGTCCGGGCCGGTACGCCCGGCACCGACCCGCGTTTCGTGACCATGGTGCGTGAGCTGGTCACCGAGCGGACCGACCCGGACGGCGCGCAGCTGCGCCGCCGCCTGGGCGAGCTGCCCATGTGGGACACCTGCGCCACCGTCTGTTGCGTGCCGACCCGTCGCCCCTGACCTCTGAGGATCATCATGCATGACCGTAAGCCCGTGCAGAGTTGGCTGACCGACATGGACGGCGTGCTGGTGCACGAGGGCCAGCCGGTGCCCGGCGCGCCGGAGTTCATCAACCGGATGCGCGCCTCCGGCAAGCCGTTCCTGGTGCTGACCAACAACTCGATCTACACCCCGCGCGACCTGACGGCCCGGCTCAGCCGGATGGGGCTGGACGTGCCGGAGGAGTCGATCTGGTCCTCCGCCCTGGCCACCGGCCAGTTCCTCGCCGACCAGCGGCCGGGCGGCACCGCTTACGTCATCGGTGAGGCCGGGCTGACCACGGCGCTGCACGCCGTCGGCTACGTGCTGACCGATTTCGCCCCCGACTACGTGGTGCTCGGCGAGACCCGCACCTACAGCTTCGAGGCGATCACCAAGGCTGTCCGCCTGATCAACGACGGCGCGCGGTTCATCTGCACCAACCCCGACGTGACCGGCCCGTCCGTGGAGGGCGCGCTACCCGCCGCCGGCTCGGTCGCCGCCATGATCTCCAAGGCGACCGGGGTCGAGCCGTACTTCGTCGGCAAGCCCAACCCGATGATGATGCGCTCGGCGCTCAACACCATCAACGCCCACTCGGAGAGCACCGCGATGATCGGTGACCGGATGGACACCGACATCCTGTGCGGCCTGGAGGCTGGACTGGAGACCATCCTGGTGCTCACCGGGATCAGCAGCCGCACCGAGGCGGAGCGTTATCCGTACCGCCCGTCGCGGATCATCAACTCGGTCGCGGACCTGCTCGACGAGATCTGACCTGCCCTCAACCGGCGTTGCAGGGCTCCGGTCAGGGGCGCAGGGGGGCGTTGCAGGCGGCCACCAGCGCCTGCCGGCAGGCTGCGGTCAGGGGGCGGAGTGCCGCGTCCCGTTGCTGCGCCTCGTAGTTGTTGATCGCGCCGCCCGGGGCGGCGTGCCCGGCCAACGCCAGCACTCGGTCGAGCACCGCGGCGCGGGCGAAGAGCCGGCGGGCCCGCGGGTCGAAGCCCGGTGGGAGATCGGTGGTGCCGTCCGGGCGACGGAGCGCGGCCAGCGCACCCGCCAGCTCGGGCCGCCACTGGGCGACGTCGAGGCGGGTCAGCACGGCTGTCGTCTCGGCCAGCGCGGCGGCCAACTCGGCCTCCGCCTCGGCGGCGCCAGGCAACGAGAGTGACGCGGCGGGGGCGTTGGCCGGCAGCGGGTAGACCCGCCACAGCACCGTCTCGAAGCAGTCCCCGGAGCCGGAGGTGTGCGAGCGGACCTCCGGGATCAACCCCAGCCCGCCGGCGACCACCGCCTCACCCGTGACCAGCGCCGCACCGGCGAAGTCGCCGGGGCCGGGCAGACCCCTCGGGTCGCCGGGCGCGGGCAGCACCAGGCGGATCTCGTCCGGGGAGAGCTTGGCCAGGGTGGGCAGCGCGGCACCCAGCGGGACGTCGGTCCAGGTGCCCGGGGCGTCCGCAACGAGGTGTTCCTCGTCGCCGGCGATGGCGTCGGCGACCTCGTCGAAGGGCACCAACCCGGCGCGCCACGCGCGCACCCAGGCAACGAACCGGCTGGACCGGCGCGGCGCGAGTGTGACCGCGCCCGTTGCGGGGGTGGACATGCCGAAAGGGTACGTGGTCACGACCGGCCCTGTCTCGGCTGCCGCTCCGGTCGCCCGGCCTGCCCCCAACTGCCCTTTTCGCCCCGATCCCCGCTCCGGCCCGCTCGTGTCTCCGCGCCCCGGGTCGCGTCGATCATGCAGTGGTGGTGGGTGACAGGCACCGGTTGTAGACGTTTTGTGGAGCACCACAACTGCATGATCGACAGCGGTGGGTGGCGGCTGAGGTTAGGGGTGCGGCGGTCGGGGGGCGGGGCGGTGTGTCGGGGGTGGGGTGGGAGCGGGCTGGGTCTAGCGTGATCGACATGGCGGGGCGATACGGCGAGGACGTGTTGGCGGGCGACTGGCGACGGCGCAAGGTCACCCCCGAGGTGGACGCCGAACCGGATCTCGTGGTCGAGGATGCCGACTCCGGATTCTGTGGAGCGGTGGTGGGCTTCGAGGCCGGCGCGGTGGTGCTGGAGGACCGGCACGGTAAACGGCGCAACTTCCCGCTGCTGCCGGCGGCGTTCCTGCTCGACGGCCGCCCGGTGACGCTGCGCCGCCCCACCCGTGCGCCGGTTCCGGCGGCCCGTCGACGCACTGCGTCCGGCTCGGTCGCCGTGGACAACGTGCGGGCCCAGGTGGCGAAGGCCAGCCGGATCTGGGTGGAGGGCATCCACGACGCCGCGCTGGTCGAGCGGATCTGGGGCGACGACCTACGGATCGAGGGTGTTGTCGTGGAGCCGTTGGACGGCATCGACGCCCTCGACGCCGAGGTACGCGACTTCGGCCCCGGCCCGACCCGACGACTCGGCGTGCTCGTCGACCACCTGGTGCCGGGCAGCAAGGAGAGCCGGATCGTCGCCCGGGTGAACTCGCCGCACGTGCTGGTGACCGGGCACCCCTACGTGGACGTGTGGCAGGCGGTCAAGCCTGCCGCGTTGGGCATCGCGGCCTGGCCGGTCGTGCCGCCGGGGCGGCCGTGGAAGGAGGGGGTCTGCGCGGCCCTCGGGGTCGCCGAGCCGGCGGACATGTGGCGGCACATCCTGTCCCGGGTGAACAGCTTCGCCGACGTGGAGACCCCTCTGATCAACGCCATGGAACGGCTCATCGACTTCGTCACCGAGCCGGCCTGACCGCCTGACCCCCCGGCGGCCGGTCAGGGAACCTCGTCCGGGCTGCGCGTGAAGACGAACGTGGCGATGTCGACCGCCAGCGCCCGTCCGCTGTCGTCGCGCAGCACCGACAGGATCTCGCCGTTCTCCGGGCCGGAACGTCCCCGCCAGCGGTCCGTCCCCTCGGCGGTGAACCGGGTCACCCGCTCACCGCGTACGTGGGCCACCAGGTCACCCGCGTCCCAGCTCAGGTCCATCGAGGTGCCCATCCACCACCAGCGACCGGTCAGCTCGGCCGACCCCGCGTCGGGTGCGGCGGTGGCGGGCCGCCACGGCTGCGGGAGCGCCGGCTCGGCGTCCAGCACCATGGTCAGCAGCTGACGGCCGAGCCCGGTGATCGGGAAGCCGTACGAGTTGGCGAAGCCGACCACAGCGGTGCGGGTGGGTCGGTGCACCATGAGGGTGGCCACGTACCCGGGCATCGAGCCGCCGTGTCCGACGTACACCCGCTCGCCGTCGCGGTAGAGCTCCAGCCCCAGGCCGTGCCCGCCGGTCCAGGAGTCGAGGTCGCTGATCACCACGGGGGCGCACATCTCGGTCAGCGTCTCGGCGGCCAGCACCGACGGGTCGGGGTCGGCCAGGAAAGCGGCCCAGCGGCCGAGGTCCTCGATCGTCGACCAGAGCTGCCCGGCGGGAGCCATGGCGCCGGTGTCGGTACGGGGTTCCTCGCGCAGGGTGCCGTGCCAGGGGTGGACGACGTAACCGGGGGCGTACGGCTCGGTGGCCGTGTAGGTGGTGCGGCGCAGGCCCAGCGGGCCGAACACCCTTTCGTCGAGCAGGTCGGCCCAGGGTTTCCCGGTGAGCCGTTCGAGCAGGCCACCGAGGAGCCCGTAGGCCAGGTTGGAATAGTGGTAGGCGGTGTGCGGCGGGTAGGCGATCTTGTCGGCGTTGAGGCCGTCGAGCAGCGTGGCCAGGTCGGCGCCCGCGCTCCGCTCCCACCAGTCGCCCTCGGGTTCGCGTTGCATGCCGCTGGCGTGCCCGAGCAGCTGACGCACTGTGAGCGCGCCCGCCGCGGTGCCGGGCAGGTGCCGTTCCAGCGGGTCGTCGAGGGAGAGCTGGCCGGCGTCACGCAACTGCATGATCAAGGTGGCGGTCATCGTCTTGCTGATCGAGCCCACCCGGTACTGCAGGTCGGCGTCCGGGCGGGGGTGCTCGCCGGCGGTGGCCAGGTGGACCAGCGTGCCGTCGCGGACCACGCCCAGCACCAGTGACGGGGTACGTCCGTCGATCTGCGCCTGGGCGACCTGGGTGTCGATCTGCCGGGCGGTCGCGGGCAGCAGGGTCACGGGGATCTCCTCGTTCGGCCGGTGAATGCGGTGGGCGGCGCTCGTGTCGCCGAGCCTACTGATGATCACGGGTGGGCTGCTCGTGCATTAACGTGTCACCCTTGCGGTGTGGACGCCGTGGTGTGGATCGTTTTGGGTGTGGTGCTGGCCGTCGCCGAGATTTTCACGACGACGCTATTTCTGATCATGTTCGGGGTCGGTGCGTTCGCCGCCGCCGGCGCGGCCGCACTGGGTGCGCCGGTCGCGGTGCAGGCACTGGTGTTCGCTGTGGTGTCGGCGTTGAGCCTGGTGGTGGTCCGACCGGTCATCCGGCGGCACAGCCGCTCCGCGCTGGAGAGCGGCGAGCAGCCGTTCGGCGTGGAGGCGATCGAGGGCTCCACGGCACTGGTGTTGGAACGGGTGGACGCCGAGCACGGTCTGGTCAAGATCGACGGTGAGTTGTGGACCGCCCGGTCGTACGACACGACGCAGACTTTCGAGCCCGGTGAACGGGTTCGGGTGATAAAGGTCCGGGGCGCGACAGCCCTGGTGTGGCAGGACGATGTTTCTTCCGCCGGCGAGTTGCCGGAAGCGAGAGGGTGAACCGATGACGGTCATAGGTGTGCTGATCATCGCGGTGGCGTTGATCGCCGTGATAACGCTGGCCAAGGCGGTGCGGATCGTGCCGCAGCAGCGCCAGGACGTGGTGGAACGGCTCGGCAAGTACAAGCGCACCCTCAACCCCGGCCTCAACCTGCTGGTGCCGTTCATCGACGCGGTGCGTACCAAGGTCGACATGCGGGAGCAGGTGGTCAGCTTCCCGCCGCAGCCGGTGATCACCTCGGACAACCTGGTGGTCTCGATCGACACCGTTCTCTACTTCAAGGTGGTCGACTCGGTTCGGGCGACCTACGAGATCTCCAGCTTCCTTCAGGCCATCGAGCAGTTGACCGTCACCACGCTGCGTAACGTGATCGGCTCGCTCGATCTGGAGCGGGCGCTCACCAGCCGGGACGAGATCAACAGGCACCTCTCGGGCGTGCTGGACGAGACCACCGGCCGCTGGGGCATCAAGGTGACCCGGGTCGAGATCAAGGCGATCGAGCCGCCGGCCAGCATCCGCGACTCCATGGAGAAGCAGATGCGCGCCGAGCGGGACCGCCGCGCGGCGATCCTGACCGCCGAGGGCCACAAGCAGTCGGTGATCCTCACCGCCGAGGGTGACAAGCAGTCGGCGGTGCTGCGCGCGGACGGTGACCGGCAGGCCCGGATCCTGCAGGCCGAGGGCCAGGCGAAGGCGATTCGGACGGTCTTCGACGCGATCCACCAGGCGAACCCGAGCCAGAAGGTGCTCGCCTACCAGTACCTGCAGGCCCTGCCGCAGATCGCCCAGGGCAGCGCCAACAAGGTCTGGATCGTCCCGGCCGAGCTGACCAAGGCCCTGGAGGGCATGGGTGGCGCGCTGGGCGGGCTGAGCCAGATGGTGGGGGACCTGCCCGCACCGGAGGCAGCCGAACACGCGAGCCAGGTCGAGCGGGAGGCTGCGGCGGCGGCGCAGGCGGCGGCGGACGCTGCCCAGCAGATCCACGACGAGGTACGCGTCGCCGAGGCGCAGGCCACCGGCAGCAAGGGGCCGCAAGGGCTGCCCGCGCCGGAGCCGGTGTCCCCGACCAGCCTCGTCGAGGACCCGGCCGACCAGCGCGAGCGCGGCTGATCCGATACGCCGGCCGCTCGGTCGGCTAAATACGAAAAAGACTCATGGGGCGCTCCGACGCCTGCCACGATCGGTCCTAGGACGGGTGGTGACCAGGCAATCGGGGCGCCCCGGCGCGTCGGTGCACCGCTCGACGACGAGCGAGGTGACGCATGAAGGATCCGGCGAAGCGGATGTGGTCCTCGGCCCCGGTGCCCGGCGCGCACGACCCGGTCGCCCCGCTGGGCTCCCGGCGCAGCGGTGGTGGGTTCGGCGTACTGCCCTTCGTCGGCGAGCCGACCCCGGGCGCCCCCGCCACGAACGCCACCTGGGCCTGGTCGATACGTCGGTTCGCGCGGGCGGCGGTCTGGCTGCTGCCCGCGTACGCCATCCTCTACGGCGCGGTGGCGATGGCCAGCGACGGAGGGGTGGGCAACGACCCCTATCCGGCCGACGGCCGGGCGGTCTACCTGATCGGCTGGGTGGCCGCGGTCTGGCTCGGCCTGCTCGCGCTGCTGGCGCTCACCGGGCTGCTGGCCGCGACCCGCAGCCGCCGGGTGGCCGCGGCCGGGTTGCTGGTCAGCATCGCCGGCACCGTGCTGATGCTGCCGTTCGCCGGGTTCGAGGAGCAGACGCCCGTCTTCGGTGCCACCGCGCGGTCGCTGGTCCTGCTCGGCGCTACGTTCTACAGCGCGGGCTGGTTCCTCACCGGGTGGGCGGTGGCCCGCTCGGGCACCTTCAGCCTCGGCGACGGCGTCATGCTGATCATCGCCGCGCCGCTGCTCGGCCTCGGTGGTGCCCTGATCGGCTCGTTGCAGACCTTCGGCGCGATCTTCGTGCTGATCGCCGGCATCGGCATCGGCTACCGCTCCGGCCGCCTGATGCCCCGCGAAACCGCCAGAGACGCCGCCAGCGCCAGCCTGAGCACCCCAAACCCCTAACCCCACCCCACCCCGGGGTCCCACCTCCCGCCTCCCGCCCGCCGCCCCGCGCCGGTTGCCCCGCGCCCGTTGATCATGAAGTTGTTGCGTGCGACCTCGGCGTGTCCTGGCAATAACTTCATGATCAACCAGGGTGGGGCGGGGTGCGGGGTGGGGGCGGGGACAGGGGATTGGCTGGTGGGGGGCCGTGAAGTTGCTGACAATCCGGCTGTGGGGGTGGTCGGTTGGCGGCTTTCGTGGCAATCCTGGGGAGCATGGCCGCCCCTCGCTCGCCGCTGTCGCGGCTGTTCACAGTGCTGCTCGCCGGCGTGTTGGCCGGGCTCGTCCTGGCAGTCGCCGCACTGCCGGGCAACCTGCTGCTCGGGCTCACCGCCCGCTCCGCGCTCGGGTCGTACGCCGCGTTGCCGGCCTCGCTGAAGACCCCGGCCACGCCGCAGCGTTCGTACCTCTACGCCAACGACGGCAAGACGCTGATCACCACGTTCTACGACGTGAACCGCACCGATGTACCCCTGTCGGAGATCGCTCCGGTCATGCGGCAGGCAATCGTGGCGGCCGAGGACCGGCGCTTCTACGACCATGGTGGTGCGGACCTGCGCGGCCTGGCCCGGGCGCTGGTGGCCAACGTCAAGGGTGGCGGCACCGAGCAGGGCGGCTCGACGCTGACCATGCAGTACGTCCGTAACGTGCTCAAGACCGACCCCACCCGCACCGCCGAGGAGCGCGCCGCCGCCACCGATCCCACAGTGGGCCGCAAGATCCAGGAGATCCGGTACGCGAGCGCGCTGGACAAGAGCCTCGGCAAGGACGAGATCCTCGACCGGTACCTGAACATCGCCTACTTCGGTTCCGGCGCGTACGGGATCGCGGCGGCCAGCCAGCGGTACTTCGGCAAGCCTCCGGCGCAGTTGACCCTCGCCGAGTCGGCTCTGTTGGCCGGTCTGGTGCAGTCCCCGGACGCCTACAGCCCGATCAGCGGCGACAAGGACGAGGCGCTGACCCGCCGGTCGTACGTGCTGGACTCGATGGTCGCCACCAACGCGATCACCGCAGCGCAGGCCGCCCAGGCCAAGGCCGAGCCGCTGGCCCTGCGCCCCACCGCCCAGCCCAACGGCTGTACCGCCGTCTCCCAGGGCCACGACGACTGGGGCTACTTCTGCGACTACCTGCGCCAGTGGTGGCTGACCCAGCCGGCCTTCGGGGCGACCGTCGCGGAGCGTGAGCAGGCACTGCGTTCGGGCGGCTACACCGTGGTCACCTCGCTGGACCCGAAGATCCAGGCCACCGCGCAACAGCAGGCCACAAAGGTCTACGGGTACGACAACAAGCGCGCCCTGCCGATCGCGGCGGTCCAGCCCGGGACCGGGCGGGTGTTGGCGATGGCGGTCAACAGGCACTACAGCCTCGCCGACAACCCGGCCGGGCAGGCGAACTACCCGAACACCGTCAACCCGTTGATCTCCGGCGGAGCCAGCGTCGACGGATACCAGGCGGGTTCCACGTTCAAGATGTTCACCATGCTCGCCGCGCTGGAGTCGGGCCGTACCCTCTCCACCGGTTTCGACGCGCCCGCCAAGCTGCCCACCCGGTACCCCGCCGAGGGGTCGGGCAGCTGTGACGGTCACTGGTGCCCGGCGAACGCCAACCCGGACTGGATGGACGGGTACCGGATGATGTGGGACGGCTTCGGCCGCTCGGTGAACACCTACTTCGTCTGGCTGGCCGAGCAGGTCGGCCAGGACAAGGTGGTCCAGATGGCGCAGCGGCTCGGCATCACGTTCCGCGCCGACTCGGACGCCAACTTCGCCAAGAACAACGCCGCGAACTGGGGCTCGTTCACTCTGGGAGTGGCGGCCACCACCCCGCTCGACCTGGCCAACGCGTACGCGACGGTGGCCGCCGAGGGCACCTACTGCACGCCGGTGCCGGTGGTCTCGGTGACTGGCGCGGACGGCACGAAGGTGCCGGTGGGGCAGCCGTCCTGCAAGCGGGTGCTCGACGCCGACGTCGCCCGTGCCGCGACCGACGCGGCGCGCTGCCCGGTGGGTCAGCAGTCGGCGTTCGGGCAGTGCAACGGCGGCACCGCCACCGGTGTGAACGGCATCCTCGACGGCCGACCGGTGGCTGGTAAGACGGGTAGCTCGGAGCAGAACTCCACCGAGACGTTCGTCGGCTTCACCCCGCAGGTCGCGGTGGCCGGTATCGCCGCGAACCCGGACGACCCGGCCGACTCGGTGGGGTCAGCGGTGCAGGCCAAGGTGATCGACGCGGTGGCCCGGGTCATCGCCACCGCAGTGAAGGGCCAACCGGAGAAGGCGTTCGTCGCACCGAGCCGTGAGCTGGCCGGCGACGCGCGCCGCCCGGTGGAGCGCCCCGCCGTCCCGGAGCGTCAGCAGGAGCCCACCCAGGACCCCCGCTCAGCCCTGCAACGCTGGCTCGACCGCCGCGGCTGACCACCCACCCCGCCCCGCCCGCCCGCCCCCGCCCGCCCCGCCCCGGGCCGGGCCGGGCGCGGGGCGCGGGGCGCGGGGTGGGGTTAGCGGTCTCGGCGGCGGGGGCGGTAGCTCGCGAGCGTCGACGGGAGGCCGCGGCGGATGATTCCGGCCCAGTCGGTGTCGCCGCGTAGCACCGCCGCGGCGGTCTTGCGGGCCTGCTCGACGGTGAAGTGCGGTGGCAGCATCAGCTCCGCCGGGTCGACCAGGGCGTTGATCACCACCGGCCGGTCGGCGGTGAGCGCCCGGTCCCAGACGTCGCGCACCTGATCCGGTGAGTCGATCAACTCGCCGTGCAGCCCGAGCACCTCCGCCCACTGGTGGTAGGCGATGTCCGGCAACTGCTGGCTGTCCGGGAACATCGGCGTCCCCTCGGTGGAGCGCTGTTCCCAGCTGACGAACGCCAGATCCCGGTTGTTGAGGACCAGCACCACGAAGCGCGGGTCGGCCCAGCTGCGCCAGTACTTCGCCACGGTGATCAGCTCGTTGACGCCGTTCATCTGCATGGCGCCGTCACCGATCAGCGCGACCAGCGGCCGGTCCGGGTGGGCGAACTTGGCGCTCAGCGCGTACGGCATGGCGCCGCCCATGGACAGCAGCGTGCCGGAGAGGCTGGCCAGCATGCCGGGGCGTACCTGGATGTGTCGGGCGTACCAGGCGGTGGTGGTGCCGCAGTCGACGGCGAGCAGCACGTCGTCGGGCAGCCGTTCGTTCAGGGTGTGGAAGAGCAACTGCGGGTTGACCGGGTCGGCGGCCTGTTCGGCCAGGTCGTGTTGCACCCGACGCCACGCCGAGGTGGCCTCGGTGACCTCCGTCCGCCAGGCGGTCGGTCCGGGGCCGGGGCCCAGCTCGTTCAGCAGGGCCCGCAGCGTGGGGCGGGCGTCGCCGGTCAGGTTCACCTCCGTCGGGTAGCGCAGCCCGAGCTGGGTGCCGTCCAGGTCGATCTGGACCGCGCGGGCCTGCCCGGGTCGCGGGTAGAACTCCGAGTACGGCATGTTGCTGCCCACGATCAGCAGCCGGTCGCAGCCGCTCATCAGCTGCCAGCTCGGTCGGGTGCCGAGCAGCCCGATCGCGCCGGTCACCCACGGCTCGCGATGGTCGACGGCGGTGAAGCCGAGCAGTGCGGTGGCCACGCCGGCCCCGAGCCGATCAGCGATCTCGCGGACCTCGTCGCGTGCGCCGAGGGCACCCTGGCCGACCAGCATGGCCACCCGCTGCCCGCCGCGCAGGACCTCGGCCGCCCGGCGTACGTCCGCCTCCGGTGGCACCGTCGGCGTGCTGCTCGGCGCGTTGCTGGTCTGGTAGTAGCCGTGCGCGTGGGGCGGGTTCGGGACAGCCGGCTCGTCCTGGATGTCGAGAGGCAGGATCAGGGCGGTGACGGTACGCCGGGCCAGCGCCGTGCGGCACGCCCGGTCGACCAGGTGACGTACCTGTGCGGGGTTGTCGAGTTGGGCCAGGAACGCTGCCGCCACGTCCTTGTAGAGGGCGAGCAGGTCGACCTCCTGGTAGTAGCCGCCGCCCTCGGCGGTGGTCGCGGTGTGCCCGACCAGGGCGATCACCGGTTGGTGGTCGAGCTTCGCGTCGTACAGGCCATTGAGTAGATGGATGGCGCCCGGCCCGCTGGTGACCAGAGCGCAGCCCAGCGGACCGCCGCCGTACTTGACGTGCGCGGAGGCGGCGAAGCCGGCGGTCTCCTCGTGGCGGACCTGGATGAACTGGGCTCGTCCGTTCGTGCGTTGCAGCGCGGAGGTGAGGCCGTTGATGCCGTCGCCGGGGTAGCCGAAGTAGCGGTGCACGCCCCAGCTGAACAGTCGCGACACGATGTGGTCCGCGACGGTCGGACGCCGGGGCAGGGCACCCGCTTCGCCCGGGGTGGTGTCGGCTGCGCTCACCTGGCTGGTCCTTCCCGTCACGTCCGTTGTCTGCCGGTCATTCCCCTTCTTCTTCGGACAAAACGCCTCGTCGGGCGGGCCTCGGAGCGCGCTGCTCCGCGTCCGGCAGAATCGTCGGGTGCCCGTCCACCAGATCACCGACCCCGACGACGACCGGATCGCCGACTACCGGGCGCTCACCGACGTCGAGCTGCGCACCCGTTGGGAACCACCGCACGGCCTGTTCATCGCCGAGGGGGAGCTGGTGCTGCGCCGGGCGCTGCGCGCGGGCTACCCGGCCCGGTCGTACCTGGTCGACGCCAAGCGGGCCGACCAGCTCGCCGACCTGGACACCGGCGACGCCCCGGTCTACGCCGCGACCCAGGATGTGCTGCAACGGGCCACCGGTTTCCACGTACACCGGGGGGTGCTGGCGTCGTTCCACCGCCGGCCGCTGCCGACGGCGGCCGAGGTGCTCGCCACCGCGCGCCGGGTCGTCGTCCTGGAGGACGTGAACAACCACACCAACCTGGGCGCGATCTTCCGGGGCGCCGCCGCGCTCGGTGTCGACGCGGTGCTGCTGTCGCCGACCTGCGCCGACCCGCTCTACCGGCGCAGCGTCCGGGTCAGCATGGGTGAGGTCTTCGCCATGCCGTACGCGAAACTCGACCGCTGGCCGGAGGGTCTGGACCAGGTGCGAGAGGCCGGCTTCACGGTGCTCGCGATGACGCCCGCGCCGGACGCCGTACCGATGCAGCGGTTGACCCCGGCGCAGCGTGAGCGGGCCGCGTTGCTGCTCGGCGCCGAGGGGCCGGGCCTCACCGCGGCGGCGCAGGCCGCCAGCGACGTGCGGGTGGTCCTTCCGATGCGGCGCGGCGTGGACTCGTTGAACGTCGCCGCCGCGGCGGCCGTCGCGTTCTGGGAGCTGGGGCGCGACGACGCGCCGGTCGACGGCGGGTAGACCACATCGGCTTGCATGGCCATGCGTTCTATTGCATAATTTTCCCCGTGTCCAAGGTTCTCACCTCCCTGCCCACCGGCGAACGTGTCGGCATCGCCTTCTCCGGCGGCCTCGACACCTCGGTCGCGGTCGCGTGGATGCGCGACAAGGGCGCCATTCCCTGCGCCTACACCGCCGACATCGGCCAGTACGACGAGCCCGACATCGCCTCGGTGCCCGGTCGTGCGCTCAGCTACGGCGCCGAGCTCGGCCGCCTGGTCGACTGCCGCGCCGCCCTGGTCGAGGAGGGCCTCGCCGCGTTGACCTGCGGCGCCTTCCACATCCGCACCGGCGGTCGGGCCTACTTCAACACCACCCCGCTGGGTCGCGCCGTGACCGGCACCCTGCTGGTGCGGGCGATGGTCGCCGACGACGTGCAGATCTGGGGCGACGGCTCGACCTTCAAGGGCAACGACATCGAGCGGTTCTACCGGTACGGCCTGCTGGCCAACCCGATGCTGCGCATCTACAAGCCGTGGCTCGACACCGCCTTCGTCACCGAACTGGGTGGCCGTAAGGAGATGTCCGAGTGGCTGCTGGAGCGCGGCCTGCCCTACCGCGACAGCACCGAGAAGGCGTACTCGACCGACGCCAACATCTGGGGCGCCACGCACGAGGCGAAGACCCTGGAGCACCTCGACACCGGCATCGAGACGGTAAACCCGATCATGGGCGTCCGGTTCTGGGACCCGTCGGTGGAGATCCCGACCGAGGACGTCACGGTCGGTTTCGACCAGGGTCGCCCGGTCACGATCAACGGCAAGGAGTTCGGCAGCGCCGTCGACCTGGTGCTGGAGGCCAACGCCATCGGCGGCCGGCACGGCCTGGGCATGTCGGACCAGATCGAGAACCGGATCATCGAGGCCAAGAGCCGAGGCATCTACGAGGCGCCCGGGATGGCGCTGCTGCACTACGCGTACGAGCGGCTGGTGAACGCCATCCACAACGAGGACACCCTGGCGAACTACCACAACGAGGGTCGCCGCCTCGGTCGGCTGATGTACGAGGGCCGCTGGCTGGACCCGCAGGCGCTGATGCTCCGCGAGTCGTTGCAGCGGTGGGTCGGCACGGCGGTCACCGGCGAGGTGACGTTGCGGCTGCGCCGGGGCGAGGACTACTCGATCCTGGACACCACCGGCCCGTCGTTCAGCTACCACCCCGACAAGCTGTCCATGGAGCGCACCGAGGACTCGGCGTTCGGCCCGTCGGACCGGATCGGCCAGCTCACGATGCGCAACCTGGACATCGCCGACTCGCGGTCGAAGCTGGAGCAGTACGCCTCCCTCGGGCTGGTCGGCGGCGGAAACCCGCAGCGGATGATCGGGGCCGCGCAGGCCGCCTCCACCGGGTTGATCGGTGCGATGCCCGAGGGCGGCGCGGAAGCCATCGCGTCCCGGGGCGTCGCCTCGCCGGAGGACGCGGCCCTCGACCGCGCCGCGATGGAGTTCGGCGTCGACTGAGCCCTTCTACCACGCCGCCAGGCCGGGGCAGCCCACGCCGCCGCCCCGGCTCGCGTCGCCGGCCGCTGTTCGAGATCCGGCGTCACGGACGGTAGCGTGGCGGCCGTGTTCCCTACCGTCCGTGAGGTCCTCGCCCTGGGCCCGGTCCGCCACGGCGCGCCACGCGTCGTCGCCGGCGACGAGGGGCTGGACCGACCCGTCCGCTGGGTGCACGTCGCCGAGGTGCCGGACATCGCCACCCTGCTCGGCGGTGGCGAACTGGTGCTCACCACCGGCATCGGTCTGCCCGGGGACGACGCCGGGTTGCGGGCGTTCATCGGCGATCTCGCCGACGTCGGGGTCTCCGGGCTCGTCGTCGAGCTGGGCCGCCGGTACGTCAGCGGTGTGCCCCGGGTGATGGCCGCCGCCGCCGAGCGGCGTGGGCTGCCCCTGGTGGAGCTGCGCCGGGCCACCCCGTTCGTCCGGATCACCGAGGCGGTGCACGCGCTGATCGTCGACGCGCAGCTCACCGAGCTGCGTGCCACCGAGGAGATCCACCAGCGGTTCAACGACCTGTCCGTGGAGGGCGCCGACGCCGCCGAGGTGATCCGACAGGCCGCCGAGCTGTCCGGCTGCCCGGTGGTGCTGGAGAACCTGTCCCGGCAGGTGCTCGGGTACGACCCGGCGGGGGAGAGCGCAGAGCTGCTGCTGGACGGCTGGGAGCAGCACTCCCGGCGGATCCGCCCGGCCGGGCGGACCGCGTACGACCCGGACAGCGGCTGGCTGGTGACCACCGTCGGCGCCCGGGGCCAGGACTGGGGTCGGCTGCTGCTGCGCTGGCCGGCCAGCGGCGACGTGCCCAGCGCCCAGGCCGTCGAACCGAGCGTGGGCTCGCCCACCCGGCTCACCATCCTGATCGAGCGGGCTGCGTCCACGCTCGCGCTGGGCCGGCTGATCCGCCGCGACGCCGAGGGCCTGGAACGGCAGATCCACCGCACCCTGCTCACCGCGCTGCTCGACCACTCCCGCCCGGTGGACGAGGTGGGACTGCGGGCCAAGGCGCTCGGCGTGGTGCTCGACCGGCGGCACCTGGTCGGCGTGATGGTCCGGCACCGCGCCGACGACCCCGCCGGGGAAGTCGGCCCCGAGGCCGGCCAGGCCCGGCTACGTGATCTCTCCGAGGCCGTCGGCCAGGCCCTGCGGGAGGCGAAGCTGACCGCGCTGACCAGCGCCGTCGACGACAACTCGGTGGGCGCGCTGCTGGCCCTGCCGGACCCGGCCGCCGAGGACCGCGCGCTGTCCGCGTTCGCCAGCGCCCTTCGTCAGGTACGCCTCGACGCCGGCGCCGGCCGGACGGGACCCGGCGTCGACATGTCCCGCTCCTCCTCCGGCGCGGAGCCGTCCCGCGTGGCTCCCGGTGTCGAGGCCGCTCGGGTGGGTGTCGAGGGGGCCCGGGGTGCTGGTCCGGGTGCCGTGATCGTGGCCGCTGGGTCCGGGGTGAGCACCCTGCGGGAGGCCCGCCGGTCGCTCGTGGAGGCACGGCAGGTCGCCGAGGCGGCCCGACGGGACCGGCGTGACCTGCCGATCTTCCGGCTCCCGCACGTCGGGCTGGCCGGTCTGCTGCACCTGCTGCGCGACGAGCCCCGCCTCCAGACGTTCGTGGAACGCGAACTCGGCGCCCTGCTGGAGTACGACGCCCGGCACCCGAGGGAGCGGCTGCTGGACACCCTGCGCGCCTACCTGGAGCAGGGGCGCAACAAGTCCGCAGCCGCTGCCGCCGCCCACCTGTCCCGACCGGCCTTCTACGAACGCCTGGCCCGCATCGCCCGCGTCCTCGACGTGGACCTCGACTCGGTAGAGGCCGCCCTCTCCCTACACGTGGCCCTGCTAGCCCTGGACGCAGTCCGAACCCCGTAATACGCCGCGCCCTCCCCTCCCACGCCGCGATCTTGCACTTTCTGTTGGGACAAAGCCTCGTAAAGGCGGCATATCGACAACACAAAGTGCAAGATCGGCGGGGACGGAGGGGTGCGGGGGCGTGCGGGGTGCCGGGGGTGGGGTTAGGGGTTAGGTTGCTAGGGCGTTTAGGGCTTTTGCGTAGGTCGGGGGGATGTGGTTGGGGCCGCCGGGGGTGAAGACGTCCGAGTGGGCCACCGAGGACCAGGCCGTCTCCGGGACGGCGTCGACGAGGGCCTGGATCACCGGGGCGTCGCGCCACTGCTCCTGCTCGGCGAGCAGGCCGAGGGCCACCACCGACTCCTCGACCTCACCGACGCACTCGAACGGCTTGTGCCCGTCCACGCCCAGCAACTCGCGGTAGCCGGGGATCTGCGACTCGTCGGCCAGCAGGTCGCCGCCGAAGATGTGGGTGACCCGCTCCCGCGGCATGAACGGCGCCATGGCCAGGAAGACGAAGCGACACTTCGGGCAGTCCCGGCACCAGCGCTCGCTCGCGTCGCGCAGCTTGAACGCCTGGTTGCAGCTGGTCACCACGTCGTCGTACCGGGTGAACTCGGCGAACAGCCGGGCGATGTGCAGCTCGGACAGCGAACGCAGCAGGGAGAAGTACGGGTCGGTCAGGCCGGCGTGCTCGGCCAGCGACGCCCGCAGCAGCCCTTCCGCCTCGACGCCCTTGGACCACTGGTGGTTGATCTCGTGGCCGTTCCAGACCAGGTTCGGGTCGGACGCCGAACGCTCGTTGGACATCACCACCGGGCCCAGCCCGTGCAGGACGGCGGTGGCCACCGCGATCAGGGAGTTGATGGCGGTGACCGGGATGTGCCCGTTCAGCGCGCCGGCGGCGTTCAGGTCGAACAGCACCGGGTCGATGCGCCGCCGGGCAGCGAGGGGAACCAGCCCGGACGCCTCGTTGACGGCGACGATCACGTGGTTCGGGTTGACCGAGAATGGCACCGGGTCCAGTTCGGCGCGGCGCAGCGCCTCCAGGCTGACGATCGAGTCCTTACCGCCGCCGACTGCCGAGAGCGGGCGACGGTCCGAGTCGTCGTACACCCGGGCCGGCGTCACCACACCGGTTGGCACTTCGGGGCGCAGGTCGAGCACGTGCGGCAGTTGGTTGCGGTACGCGTACTCGGCGAGGCCCCTGGTGTAGACGGCCGTGACGTAGTCGACGGTGGCCGCGCCCAACGGCGTCGGCAGCACGAGCCGGGGCGGCGCGGCGGCCTTGTAGTAGCTGACCCCGGCGACGAGGTGGAGCACCTCCAGCACCCGGTTGAGGGTCGCCACCGTCTCGTCGGAGGGCGGTTCCGCCGGCAGCGGGAGCGTGATCACCTCGGTGAACCGCTGCTCGCCGGCCGGGCCGGTCAGGGCGTAGTCGAACAACACCTCGCCGGTGGCGAAGTCGATCGAGTAGGACGGGAAGGTGAAGGCGTCCATCCGCCGGAGCTGCTCGTTGGGCACACGCCATACTAGGCCCTGGTTCGTCCGGCCGTGTCCGGACCGGGCCCTGCCAGCCGCCGCCGTGACCCCCGAGGAGACACCAGTGCGCCTGTCTGACCTGCGCGGACGTACCGTCGCCGTCTGGGGCGCCGGTCGGGAGGGCCGGGCCGCTGTGACAGCGATCGCCGCCCACGGCCCGGCCGACCTGGTCGCCGTGGACGACAGCGCGAACTTCCTGTCGCTGCCGTGGGAAGGCCCCCTGGCCGAGGCGGCGCCGCTGGTCACCGGCGAGGCGGGCTTCGAACGGCTGGCCGCCGCCGACGTGGTGGTCCGGTCCCCGGGCGTGCCCCAGACCCACCCGTGGCTGGTCGAGCTGCGCCGCCGCGGGGTCATGGTGACCCAGGGCACCGCGTTGTGGATGGCCGACCACGCCGCGCGCACCGTCGGGGTCACCGGTAGCAAGGGCAAGAGCACCACCTCCAGCCTGATCAGTCACCTGCTCACCGCGATGGGGCGACCGAACGTCTTCGGCGGCAACATCGGCGTGCCGACCCTGGACCTGCCGGAGGCGGAGCTGTACGTGTTGGAGCTGTCCAGCTACCAGTGCAGCGACCTCACCGACTCGCCGCGGGTGGCGGTGGTCACCGCGCTCTTCCCCGAGCACCTGGACGCGCACGGCGGGGAGCGGGAGTACTACCGGGACAAGCTCAACCTGCTCGCCCACGACCCGCAGACGATCGTGGTCAACGGTGGCGATCCCCGGCTGGCGGCGGAGCTTGGTGAGCTGCCGGCGGTCCGCGCAGGAAGCCCCGACACCACCCACGTCGCCACCGGCTCCGACGGTACGCAGTGGTTCCACTTCGGTGACCAGCCGCTCTTCCCGCGCGCGGTGCTGCCGCTGGTCGGCCGGCACAACGAGGGCAACCTCTGCGTCGCGCTCGCGGTCCTTGACGCGCTCGGCGTGGACGTGGTGGCCGGTAAGGACCACCTCGCCATCGCGGTCGCCGAGTTCCAGGGGTTGGCCCACCGGCTCACCGAGATCACCGACCCGTCCGGGCTGACCTTCGTCGACGACACCCTCGCCACCAGCCCGTACGCGGCCATGCACGCCATCGACGCGTACGACGGGCGGCCGTTGACGGTGATCGTCGGCGGCAACGACCGGGGTCTGGACTACACGCCGTTGGCCGAGCACCTGGCCGAGCGGGAGCTGACCGTGATCGGGATTCCGGACAGCGGCACCCGGATCGTCGAGGTGCTCGCCGGCCTGCCGAAGGTGCGTACCGAACTGGTCGACGACCTGGTGGACGCGGTTCGGCTGTCCCGCGAGGTGACCCCGGCCGGCGGGGTGGTTCTGCTGTCCCCGGCCGCGCCCAGCTACGGCCGGTTCCGCAACTTCGAGCACCGCTCCGAGGTGTTCGCGCAGGCGGTCGCCGACACCGCCCGCTGACTCACCCCCGGTCGGCCGGGCTGGGGTCCGGTGACTGCATCCCTGGCAGCAGCATGGTGTCGGCGGCGTCCTCGTCCTCGGGCGGAGCGGGTGCCGCGGGTTCCGTTGGGGCCCGGGTGGGAGGGTGGTCCTTGTCCGGAGTCCAGGCGAAAGCGAGTGCTCCGCCGAGGAGAGCCAGCAGCATTCCGACCACGAAGCCGCCCAGGTTCGAGGTCAACCAGGAGACCAGCCCGAGCACCAGCGAGACCACGGCGTAGAAGACCCGCTGCTGCGGGGCGGTGATCAGCAGTACGCCGCAGATCACGAGGATGGTGGGTACCAGGTATGCGGCGAGCCCCTGCGGTCCGATGTGCAGCAGCACCCCGAGGGGCGCGCGCAGGGTCGCCAGCATCTCGGCGCCTCCGAGGGTGATCAGCACGGCGGCGCTGAATGGGCGGGCCCGCCGCCAGCGACGCCACCGCCCGCGGGACCCGCGGACGGCCGGCGCCGTTTGGTGTTGTTCGCTGCTCACGTCAGCACCCGTCGGGGGTGAACGCCATGCGCAGGTTGGGCAGGTTGAAGACGGCCGCGGTGGTGGCGTAGTTGTTCTGCCGCAGGTTCTTGATGATGATCGAGTCCGCCTGCTGGGAGAAGACGCCGGGGTTGCCCTTCACACCGGGCACCTTGTCCAGGGTGCTGGCGTCCTGCCCGATGTCGATGTTCGTGAAGGAGGCGTTGCCGGCGATCTCGTCGCCGTCGACCACCAGGGTCCGTGCGGTGACAGGTGTGTCGCCGCCGCCGGCGGTGATCTTCAGGAAGACGCCGCCGAGGTTGATGCTCTGGCAGAGGTTGCTCAGCTCCGCCCTGTCGATCGCCGAGACCATCACCAGGACCTGTCCGCCGGTGTCGCCCTGGTTGGGGCTGTCCGGGATCATCTGGTCGAGGGTGGCGAACTGCTCGAACCCGGTGCCGCTGAGACTGTCGGCGGTGACGGTGAACGGCATGCCCGAGATGGCGAACTGCGCGCCCAGCACGCCCTGGGCGGTGAGCATGATCATGCCAGCGGCGCCCGCCACGACGATGCCGAACGTGGCGGCGAACCGGCGCCAGCGCACGCCACTGCGCGGCGGGCCGGGTGCGATTGGTGTTGTTTCCTCCGACATGGCGGCTCCCCTTAAGATCAATCCATCGGCGACAATGGGAATTGCATCTCTGGCCCGCCCTTGTAGGGCGCAGAGCCGAAGTTACCGCCGAGTAAAGGGGAGGTCAACGGCATGTGGCGGCCATTTAGGCGGTATTTGTTAAATGCGGCCAAGGTGAAAAACCGCTGCGGTTTCCGACCGTGTGATCAGGAGTGGTGGGTCGGTGCGCATGGAGCGGTCGTACTCGGACCGTCGTCCGGCCTGATCGGCCGGGTCGCCTGAATCGCACCCTCGGTGCCCAGGAATGGTGCCATGGCCGCGTAGGTGAGCACCGGCAGCAGTTGCGGCAACTCCGCCGTCCGGCCCCGCGCCACACGGCCGCGGACGGTGGCGTAGATGCCGCCGACCACCGTGGACACCAGCTCGTCGCGGTCCACGTCGGCGAGCGCGGGCCCCGGGCCGGCGTCGGCGAAGAACCGGCGGAAGCTGTTGAGCAGCGCGTCGCGCTCGCGGCGGGCATCGGGGCCGGCGGCGTCGACCTCGACGAGCGCCATCCGGGCGAACGCCGGCACGCTCGCCAGCACCTCCAGCAGGGTGCGCAGCGCGGCGCGTGCCGCGTCCGGCCAGGTCGGGCCGGCCTCGCGGTAGGCGCTCTCCATCAGCTGTGACACCACGGCGATCCCGTGCCGGTACGCGGCGAGAAAGGCATCCTCCTTGCCGGTGAACAGGGCGTAGAAGGCTGGCCGGGTCACGCCGGCGGCGTGGCAGATGTCGCTGACCCGGGCGTTGCCGTAGCCCTTTGTCGCCACCTCGTGCACGAGCCCGTCGAAGAGGCGGTCGCGCTGGGTGGCGGCCACGACCTCTGCGGAGACCCGTCGCGGGCCGCGCTTGATCGCGCGGTCCGGGTCACGGCCCGGGCGTGCGCCCGGCAAGGGCGCCGGCACCGACTGAGGGTGGCTCTGCGTGGTCAACTCATTGACCCCCTTTGATTCGTTGACTTTGCGATCCTCCGGGGTTTATAACTTTCCTCACGCTCAGTTCGCTCCCCGTCACCTTTGGTGATCACCCCGGGTGGTCACCCCGACTCGTCGAAGGAGGGCTCGATGGCTGTCATTATCGCCGAACACGAACGCTCTCCCAATGCCGGAAAGGCGCAGGTGACGCGGCTACGCCGCAGTGCACCACGCCGACCCGCCCGCTGACCCGCGGCACCCCCCTCACCCGCGCCCTCGCCCGGCGCCTCCTCCACCACCACCGTCCACGTCGGACGGCCACAATCGCCGCCCGGCGTGCCCGCCCGGCGGTGACCGCCTGCGCGGTCCGCTCGTTCCCGTCCCACCACCGAAAGGAAGCACCATGCCCAGGTACGGAAAGATCGGCGGGGGCCTCGTCGCCCTCGCGCTGCTGACCGGTCTCGTAGCCGCCCCGCCAGCCTCCGCAGACCCGTCGGCCGCGCTCGCCGGCAACGTCCTGACCTATCCAACGGCCGGCGGCACCGCCGTGGCCGTCAACGACGTCATCCAGGCCAGCCTCAAGACCGGCACCAACGCCACCTTCTACAACTCCACGTCGGGCACCACCGGCATCAAGTGCGCCGCATCCGCCTTCAGCGCCAAGGTGCTCACCAACCCGACCGCCCCGGGCACCGCCACCGAGAGCCTCACCGCCCAGAGCTTCGGCACCTGCACCACAAACGTGTTCGGCACCACCGGAGTGCAGAGCATCGCCCTCAACAACCTGCCGTACGCCACCTCCGTCACCAGCGCCGGCGTCGTCAAGATCTCCGGCACCACGGCGGCGCCGGTCCAGAGCACCGTCGTGCTGAACTCGCTGCTCGGCGCGATCACCTGCGTCTACCGGACCAGCACCAACAGCCTCACCGGTGCGGCGGCCAACGCCACCAACTCGATCACCTTCGCCAACCAGCCGTTCACCAAGTTCTCCGGCCCGTCCCTCTGCTTCGGCACCGCGTACTTCTCGGCGACGTACTCGCCGGTGCGCGACAGCAGCAAGGGCAACGCCGCCGTCTACGTCAACTGACCACGTTCCACCGGGCCGGTGCGCGGCGACAGACCGTGCGCCGGCCCTCGACCGTGCGCGGGTCAGCCGGCGGCCAGCGCCGCGTGCAGGGCGCGCATCGAGCGGATCGCCGACCGGATCTCCTGAAGGTAGCGCCCCGGGGTGAGCGTCTGTTCGGGCAGCACCGCCAGGTCGGCGAGCGTCGGGTCCACCCCGACCGTGTCGATGGCACACCCGTACGGCACGGCCAGGGTGCGCAGCGCGTCGCAGTGTTGGAACGGCACGTAGATCGGTGCGGTGACCATCATGACCTCGTCGCCCGGCGCGAGCCGGACGTGGCCGGCCCAGAACCGCTGGGTGTCGGCGGTGTGGGCACGCCGCTGGTCCGGTTCGCTGGACGGCGCGGCCAGTACCCGGATCGGCGGCAACCCGTCCGGTCGGTAGGTCCGCGACGACCAGGAATGGTGCGGATGGCCGGCGTCGACCCCGTCCTGCTCCGCCGGCGCGGCCACCCCGAACACCCCCCGGACCGCCGAGTCCAGCACGTCCACCTCGGTGTCCTCGGCCGGCAGGCCAGCGTCGGCGAGCGTCGCGCGTTCCCACTCGGACAGCGGTCGGAAGCTGCCCAGGACGGCGACCTCGCCGCTCACCGGTAGGCCGGCGCGCAGCAGGTGCGCGGCGTAGCCGACGCGGCGTACGCAGGCGTGCGCCAGGCCGCCGAGCACCACCAGGTGGGCGTACGCCGACCGGGCCGGTGGCACCGGGTGGATCAGCCGGAGCGCGGCAGCCGCGTCCAGCACGAGGGTCGCGGTGGCCGGGTCGAGGTCGGGCTCCCGGGCGTCGGGCCGTTCCCGGCCGCCGCGGAAGTCCCAGTGCCGGGCGGAGAAGTCGTCGAGGTAGCGGAGCACGTCGGTGAGGTCGCCGTCGGGCCAGGTGCCGCCGAAGTGGGCGACCAGGCCGCGGATCGGGGTGGAGCAGACCCAGGCCCGGATGTCCGCCGTGATCCGCTCGTCGTCCGTTCCGGTCGACGGTGGCCCGTCCGCTCTGTGCACCTGCCGGATGCTACCGGCCAGCCGCGTCAGGGCTGCTGGTTGTGGTTGCTGTCTACGCTGGCGGGAGCCGCTGATGGGGGGATCCCGATGTCTCGTGACGTGGCCCGTCAGCGGTTACGGGAGGGCGGCGGCTCCGGCGCGGGCTTCGTTCGTCTGGTGGCGCACACCGACCCGGTGGCGTTGGTAGGCATCACGCTGTCGATCTTCCTCAGCGTCGTGCTCGACCTCAGCAACGCCGCCTCCGGGGTGGAGTCGCTGTTGGCCGGCCTGATGGGCATCACCATCTCGCTGCTCGTCGACTCACTGGCCCGCGCGGAGCGCCGCTTCCACCTGCGCACCCTGTTGGACGGGCCGCCCTGGCTGGTCCGCACCACAACGGAGCTGGCCGGGGCCATGCGGGAGGCGGCCGAGCAGCACGCGGGCACCCGGGTCGCGGTGGAGGCGCAGCGGCGCTACGAGCAGTTCCGGCTGGAGGCCGAGCAGCTCGCGGACGGTCGGATCATCCGGCGCGGTGACGAGGACGAGGATCTGGTCGGCGCGACCCGGGCCTGCGTACGCCGGCTGGACGGGTTGACCAACGTGATGCCCCGGGTGAGCGGAGAGTTGAGCTGGTGGCGCAGTGAGATCGGCCGGCGCTACTGGGAGGCCAACCTGGACGCTCTGCAACGGGGCGTCCAGATCACGCGGGTGTTCGTCTACGCCACGCTGACCGATGATCTGTCCGCCCTGGTGCAGATGCAGCGCGCGGCCGGGGCGCGGGTGGGTCTGCTGCCTCTCGGGGTGGTGAGTCCGCACCTGCACGTGAACTTGACGCTCTGGGATGGGTCGAGCTGTTGGGAGGCCCACATGACCGCGCACGGCGAGATCGGCGAGAACCAGTTCTCGGTCAACCGGACGGACGTCGCTCGACTCACCCGCGTGTTCGACCTCTGCGCGAACGCCGCGACCTTCCAGGACTGACGGCCCTCACCGGGGCGGGAGCGGGTGCGCCATGACGTGGAGCGCGGTCCTGCTGGTGACGGCCGTGGTCTGGGCGGTCAGCGTGATCCGCTCCGTCCGGCTCCGCGCGCTGGTCTACAGCCTGCCGCTGCCGATGACGCTCGCCCTGGTCACCACCGGGTACCGGGTGGACGGCGCGCAGGTGCTCGGCGTGCTCGGGCTCAACCTCTTCTTCGTCACAGTGGCCGTTACCCACCAGCGGTGGCGGTGGCCGATCCTGCTCGCCGACGTCGCGGGGATCGCCGCCTACGTGGCGCTGAGCGCCGGCCTGGTGGTCGTCGACATCCCGTTCGAGGTGGCCCTCGCCAGCACGCTCGTGCTCTGGCTGGCGGCCATCCTGTGGTTGCGCCGCCGCGCCCGCCGACGTGGGGCTTGCGCGCAGGAGACGGTCGCCGTCGCGGAGACCCGGCCGGACGGGCTGCCGGTGCTGCTCAAGCTGGTGGTCATCTTCGTGGGGGCGGTCCTGACCGCACTGCTCGGCGCGGTGCTGCGCGGCATGGTGGTGACGTTCCCGTACTCGGGGGTGCTGGTCGCCGTCGAGGCCCGCCGGCAGTTGGCCGAGTTCAGCCGGCACTTCGCCCGCAACAGCCTCGCGCTGGTCGGCTTCCTCACCGCGTACCACTACTTTCAGGACGTCTCGTCAGCCGCGGCGCTGGGCGTCGGCTGGACGGCCTTCGCGGTGGTCGCCGCCGCCCTGCACCTGCCGTTGCGCCCTCGCCAGGTTGCGCACGGGGGAGCGGCGAGCTGCCCGCCGACGGCGTTGCGGCCGGCGACCGAGCCACCACACCTACCGGCCGGCCAAGGTGCGGATCGAGTGGAGTGATGCTGCGATTGATGCGCAGAACAGCAGTGAAAGCTGCCCGGTGCCGTGGAAAGCGTTGACGTGCTGTCAGGTCGGGACGTCCATGCGCTACAGGCTGACAGTTGTTCGCATCGGCCGGCGGTGGGAGCGTGCGGTATCCACGAACGCCGCTGAAGGGTTGCCACGATGACCGACGACCTGCTGGCCCGGCACCGGGCAGTGCTCCCGTCCTGGATGCCGTTGTACTACGCCGAGCCGATCGAGCTGGTCTCCGGCTCGGGCCGCCGGGTCACCGACGCGCAGGGGCGCAGCTACCTGGACTTCTTCGGCGGCGTGTTGACCAACATGATCGGGTACGACATCCCGGAGATCCGGGAGGCCGTCGAGCGGCAGCTCGCCACCGGCATCGTGCACACCTCGACGCTCTACCTGATCCGTCAACAGGTGGAGCTGGCCGAGAAGATCGCCCAGCGCTCCGGCATCCCGGACGCCCGGGTGTTCTTCACGAACTCCGGCACCGAGGCGAACGAGGCGGCGCTGCTGGTGGCCACCAACCACCGCCGCTCGCACCAGATCCTGGCCGTGCGCAACAGTTACCACGGCCGGTCGTTCGCCGCGATGGGCGTCACCGGCAACCGCACCTGGTCGGCCAGCGGCCTCAACCCGCTCCAGGTGGCCTGGCTGCACTCCGGTGACCGGGTGCGGGGTCTGCTGGCCCGGCTCAGCGCCGACGAGCAGGTCGACGCGGCGGTGGAGGACCTGCGCGAGGTGTTGGCCACCCAGACCGCTGGCGACGTGGCCGCGCTCATCGCCGAGCCGATCCAGGGCGTGGGCGGTTTCGTGCACCCGCCGGACGGGCTCTTCGCCGGCTGGAAGAAGGTCCTCGACGAGCACGGCATCCTGTTCATCGCCGACGAGGTGCAGACCGGCTGGGGGCGCACCGGGGAGCACTTCTGGGGTTACCAGGCGCACGGCGTCACCCCCGACCTGCTCACCTTCGCCAAGGGCATCGGCAACGGGTTCGCCCTGGCCGGGGTGGTCGGTCGGGCCGACGTGCTCCAGGCGGTGCCGGCCATCAGCTTCTCCACCTTCGGCGGCAACCCGATCTCCACGGCGGCCGGCAACGCGGTGCTCGACTACCTGATCGCGCACGACCTCCAGGCGAACGTGGCCCGCGTCGGCGCGATCCTCGCCGACGGCCTGCGGTCCGCCGTGGGCGGGCTCGACTGCGTCGCCGAGGTACGCGGAAAGGGGCTGATGCTCGGCGTCGAGTTCGTCCGGCCGGGCGGCAGTGAGCCGGATCCGGCGCTGACCAACCGGGTCTTCGAAGCCGCCCGGGACGGTGGCCTGCTGACCGGCAAGGGCGGCCTCCACGGCAACGTGCTGCGGATGGGCCCACCGTTGACGCTGACCGAGGAGGAGGCCCGTGAGGGCCTGGCGATCCTCGTCGACGCGATCCGAACGGCTGCGGGGGTGGCGGCATGAGCATCGGTCACTTCATCGACGGCAAGCGGGTCGACGGCACGTCGCAGCGGCGTGGCGACGTGTTCGACCCGGCGACCGGTCGGCGCACCGCAGAGGTCGAGCTGGCCTCGACCTCCGACGTCGACGTGGCGGTGCAGGCCGCCGCCCGCGCGGCGCGGGCGTGGCGGGACGCGTCGCTGGCCCGGCGGTCGGCGGTGCTGTTCGCCTTCCGGGAGTTGGTGCACGCCCGGCGGGACCGGCTCGCCGAGGTGATCACCGCCGAGCACGGCAAGGTGCTCGCCGACGCCGCCGGCGAGGTGCAGCGCGGCCTGGAGGTCATCGAGTACGCGTGCGGCCTGCCGTCGGCGTTGCGCGGCGCGTTCAGCGAGAACGTGTCCACCGAGGTCGACTCGTACACCATCCGGCAGCCGCTCGGCGTGGTCGCGGTGATCTCGCCGTTCAACTTCCCGGTGATGGTGCCGCTGTGGTTCGTGCCGGTGGCTGTGGCCTGCGGCAACGCGGTGGTGCTCAAGCCGAGCGAGAAGGACCCGAGCGCGGCGCTGCTGCTGGCCGACTGGTTCGCCGAGGCGGGCCTGCCCGACGGGGTGCTCAACGTGGTCAACGGTGACAAGGAGGCGGTCGACGCGTTGCTGGAGCACCCGGAGGTGCGGGCGGTGTCGTTCGTCGGCTCCACGCCGATCGCCCGGTACGTCTACCAACGTGGCACGGCCGCCGGCAAGCGGGTGCAGGCGCTCGGTGGGGCGAAGAACCACATGGTGGTGCTCCCGGACGCCGATCTGGACCTGGCGGCCGACGCGGCGGTCAACGCCGGGTTCGGCTCGGCGGGGGAGCGGTGCATGGCCATCTCGGTGCTGGTGGCGGTGGAGCCGGTGGCGGACGCGCTGGTCGAGCGAATCGCCGCGCGGGTGACCGGTCTGCGCACCGGCGACGGCCGACGGGGCTGCGACATGGGCCCACTGGTGACCGCCGCGCACGCGGCGAAGGTGCGCTCCTACGTGGACGCCGGTGTCGCCGCCGGCGCGGTGCCGGTGGTGGACGGGCGGGACGTGACGCCGGACGGCGACCCGGACGGTTTCTGGCTCGGTCCGACGTTGTTCGACCGGGTGACCCCGGACATGGCGATCTACACCGACGAGATCTTCGGGCCGGTGCTGAGCGTGGTCCGGGTCGACTCGTACGACGAGGCGGTGGACCTGGTCAACGCCAGCCCGTACGGCAACGGCACGGCGATCTTCACCAACGACGGCGGGGCGGCCCGGCGCTACCAGCACGAGGTGGAGGTGGGCATGGTCGGGATCAACGTGCCCATCCCGGTGCCGATGGCGTACCACTCGTTCGGCGGCTGGAAGTCGTCGCTCTTCGGTGACCTGCACGCGCACGGCGAGGACGGGGTGCGGTTCTTCACCCGGGGCAAGGTCGTCACCAGCCGCTGGTTGGATCCGCGGCACGGCGGGGTCAACCTCGGGTTCCCCACCCAGACCTGAGCAGTCGCAGCACGCCCGCCCCGGCCAGGTACGCCACCAGTGCCGGGACGGGTGTGCCGAGCGGCTCCGGGGCGCGGGAGGCCGTCGCACTGTTGAGCAGCAGCGCCGCCACCACGGCGGCGTAGGCGGCCACCGTCGAGGCCGATCGGGCTGGCGTGCCTCGACCGGTCCGACGCCCGGTGCGATGCCGGCCGCTGCGCGCCTCCACCCGGCCGAAGATGGCGACGAGCACCGCCAGAACGGCGCTGAGCAGCAGCAACCACGGCACCCGCCAGGCCCACCAGGCGGCGCTGCCGACCGCGGGGGTGGGCAGCGCCCCGATCGCGTCGAGCACTCCGATCAGCAGGATCGCGGCGGTCAGGTGCCAGAGGAAGACGGTGAGCACCACGAGGTTGACGCCGATCACCAGCGACCAGGGGCCGGTGCGGCACAGCAGGCGCTCCGCCGGGCCGGACAGCAGCAGGATCAGACCGAGCTGGCCGGCGGCGACGGCCAGCAGCGCGAGGCTGGGCGGCGCGGCGTTGTCCAGGCGCTCGCCGGGCACGTGCAGCATGGCCACCGGCCACGGGCCGGGCCCGGTGAGCAGCAGCACCGTGGCCAGGCCGCCCGCCAGGAACACCAGTCCGGCCCGCCGCGAGGTGGGCAGTCGTCGCCAGCGGCGTACCCCCGGACGGTCGTGGGCCGACGGCCCGGCGGCGGGCGGCGGGCCGGCTTCCGAGGCGGTCGCGGCGGTGTCGCCCGGCGGCCCGGCGGCGGGCGGCGGAGTCCGCCGGGTGTCGTGCCAGGCGAAGCCGAGCTGGTGGACGGCCAGCCAACCGAAGAGGTAGTTGCCATAGCTCAGCGCCTCCGGCCCGGTGAGCCGGCCGAGGTCGCCGAGACCGACCAGGGCGACAAGCGCCAGCGGGATGGTCAGACCGAAGCGACGGTGCAGCGCGTACATCGGTGGGGTGAGCGCGACCGCAGCCAGGTAGGCGACCAGAAACCAGAGCGGAATGGTCGCGAACCAGAACACCTCGCGGATCCTGGTGGGGTCGGTGCCGCGCAGCCAGGCGACCGCCGCCCCGGCGGTGAGTACGAGCAGCAGCGTGCTGGTGGGGCGGACCAGGCGGGCACTGCGGTCGATCAGCCACCCGGCGGCGTCGCCGCCGCGGGCCCGCAGGCGGGTCAACGAGGCCGCGTTGGCGTAGCCCCCGACCAGGAAGAAGACGGGCATCACCTGGGCCAGCCAGGTCAGCGGGTACGCCCAGCGCAGGTCGCCGAGCGCGGAGTGCCCGGTGACCTGCCCGGAGGAGTCGCGCCCGATCGCCGTGACGCCCCAATGTCCGAAAACGACCATGGTGATGGCGAGTGCGCGGAGCAGGTCGACATATCGCTCCCGCCCAGCCGGGGTGTGCTCGGCCAGCTGGCGCAGGCGGCGCATCGCCTCAGGCTAGGCGACCTGATGACGGCTGGTGGTGATAACGGTTCGACAGTCAGGACTTGAAGTCCGAGCCCGGCTGTCGTAGAAATTCTTCAGCAATGGAGCATTAACTGAAGAGAACTACCGCCCCTCGCGCGGTGGACGCCTCCCCCACAAGACCGGCGATCCGCCCGACCCGACCCGAGGAGAACCCATGAACAGGCGTGACATCCTGCGGCGCAGCGCAGCCGCCGGCCTCCTGGCCACCCCCGCCGCCGGTCTGCTGTCCGGCTGCGCCACCAGCGGTGGCGGTGACAAGAACGATGCCGAGACCTACCGGGGCACCAAGAGCGCCGAGAACCCGCTCGGCGTGAAGGAGGACGCCCCACTCGAGGTGGTGATCTTCGGCGGCGGGTTCGGTGAGGAGTACGCAAAGGCCCACGAGGCCATGTACACCGAGAAGTACCCGAAGGCGAAGATCAAGCACTCCTCCACCCAGGAGATCAGCAAGACCCTCCAGCCGCGCTTCGTCGACGGCACCCCGCCCGACGTGGTCAACAACTCCGGCTCCAGCCAGATCGACTTCAACGGCCTGGTCAGCCAGAACGCCCTCGCCGGCCTCGACGAACTGCTGGCCGCCCCGAGCCTCGACATCCCCGGCAAGACGGTCAAGGACACCCTGCTGCCCGGCGCGGTCGAGGTCGGCTCCTACGACGGCAAGTTCCTGGTGCTCAACTACACCTACACCGCCTACGGCATCTGGCACTCCGCCAAGCTCTTCGCCGACCGCGGCTGGTCGTACGCTAAGAACTGGGACGAGCACATCGCGCTCTGCAAGCAGATCAAGGCCGCCGGCATCGCCCCCTGGACGTACGCCGGCCTGCACCCGCGCTACATGAGCTGGCCGCTGATCTCCACGGCGATCAAGTTCGGCGGCCCGTCGGTGGCGACCGCCATCGACAACCTGGAGCCGAACGCCTGGAAGTCCGACTCGATGCGCGCCGCCGCCGACGCCTGGCACCAGATCGTCAAGGACAAGTACATCCTGGACGGCTCGCCCGGCCTGGACCACAAGCAGTCGCAGACCGCCTGGTGTCAGGGCAAGGCCGCCTTCATCTCCTGCGGATCCTGGCTGGAGAGCGAGCAGAAGGACGTCACCCCGGCCGGTTTCAACATGACCATCGCGCCGACGCCGAGCCTCGGCAGCGGCGACAAGCTGCCGTTCGAGGCGATCCGGGGAACCGCCGGGGAACCGTTCATGGTGCCCGCCAAGGCCCGCAACGTCGCCGGCGGCCTGGAGTACTTCCGGACCATGCTCTCCAAGAAGGGCGCCCAGGACTTCACGAAGAAGGTCGCCAGCCTCACCGTGGTCGCCGGTGCCACCGAGGGCGTCGAGCTGCCGTACGGGCTGAGCACCGTGGTGAAGGCCCTCGACGCGTCCGGCGCCAACGGCTTCAACTGGGTCTACAACAGCTTCTACCGCAAGTTGGAACGCAACCTCGTCGACGCCGCGTGCGGCGAGTTCTTCAGCGGCCGGATCGGCCCCGCCGAGTTCCTCGAACAGTGCCAGAAGGGCGCCGACTCGATCGCCCAGGACAGCTCGATCAAGAAGTACAAGCGAGCGGCCTGACCGCCCGGCCGGTGGGGGAGAGGTCCGCCCCCACCGGCCGTACCCAAACGGAGAGGTCCCTCTCGTGAAACATGGCAAGTGGCCGCTGATCGTCACGTTCCTGGTGCCACCGGTGCTGCTGTACGTGTTCTTCGTCGTCTCGCCGTACCTCCAGGCGTTCCAGATCTCCACCACCGACTGGCTCGGCTACTCGGCCGACGCCAACCCGGTCGGTCTGGCCAACTTCAAGACCCTCTGGCACGACGACTACGTGTGGAACGCGCTGAAGAACAACGCCATCCTGCTGGGGCTGGTGCCGGTGCTCACCATCGTGCTCGGGCTGTTCTTCGCCACCATGCTCGCCATGGGCGGACGCAAGGGCAGTGCCGGCGTCACCGGCGTACGCGGCGGCGCGCTCTACCGCACCGTCTACTTCTTCCCGCAGGTTCTCTCCGTGGTGATCATCGCGTTGCTGTGGAAGGAGGTGTACCACCCCAACAAGGGGCTGCTCACCACAGCTCTGCACGGCCTCGGCCTGCCCGCGCCGACCTGGCTCGGCGACCCGGCGACCGCCTTCTGGTGCGTGCTGGCGGTGATGGTCTGGAGCAACGTCGGCTTCTACGTGGTGCTGTTCGGCGCGGCGATGTCGGCAGTGCCGAAGGAGATCTACGAGGCCGTCCTGCTCGACGGCGCGTCCCGGTTCACCACCCTGCGCCGGGTCACCCTGCCGCTGCTCTGGGACACCGTCCAGGTCGCCTGGGTCTACCTGGCCATCTTTGCCCTGGACGGGTTCATCCTCGTCCAGCTGATGACCAACGGCGGGCCGAACTTCTCCACCGACGTGATCGGCGTACGCATGTACGACACCGCCTTCGGCAGCGAGACCAAGTTCGGCTACGCCTCAGCGATCGGCGTGGTGATGTTCTTCCTGACCCTCTCGGTGGCGGTGCTGTCGCTGCGGGTCGGCCGGCGCGAACGGATCGAGTACTCGTGACCACTCTGGATCAGCCCACCGCGACCGCCCCGACCCCGGTCACCAGCGGGGACCGCCCGGTACGCCGGGAACTCGGCGTGGCCAACGCCCTCTCGCACGGCTTCCTGCTGCTCTGGGGCCTGCTCACCGTGCTGCCACTGCTGTGGATGTTCATCAGCTCGTTCAAGACCAACGGTGAGATCCTCGCCGACCCGTGGGGGCTGCCCGGTGCGCTGCACCTGGACAACTGGGTGCGGGCCTGGACCGGCGCGCACATCGGCCGGTACTTCCTCAACAGCCTGGTGGTGGTGGCCGGCTCGGTCAGCCTCACCATGCTGATGGGCGCCACCGCCGCGTACGTCTTCGCCCGGTACGAGTTCCGCGGTCGCCAGGTCGTCTACTACCTGTTCGTCGGCGGCCTGATGTTCCCGGTGTTCCTCGCCCTGGTACCGCTCTTCTTCGTGGTCCGCAACGCCGGCCTCTTCAACACCTGGCTCGGGCTGATCCTCGTGTACGCGGCCTACTCGCTGCCGTTCACAGTGTTCTTCCTGACCGCGTTCTTCCGGACCCTGCCGACCTCGGTGGCGGAGGCCGCACTGGTCGACGGCTGTGGTCACTTCCGGCTCTTCTTCCGGGTGATGCTCCCCATGGCACGTCCGGGACTGATCAGTGTGGCGATCTTCAACTTCCTCAGCCACTGGAACCAGTTCCTGCTACCGCAGGTGCTGTTGCAGGGCGACGAGTCCAAGTGGATGCTGGCGCAGGGGCTCTTCGCGCTGTCGGTCAGCCAGGGGTACGCCGGCGACTACGCACGGCTCTTCGCCGGACTGAGTATCGCGGTGCTCCCGGTGCTCGCGGTCTACGTGGCCTTCCAGCGGCAGGTGCAGGCGGGCCTCACCGCAGGGCAGCTCAAGTAGAACCAACCTAGCCACCGCTGACCGATCCCGATCACCCCACCCGCAGGCCGATACGACCTTCCCCGCGACTCGTTCACCCCGACTCGCTCACCGACCGGCCCCACCCCGGGCCGGCCCCACCCCGGGCCGCCCCTCGGTGCCGGCCCGCCCCCAAGATCCGCGCAACTCCGGTGAAATTGCTGCCTCACGCCGTGTCGACGCAGCAGTTTCACCGAAAGTGCGCGGATCTTGGCCATGTCGCGACGGGCCAGGGCCGTTGGGGCGCGCCGGCGCATGTGTGGAGCCACCGCGGACCCCTTGATCGTGCTCGATCCAGGATGTAGTCCCCTCCTGGCGGCGTGAGGCCACTACATCCTGGTTCGAGCACGATCTTGGGCCGGGCGGGGTGCGGCGCGGCCGGGCGGGGTGCGAGGCGGCCGAGGTGCGGGGCGCAGTGCGGCGCGGGTTGCGCCGCGGGCAGGTCAGGCGCGGGGCACCGCGGTGCGGGGGCGCGAGGTGCCGTGCCGATGCGGGCGGCGCGCTGCGCGCCGTTGGCTTCAGGGGGTGGGGAACAGGCGGGCGTGCAGCGCGCCCGGGTCGGTCACCTCGGGTAGGCCACGGGCGGCGAGCCAGGCTGCGGCGGCGGCCCCGTCTCCGGCGGTGCGCAGTGGCGCGTCCGGCCAGTGTCGCGCGATCTCGGCCCGGACGGCTGCGGCGAGCGGGGTGTCCGCGGTGAGCAGGCCGCCGCCGAGCACGATCGGTGTCGCAGCCCCGGCGGGGCGGATGCGGCTCACGCTCTCGGTGAGGTGCGCGGCGGCGTCGGTGATCAGTTCGGTGGCGACCGGGTCGCCGTGGGTGGCGGCGTCGACGACCAGTGGCGCGAGCCGGGCCAGTTCGACGGGGGGTCGACGGGTCACCGTCTGGATGGTGGCGTCGACGGTGTCCCGGGGGCGGGCGGCGATGTCGGCGCTGCCCAGAATCTCGGTGAGCACGGTGGTGGTCAGCGCGCCCAGCGCACTGCGGGCGTCGAGGTCGGCGAGCAGTCGGCGTACGGCTTCCCGACCGAGCCAGAAGCCCGACCCGGCGTCGCCGAGCAGCCAGCCGTGGCCGTCGGCGATCCGGTCGAGCCGCAGCTCGTGGACGTGGGCGGTGATCGCGCCGGTGCCGGCGATGAGGATGGTTCCGTCCGGGGCGGCGGTGCCGGAGGCGTACGCGACCAGGGCATCGCCGTGGACCTCGTACGGGCAGCGCAGGCCGGCGTCGTGCCAGGCCTGGTCGAAGGCGGCCCGCCCGGCCGGGTCGGCGAGCAGTCGGCCGGCTCCGGCGAGCCCGATGGTGCCGGCGGCGGCCCGCGTCGGGTCGACGTCGGCGAGCGCTTCGCGGAGCGCGGTCAGCAGTTCGGCGGCGGCGCGCTCGGCGCCGTGACTGGTGGGGTTGCCGCCGCCGGCGCGACCGGTGCCGACGCGTTGCCCGGTGAGGGTGAGGACGGTCGCCCGGGTGGACGTACCGCCGATGTCGAGACCCACCACGACGCTGTCGGACATCGGCACGACTCTCCTTGCGCGGAACGATGATCTGGCTTGTTCATGCTGGTCGGCGGCGTCGTGCGGGGCAAGTTGCGGTGAGCGCTGAGGGCTGCGCAACAGGTAACAGTTTGAAAACTTCGCCCACGGTCTTGACATAGACGGTCGTTCAGTAAGAAATTTTACCACTAACAGTTAAGAGTCCTTTGAAAATGCGAGGCGTCGATGGTTGATCATGAGGTGGACACCGCTGCGGGGACCGCGGTGGTCGACGCCGATGCGATCGACCGGCGGAACGCCCTCGGATCAACGTCCGACGGGGTGCTGGCCAGGGTCCGCAACGGGCTCGGCGAGTTGACCGGTGCTTTGCACCGCGTCGCCGAGCACGTGCTCAGCGACCCGGAGGCCGCCGCCCGCTCGACGATCGTCGAACTGGCCGAGCGCAGCGGTACCTCACCGGCGACCATCACCCGGTTCTGCCGGGCGATGGGCTTCGAGGGGTACGCCGACCTGCGACTGGGCATCGCCTCCGAGACCGGTCGGGCCCGCTCTGCCGGTTGGACAGTCGACATTGGACGGGAGATCCAGCCGAGCGACCCGCTCGCTCGCGTGCTCGACCAGATCATGGCGGCCGACACCCGGGCCATGCATGACACGGCCACCCTTCTCGATCTCGCTGAGGTCGAGCGGGCCGCGGTGGCGATCGCCGGCGCCAGCAGGGTGAACATCTTCGGTGCCAGCGGCAGCGCCCTGGTCGGTGAGGAGATGCAGTTCAGCCTGCACCGCATCGGTGTGGCCGCGTGGGCCTGGAACGACGTGCACGAGGGGCTGGCCAGCGCCGCGTTGCTGCGATCGGGGGACGTGGCGCTCGGCATCTCGCACACCGGGCAGACCCGGGAGACGATCGAGATGCTCGCCGAGGCGGGCAGCCGGGGCGCCACCACGCTCGCGCTCACCGGCTTTCCCCGCTCCCCGTTGGCCGAGCTGGCCGACATCGTCCTGCTCACCGCCAGCCAGGCGACCACCTTCCGGCCGGACGCGCTCTCCGCCCGGCACCCCCAACTGGTGGTGCTCGACCTGCTCTACATCGCTGTCGCCCAACGCACGCACGACCGCGCGCACGCGGCCTTCCGGCGGACAGCGCAGGCCGTCGACGGGCACAAGGCAGCGAAGGGAGCCCACTGATGATCAGCGCCCAGGGGTACGCGGACGCCGTCCGCCCGGTGCTCGACCGGCTGCTCGACTCGGAGGCCGACGGGATCACCCGGGCCGCCGACCTGATCGCCGACAGCCTGCGCGACGGCGGCGTGCTCCAGGCGTTCGGCGCCGGGCACTCGGAGGCGTTCGCCGCCGAGCTGGTCGCCCGGGCCGGCGGGTTGGTCCCCACCAACCGGCTCTCGGTACGGGACCTGGTGATGCACGGTGACGCCCCGCGTGACGTGCTCGCCGACCCCAAGCTGGAACGTGATCCCTCCATCGCCCACCAGATCTACGCGCTCGCGGCGCCCCAGCCGCGCGACGTGTTCGTGGTGGCGTCCCAGTCCGGCATCAACGGCTCGGTGGTCGAGCTGGCGGCGCTGGTCACCGAGCGCGGTCACCCGTTGATCGCGGTCACCTCGGTCGAGCACACCGCGCGGGTGGCGCCACGGCACCCGTCCGGGCACCGGCTCGCCGACCTCGCCGACGTCGTGCTGGACAACGGCGCGCCGTACGGCGATGCACTGCTGCCGCTCGAGGGCGGCGGCGCGGTCTGTGCGGTCTCCTCGGTCACCACGGCGCTGCTGGCGCAGTTGCTGACCGCGGAGGTCGTACGACGGTTCCACCAGGCCGGGGAGGTACCCCCTATCTACCTCTCCGCCAACGTCCCCGGCGGGGACGAGCACAACCTCGCCCTCGAGTCGCGGTACGCCGGACGTCTCCGGCGTACCGCATGACCCGAATTTCACAAGGAGATACGACGATGTCGATTACCCCCGAACACCCGGCCGCACTCGACCGTCGCACGGTGCTGCGTCGCGCCGCCGCCGTGGGCATGCTCGCCACTCCGGCCATCGGCCTGCTCGGCGCCTGCGCCACCAGCGGCAGTGACGGTGACAACGAGCAGGTCGCCGGCGGAACCAAGAGCGAGGCGAACCCGCTGGGCGTCAAGGAGGACGCCGCGATCGAGGTGGTCATCTTCAACGGTGGTTACGGCGAGAAGTACGCCACCGACGTGCACGAGCCGCTGTACAAGAAGGCGTTCCCCAAGGCCGAGGTCAAGCACCAGGCCACCCAGGCCGTCTCCACTGTGCTACAGCCGCGCTTCGCCTCCGGCAACCCGCCGGAGTTCGTGAACAACTCGGGCGAGAAGCTGATGGACTTCGGCGCGCTCGTGGCCGACGGTCAGCTCCAGGACCTCACCGAGCTGTGGGACGCGCCGTCGGTCGACGACCCGACCAAGAAGGTCCGCGACACGGTGGTGCCGGGCACCATCGAGGCCGGTTCGTTCAACGGCAAGCCGTTCGTCCTGTACTACGTCTCCACGGTCTTCGGCATCTGGTACTCGGCCAAGCTGTTCAAGGACAATGGCTGGGCGCCGGCGAAGACCTGGGAAGAGTTCATGACTCTGCTCACGAACATCAAGGCCAAGGGCATCACCCCGTACGGCTACGCCGGTGCGAACGCGGCCTACTACCAGTGGAACGTGATCCTCACCCAGGCCGCCAAGATCGGCGGCACGGACGTGCTGAAGAACATCGACAACCTGGAGGACGGCGCCTGGAAGCAGGACGCCGTGAAGCAGGCGGCCGCGGCGTGGGCCGAGGTCGGGGCGAAGTTCAGCGACAAGAGCTTCGAAGGCCTCAAGCACACCGACGTGCAGCTGCGGCAGAACCAGTACAAGGTGGCCCTGTACCCCAGCGGTGACTGGCTGGAGGGCGAGCAGAAGAAGGACACCCCGGCCGGCTTCGACTACCAGCTCATGCCGGTGCCGAGCCTGACCGCATCGGACAAGCTGCCAGCCACTGCGCTGCGCGCCACCGCCGGTGAGGGCTACTTCGTCTCGGCCAAGAGCAAGAACCCCAAGGGTGGCCTGGAGTACATGCGTCAGATGCTGTCGAAGGCGGGCGCGAAGGGCTTCACCGAGGTGGTCAAGGCCCCGACGGTGGTCACCGCCGGCTCGGAGGGCTTCTCCTTCCCGCCCGGTGTGGCCAGCTCGCAGGCCGCGCTCAAGGCAGCCGGTCAGGACGTGTTCAACCTGTACTTCGACGGCTGGTACAAGGAGCTCGACACGGAGGCGCGTACCGCCACCAACGAGCTGATGTTCGGCCGGATCAACGCCGACGCCTTCGTGGAGCGGATCCAGAAGCGCGCCGACGCCATCAAGAAGGACAGCTCCGTCACCAAGTTCAAGCGCTGATCGATCGGAGCTAGGGTCATGCGGCACGGCAAGTATCCATTCGTGATCGGGTTCCTGTTCGCCCCGGTCGCGCTGTACGTGACATTCGTGATCTGGCCGTACGCGCAGGCGTTTCAGATCTCGATGACCAACTGGCGGGGGCTGTCCGCCCCGCAGTGGGTGGGCTTCGACAACTACCAGAGGTTGCTCGACGACGGGGCCTTCTGGAAGGCGGTCCAGCACCACGGCGTACTGCTGCTTGCCCTGCCGCTGATCACCATTGCCATCGCGTTGTTCTTCTCCTTCCTGCTCAACGTGGGCGGCAAGAGCAGCGGTGGTCAACGCCAGGGGGTCTGGGGGGCGAAGTTCTACCGGGTGGTGTTCTTCTTCCCCCAGGTCCTGGCGGTGGCCATCATCGCGGTGTTGTTCCAGATGGTGTACCGGCCGAACGAGTCCGGCCTGATCAACGGCGTGTTGATGAAGTTCGGCATCGAGCCGATCCTCTTCCTGGTCAAGCCGAGCCTGGCCCTCTGGTCGATCCTCGCGGTGCTGGTCTGGCAGGCGGTCGGCTTCTACGTGGTGCTCTTCTCGGCCGGGATGGCCTCCATCCCCGGTGAGATCTATGAGGCCGCCGAGATGGACGGGGCGACGAGGGTGACGCTGTTCTTCCGGGTCACCCTGCCGCTGCTGTGGGACACGCTCCAGGTGGCCTGGGTGTACCTCGGGATCGCGGCGTTCGACGCGTTCGCCATCGTGGCGGTGCTCTCGGTGGACGGTGGCGGCCCGGACGGCGCCACCACCGTGCTGGCCATGGAGATCTACCGCAACGCGTTCGTCTACTCGAAGTACGGCTACGCCTCGGCGATGGGCGTGGCGTTGTTCTTCCTCACCCTCACGTTCGCGGCGCTGACGCTGCGGCTCACCAAGCGGGAAAGCGTGGAGTACTGATGAATCCGCAGTCGACGCTGCCGCCGACCCCGGCCGCGCTGCCGCCGAAGACCGGTGACCCGTCCGCCCCCGCCGGGCCGGGCCGCAAGGACCCTCGCTCGGAGGTACGGCTCTTCGCCGGCCTGGGGCACGTCGCGCTCGCCGTGTGGGCGGTGATCGTCATCGTGCCGATCCTCTGGACCTTCCTGGCCGCGTTCAAGAACACCAGCGAGATCTTCAGCAGCCCGTGGACGCTCCCGGCCGAGCTGCGGTGGGAGAACTTCGGGCGGGCCTGGACCAAGGCACACGTCGGCCGTTACTTCATCAACAGCGTGATCGTGGTGTCGTGCAGCACGTTCCTGACCATGCTGCTCGGCTCGATGGCCGCGTACGTGCTGGCCCGTTACAAGTTCTGGGGCAACCGGGCGGTCTACTACCTGTTCGTCTCCGGGTTGGCCTTCCCGGTCTTCCTGGCCCTGGTGCCGCTCTTCTTCGTCGTGAAGAACCTCGGGCTGCTCGACACCCACACCGGCGTGATCCTGGTCTACTCGGCGTACTCGTTGCCGTTCACCGTGTTCTTCCTGGCCGCGTTCTTCAAGACGCTGCCGTCGTCGGTGGCCGAGGCGGGGATGATCGACGGCTGCTCGCACACCCGGCTGTTCTTCCAGGTGATGATGCCGATGGCGAAGCCGGGCCTGATCAGCGTGGCGATCTTCAACATCATCGGCCAGTGGGCGCAGTACCAGCTCCCGTTGGTGCTGCTCTCCAACGCCAAGGACAAGTGGGTGCTCACCCAGGGCATCGCCGACATCTCGGTGAACGCCGGCTACGAGGCGGACTGGTCCGGGCTGTTCGCCGCGCTGACCATCGCCATCCTCCCGATGATCATCGTGTACGCGGTCTTCCAGCGTCAGATCCAGGCCGGCCTCACCTCCGGAGCGGTGAAGTAGGACGCCTCACCGCTCGTCGACGCGGGTGTGCCAGGAGCGCCACAGCGCCGCGTACGCCCCGCCGGCCGCGACCAGCTCGTCGTGGCTGCCGATCTCGGTGATCCGACCGTCGGCGAGCACGGCGACCCGGTCGGCGTCGTGCGCGGTGTTGAGTCGGTGCGCGATCGCGATGACGGTCCGCCCGACCAGCACGGCGGCCAGAGCGCGTTCGGTCCGGCGGGCGGTGGACGGGTCGAGCGCGGCGGTCGCCTCGTCCAGGATCAGCGTGTGCGGGTCGGCGAGCACCAACCGGGCCAGCGCGAGCTGTTGGGCCTCGGCCGCACCGAGTTGACGGGCCCCGTCGCCGAGCTGGGTGTCCAGGTCGTCGGGGAGCTCGGCGAACCACTCGGCGCCCACCGTGAGCAGCGCGGCACGCATCTCCTCGTCGGTGGCGTCGGGCGCGGCGAAGGAGAGGTTGTCGCGTACCGAGCCGATGAAGACGTGGTGCTCCTGGGTGACCAGGGCGATCCGGCGGCGTCGCTCGGCCGGGTCGAGGTCGGTGATCGGGCAGCCGCCGATGGTGACGACGCCGTGGCGTGGCGCGTCGATCCCGGCCAGCAGCCGGGCCAGGGTGGACTTGCCGGCGCCGGACGGGCCGACGACGGCCAGCCGTTCACCGGGCTGCACCTCCAGGTCGATGCCGTGCAGCACGTCCGGCCCGTCGGAGTAGGAGAACCGGGCCCCACTGACGACCAGCCGCTCACCTCGTGACGAGGCGTTCGTGCCGGGTGCTTCCGGCGGGACCATGCCCACGCCGAGCAGTCGCGCGTACGACGCGAAGCCGCGCTGCGCCTGCTCGGTCCACTGCAACAGCCGGTCCAACGGGTCGATCGCCTGTTGCAGGTAGAGCGCGGCGGCGACCACCGCGCCGAGCGACACCATGTCCCGGGAGAGCAGGTAGCCCCCGACGAGCAGGACCATGGCGACCGGCAGCGGATAGCTGGCCTCGACGACCGAGAAGAACACGGTACGCAGCGCGAGGGTCGCCCGACGGGCCCGCCACACCGCTGTGACGCGGGTGGTGCCGTGCCGGATCCGGTCGTCGGCCAGCCGCAGCGCCTCCACTGTGCGCGCGCCCTCGGCGGTGGTGGTCAGCGTCTCGGTCAGCTCGGCTGCCGCCGCGCCCTCGGTGAGGTACGCGGAGCTGGCCCGGCGCAGGTACCAGCGGGTCACCGCCACGATCGACGGGAGCCCGGCCAGCGCGGCCAACCCGAGCAGCGGATGCAGCAGGAAGACGGCCCCGAACAGCAACGTCAACTGCACAGTGGCGATGACCATGGTGGGCACCACGTCCCGGACGGTGGTGCCGACCGTCGACACGTCGACCGAGCTGCGGGTGGCCAGGTCCCCGGAGCCGGCACGCTCGACGACCGAGACGGGCAGCCCGAGAGTCCGGGAGACGAACTCCTCGCGCAGCTCGGCGACGGCCCGTTCGCCGAAGCGGTGGCCGGCGTACTGGGCGTACCGGGAGAGCAGGGCGCTGACCACGACGCAGCCGGCGATGGCCAGTGCCAGCCGGTCCACTGTCGCCACGCCCGCGCCCGCGGTGACCCGGTCGACGATGGTGCCCAGCAGCCACGGCGGGGCGAGCCCGGCGACCGCGGCGGCGCTGTGCAGCGCCAGCACGACCCCGACGGCGCGCCGGTGCCGGCTGATCATGTCCCGCAGGGCGCGGCGTACGGTGCCACGGTCGGCGACCGGCAGCCGGCTCACCGGTACGCCTCCTCGCTGCCGCGGGCCACCAGGTGCCGGTAGGCCGGGTCGTCGTCGAGCAGGTCGGCGTGGCTGCCGGTGGCGGTGACCCGGCCGGCGCTCAGAAGCGCGACCACGTCGGCCCGGCCGAGCAGCAGCGGCGACGTGGCGATCACCACTGTGGTCCGCCCGGCCCGCGCGGCCCGCAGCCGCTCGGCGATCCGCGCCTCGGTGTGCGCGTCCACCGCCGACGTCGGGTCGACGAGGATCAGCACCTCCGGTTCGCTGCTCAACGCCCGGGCCAGGCGCAGGCGTTGGCGTTGACCGCCGGAGAGCGTCCGGCCTCGGGCGTCGATCGGGGTGTCCAGCCCGGCGGGCAGGGCGTCGACGACGTCCTGCGCCGATGCGGTCCGCAGGGCCGCGCCGATCCGTTCGTCATCGTCGTCGGCCCCGGCTCGCAGGATGTCGCGCAGGGTGCCGGCGAAGAGGTAGGAGTCGTGGTCGGCGACGAGGATCCGCGCGCGGACCTCGTCCAGGGCGACCTCGCGCAGCGGCACGCCGCCCCAGGTGACGTCGCTGGCCACGTACCGGCCGAGCCGGTCGGCCAACGCCACGGCCGCCGCCGGGTCGTCCGCCGCCACCCCGGTCAGGTGGCCGGCGCGCACGGTCAGGCCGGTCACCGGGTCGTGCAGGTCGGCCGGGTCGTCCGGCCCGGCCAGATCGTCCGGCCGGCGTGCCTCGGGCACGGCGCCCGGCCACCGGCGGCCCGGCCCACCGACGTCGTCCGGTGTCACGTTGAGCAGGTCGGCGATCCGTCGGGCGGCGACCCGGCCGCGAATGAGCTGGTAACTGCCCTCCAGCAGAAACCAGACCGGCACGATCAGGGTCGCCACGTAGCCGTAGACGGCGACCAACTCGCCGATCGTGACGTCGCCGGTCACCGCCATCCGGGCCGTCAGCCACACCACCGCCGCCAGGAACAACCCAGGGATGGCAACCGTCGCCGCGTCGATCCAGCTGTTGACCGCGCCGACCCGGTAGCCCTCGGCGCGTAGCTCCTGGGACCGGGCCGCGTACCGCCGGGCGAACAGGTCCCGGCCGCCCACCCCGGCGAGCACCCGCAGCCCGGCGACGATGTCACCGGACCGGGCGGTGAGCGCGCCCTGTTGCCGGCGGTAGACCGATTCGACCTGCTCCAGGCGGCGCAGCAGCGGCCCCACGATCAGACCGACCACCGGCACCCCCACCAGCACGCAGAGCGCGAGCATCGGGGAGACCGACCAGAGCACCACGGCGATCACCCCGTACGCGATGACAGCGCCGACGCCGGGCCCGGTCAGCGTCAGCACCTGCGCCGTCCAGTCGATGTCGGAGCCGCCGATGGTGGACACCTCGCCGGCCCCGACCCGGCGGGGCAGCACCGCGCCGATGCGGGACAGGTGGCGCAGCAGAACCTCCGCCGAGCGGGCCTTGGCGTCCTCCCGGATGAAGGTCATCGTGCGGTGCCGCATGATGCCCAGGTAGGACAGGGCCACGCCCGCGACGACGATCGCCGCTACCCAGAGCGCCAGGGCCTGGGTGTCGCGTTCGCGCAGCCCGTCGTCGACGGCGCGGGCGATCAGGTAGGGCCGGGCCGAGAGCCCGATCATCCAGGCCGTGCCGATCAGGCTGCCGCGCAGCACCCGCCAGGGTTGGCAGCGGACGAGCCACCAGAGGTAGCGCATCGGACCGCGGGCGTCGGGGGTGCCGGGATCGGGATGCGGGATCTGCGGAGGCACCTGATCACGCTACCGACCGGCCCCGACAGCCCACCGGCCCGACGACGGTGAGGTGCGCCTCCGTTCCTGTCGGACGGGAGAGGCAGAATCACGTTCGTGCTGGTGGCGGTGGTGTCCGACGAGCGGGGTGGGGGAGTGCTGTGCCCGCTGGACGCCACCGGCCGGCCGGCCGGCCGACCCGAGGTCGTCACCGATCTGGTCGCCGCGGTCGCCGCCCGCGAGGCCGCCGAGCACCCGCGCTGGGTCTGGTCGACCGCCACGGCGCTCTACCCGACGCTGCTGCGCGCCGGCGTCCGGGTCGATCGGTGTCACGACGTGGAGTTGACCGAGGCGTTGCTGCTCGGGCACGTGGGCCGTTGGGGTGAGCCCCGCTCGCTGGCCGCCGCCTGGGCCCGGCTGACCGGCGCGGCGGTGCCGCCCGACCCGCCGCCGCGTGCAGCAGCGCCACCCGGGCACGGGCAGGGCGCGCTCTTCGACACCCTGCCCGGTCCGCCGGGCCCGGGCATCGAGGCACTGACCCAGGTGTACGCCGACCAGCTCACCCGCGTCGCCGCGACCGAGCACCCCGGCCGGTTCCGGTTGCTGGTGGCCGCGGAGTCGGCCGGCGCGCTGATCGCGGCGGAGATGGGTGTCGTCGGGCTGCCCTGGCGGGCCGACGTGCACAACGAGATCCTGCACGAGTTGCTCGGCGAGGCGTCCCCGGTCGGTGGTCCGCCACGCCGACTCGCCGAGCTGGCCGCCCGGATCGCCGACGCGCTCGGCGTACGCGGCCTGCACACCGACTCCCCGGCGGAGCTGCTGAAGGCGTTCGCCCGGGCCGGGGTGGAGCTGCCCAACACCCGGGCCTGGGTGCTGCGCGGGGTGGACCATCCGGCGGTGCCGCTGGTGCTGGAATACAAGGAGCTGTACCGGATCTGGACGGCGCACGGCTGGTCCTGGCTCGATCAGTGGGCCCGGGGAGGCCGGTTCCAACCGGAGTACGTGCCGGCTGGGGTCGTCTCCGGCCGGTGGGCCACCCGGGGCGGTGGCGCGTTGCAGATTCCCAAGGTGATCCGCCGGGCGGTGGTGGCCGATCCGGGCTGGCGGTTGGTGGTCGCCGACGCCGGCCAGTTGGAGCCCCGGGTGCTGGCCGCGGTCTCCGGCGACGCGCGGTTGGCGGCGGCGGGTGGTGCCGGCGACCTCTACGCGGCCCTGGCCCGGGACTCGTTCGGCGGTGACCGGGCCAAGGCCAAGGTGGCCCTGCTCGGCGCGATGTACGGGCAGACCGGCGGGGCCGCGGTGCCCGCGTTGGCGGTGCTGAAGCGCAGTTACCCGACGGCGTTCGGTTACGTCGAGGCGGCGGCGCGTACCGGTGAGACGGGTGGGCTGGTGCGGTCGTGGCTGGGGCGGACGTGTCCGCCCGGCTCGGTCGGGTTCGGTGATCTCGACGACGAGCCCGCCGACCCGGAGCGGGCGGGTGATCCGCACAGTCCGCGGGCGCGTGCCG
The DNA here is from genome assembly GCF_040649115.1 of Micromonospora sp. NPDC049049. Taxonomy (NCBI): domain Bacteria; kingdom Bacillati; phylum Actinomycetota; class Actinomycetes; order Micromonosporales; family Micromonosporaceae; genus Micromonospora; species Micromonospora sp. NPDC049049. The sequence goes on along the minus strand of NZ_JBEZEX010000013.1, from coordinate 16,434 downwards.
CCCGGTCCCGGGGCCGTTTCACCCGCAACTTCGTCATCCAGGCCACGGCGGCGGAGTGGGCCTCCACGTTGCTGGCCACGCTGCGGACGGAGCTGTCTGGCACTGACGCCGAGCTGGTCTTCTTCCAGCACGACGAGGTGGTCGTGCACGCGCCGGCCGATCAGGCGGACGCGGTCGCCGAGGCTGTCAACCGGTCGGGCGAGCGAGCCTCCGCGCTGCTCTTCGGTGTGACGCCGGTCCGGTTCCCACTGGACCTGTCCATCGTCGACTGCTACGCCGACGCGGCCTGATCCGTGCTCGCGCCATGATCAAGTGACGGGAAGTAGGTTCCACGAGCCCTCCCGACCTACGCGTCAGGGGTGGCAGCGGGGCGGAGCGGCTGCGGTCCGGTGTATAACGGTTGTGCTATTTCTCCTTTTCGCCCCGCCACCCCTGGCTGGCGCTCCTCGTTGCAGTGTCCGTAGGAGGGGGCGGATCGGTCGCGGTCGCTCCCATGCTTGAGGGGGCGCAGCTGAACGGGATCGCAGGAATGATCATCGCCGCAGGCGGGGGACGACGGATCGGTGGTCCTGAGGCGCTGCTGCACCAGGGCGACAAGCCGCTGGTGAATCAGATGATCGACACGATGACCGAGGCGGGCTGCGAGCAGATCGTGGTCGTCCTGGGCGCTGCCGCCGAGCAGGTCCAGGAAACCGCCGACCTGGGCAAGGCGACCGTTGTGATCAACAAGGCGTGGGGCACCGGGGTCGGCTCGTCCATCCGGGCAGGCCTGGCCGCCATGGACGACGAGGGGATCGAAGCGGTGGTGGTGGTGCCGGTCGACATGCCGGGCCTGACCGCCGAGGCGGTCAGCCGGGTGGCCGCGCTGCCGTACCCGGACGTGCTGGTCTGCGCCACCTACGACGGTCTGCGCGGCTACCCGATGCTGTTCGGCCGCCGGCACTGGCCCGGCATCGCGACCCTGGCCAGCGCCGACGTCGGTGCTCGGCCGTACCTGTTGGCGCACAAGGACCAGATCGTCGACATCGCCTGCGACTCGGTGGCCGACGGCAGCCGGGTCGACACTCCGGAGCTGATGGAGATGTACGGGCTCACTGTCCCGCCGCAGCGCGTCGGGGTGTAGGACCGCGCCGATCTTGCCCCGCCCCGCCCCGCCCCGCCCCGCCCCGCCGCGCCCCCGCCCCGCCCCGCCGCGCCGCGCCGATCTTGCACTTCCTGTTGCCGAATCACGGGTGATTGCCCCGTTTGTCGGGACAGAAAGTGCAAGATCGACGGGGACGGGACGGGGACGGGACGGGACGGAGACGGGGGCGTGGGTGGGGTGGGGTTACTCCGCGATCTGGTCCAGCTCGCCGGTGGCGGCGAGACGCTGGTACCAGTGGGCGCTGTCCTTCCAGGTGCGTACCTGGGTGTCGTAGTCGACCCGGATGATGCCGAAGCGACGGTCGTAGCCGTAGCCCCACTCGAAGTTGTCCAGCAACGACCAGACGAAGTAGCCGCGCACATCCGCGCCCTGCGCGCGGGCGTCGGCCATCGCGCCGATGTGCCGACGCAGGTAGTCGATCCGCCGGTCGTCGTGGATCCGGCCGTCGGCCGACACCACATCGTCGAAAGCCGCGCCGTTCTCGGTGATCATCATGGGCTGGTGGGGGTACTCGCGCTGGAGGCGCAGCAGCAGCTCGGTCAGCGCCGGCGGGTCGATGTTCCAACCCATCGCCGTGTACGGGCCGGGCTGCGGCAGGAAGTCGACGTTCTCCGCGGCGACCCACGGCGTCGAGGTCGACGCGCCGTGCCCGTCAGCGTCGGAGCGGGCCGACACCCCGTCCCACGCCCGGACCAGGGTGCTGGAGTAGTAGTTGACCCCGAGCACGTCCAGCGGCACCGCGATCAGCTTCTCGTCGCCCTCGCGCACGAACGACCAGTCGGTGACGGAAGCGGTGTCGGCCAGCAGGTCGGCCGGGTACTCCCCGTCCAGCATCGGGCCGAGGAACGCCCGGTTCGCCAACGCGTCGATCCGCCGGACCGCGTCCTGGTCGGCGGCCGAGTCCGACGCACCCCGGATGACGTGCAGGTTCAGGGTCACCGACAGCTCGGCGGAGGGGGCCAGCTCGCGGACCACCCGACCGGCCAGGCCGTGCGCGAGGTTGAGGTGGTGCACCGCGGCCAGCGCCGCCGCCGGCTCGGTCCGACCCGGCGCGTGTACGCCGGAGGCGTAGCCCAGGTACGCGGAGCACCACGGCTCGTTGAGCGTCGTCCAGGTGTGCACCCGGTCGCCCAGCGCACCGACGATGCCCGCCGCGTACTCCTGGAAGCGCAACGCGGTCTCCCGCGCCGCCCACCCACCGGCGTCCTCCAACTCCTGCGGCAGGTCCCAGTGGTACATGGTGGCGACCGGGCGGACGCCCCGCTCCAGCAGCCCGTCCACCAGCCGCGAGTAGAAGTCGATGCCGGCCTGGTTGAACCGGCCCGAGCCGCCCGGCTGCACCCGGGGCCAGGAGATGGAGAACCGGTACGCCCCGAGCCCCAGGTCGGCGATGTGCCCGAGGTCGTCGGCCCACCGGTGGTAGTGGTCGGCGGCCACGTCACCGGTGTCACCGTTGAGGGTTCGACCCGGTGTGTGGCTGTAGGTGTCCCAGATGGACGGTCCGCGCCCGTCCTCGGTCGCCGCGCCCTCGATCTGGTACGCGGCCGTCGCCGAGCCCCAGACGAAGCTCTCCGGGAAGTGGTGTTGCGTCATCGTTCCGTCCCCTGGATCTCGCAGATATAGCCCGTCGAGGTGCCGGCCACCAGTTCGGCGCTGACCGTCCCACCCTCGTAGCGCACGTCGAACTCGGCGCCCGGCCCGTTGCCGGGTGACGGTACCCGTACCCGGGTCCGCTGCCCCTCGGCCGGTGCGTACACCCGCAGCCGCACATCGTCGGCCCACTCGTAGTCCGGTCGGTCGGTGCGCGAGCCGAACGGGATGACCGCGCCCGGTCGGGCCAGCACCGGCAGGCTGTCGAAGCAGTGCTTCTCGGTCAGCCAGGCCGGGCCGGTGACCTGCGCGCCGGTGACCAGGTGCGTCCAGGTGCCGGCGGGTACGTAGTACGTGACGTCGCCGTCGGCGCTGAGCACCGGGGCGACCAGCACGTCCGGGCCGAGCATGTACTGCCGGTCCAGGTGTGTCGTCGCCGGGTCGTCCGGGAACTCCAGGAACATCGGGCGCATCACCGGCGTCCCGTCGCGGTGCGCCTCCTGGGCGGCGGCTGCCAGGTACGGCATCAGGCCGAGCTTGAGGTGGGTGAAGTGCCGCAGCACGTCCACGGACTCCTCGTCGTACGCCCACGGCACCCGGTACGAGCCGGACCCGTGCAGCCGGGAATGAGAGGAGAGCAGCCCGAAGGCGACCCACCGCTTGAACACCGCCGGGTCGGGAGTGCCCTCGAAGCCGCCGATGTCGTGGCTCCAGTAGCCGAAGCCGGAGGCCGCCAGGGACAACCCGCCGCGCAGCGACTCGGCCATCGCGCCGAACGTCGACTCGCAGTCGCCACCCCAGTGCACGGGGAACTGCTGCCCGCCGGCGGTGGCCGAGCGGGCGAACAGCACCGCCTCGCCCTCGCCGCGCTCGGTCTCCAGCAGCTCGAAGACGGCCTTGTTGTAGAGGTACGAGTAGTAGTTGTGCATACGCTGCGGGTCCGAGCCGTCGTGCCACACCACGTCGGTCGGGATGCGCTCACCGAAGTCGGTCTTGAAGCAGTCGACGCCCATGTCCAGCAGGGCCTTGAGTTTGCCGGTGAACCAGCGGACCGCGTCCGGGTTGGTGAAGTCGACGAGCGCCATGCCGGCCTGCCACTTGTCCCACTGCCAGACCGAACCGTCCGGGTTACGGACCAGGTAACCGGCCTCGCGGCCCTCCTCGAAGAGGTAGGAGCGCTGCGCGATGTACGGGTTGATCCAGACGCACACCTTCAGGTCGCGCTCGTGCAGCCGGCGCAGCATCCCCTCCGGGTCGGGGAAGGTCGCCGGGTCCCAGATGAAGTCGACCCAGTGGAACTGACGCATCCAGAAACAGTCGAAGTGGAACACCGACAGCGGCAGCCCCCGCTCGGCCATCCCGTCGACGAACTCGGTCACCGTCTTCTCGTCGTACGAGGTGGTGAACGAGGTCGACAACCAGAGGCCGTACGACCAGGCGGGGATCCGGGCCGGACGGCCGGTGAGGGCGGTGTAGCGGCGCAGCACGTCCTTCGGGTGGGGTCCGTCGATGACGTAGTAGGTGAGCGACTGGCCCTCGACGCTGAACTGGGTCTGAGCCACGACCTCGGAGCCGACCTCGAACGACACGTGCTCCGGGTGGTCGACGAAGACCCCGTAGCCGGCGCTGCTCAGGTAGAACGGCACGTTCTTGTACGCCTGCTCGCTGGCGGTGCCTCCGTCGGCGTTCCAGATGTCGACGGTCTGCCCGTTCTTCACGAACGGGCCGAAGCGCTCGCCCAACCCGTACACCGTCTCGCCGACACCGAGGGCGAGCCGTTCGTGTACGTGCCGGCGGCCCTCGGCGTCGGTGACGACGCCGATGCTGCGTGCGGTGGACGCGGTGACCAGCCGGTCGCCGTGCAGGAAGTCGACCCGCCACCCGTCGATGAGCGCGACCCGCGCGGTCAGTTCGCCGGAGGTCAGTGTCGCGCTGAGCCCGGTGACGTCGACGGTGACCGGGTGCGTGTCGTCGGTGCTCAGCCCGAAGTGCGGCTCGCGGGGCAACCCTCCGGTGTGGTGGGCGATGGTCACGCCGATGACACCGGGGGCGGGGGAGAAGAACCGGACGGTGACCAGGGGGCGGTTGAGGGTGTCGCCGCGGCCGGTGATCTGACCGGTCGGTGCGAAGACGGTGAAGCCGCGCTCGTCCGGCTCGACCGACTCCACGATGCCGGGGCGCAGGACGCTGACGCCGGGGCGCAGCTGCCAGTACCCGTCGGTGAACTTCACTTCTCGGCTCCTGCCGTGATGCCGCGCGCCAGAGTGCGCTGGAAGATGAGGAAGAAGAGGATGGCCGGCACCAGGCTGATCAGCGCGCCGGCGTTGGTGGTCGGAGCGTCCATCAGCCGGTCGCCCTGCAACGACGCGAGCGCGACCGGAATGGTCTGCGTCTGGTTGTCGATCAGCATGACCAGCGGGATGAGGAACTCGTTCCACGTCCAGATGAAGAAGAAGATGAGCAGCACCGCGAGGGTGGGCCGCAGGTTGGGGAAGACCACCCGCCACAGCACCGTCCACTTGCCGGCGCCGTCCAGCGCGGCGGCCTCCAGCAGCGAGCGCGGGAACGTGCCCATCACCGAGGCGAGCAGGTACGTGCCGAACGCGCTCTGGATCACGGTGAAGATGATGATCACCGAGAGCTGGGTGTTGTAGAGGCCGACCTGCTTCGCCGCGTAGTACAGCGGGTAGATCAGCGCCTCCTGCGGCAGCATGTTGGCCAGCAGGAAGAGACCCACGATCCACAGCCGGCCCCGGACCCGGCCGATGCCCAGCGCGTACGCGTTGAGCAGTGACACGGCGACGCCGAGCACTGCCACCGAGCCGGCGATGACCGCCGAGTTCCAGAACTTCAGCGGGAAGTTGACAGCGGTCCAGTACGTGCGCAGACCCTTGGTGTAGAACTCCGTCGGCCAGCTCAGCGGGCCGCCCGACGAGTAGTCGCCGGGCGACTTGAACGCGTTGAGCAGCATGAACGCGAACGGCACCAGCATTACGAGCGCGCCGAGGGTGACCAGGGCGAGCACCACCCAGCGGCTGACGCCACGGTGGTGTCGATCGCGTACGGGCCGGGCCGGCGTCACCGCCGCCGGGCTCGGTGTGAGCGTGACGGCCATGTCAGAACCCCCGGTCCCGGCGCTCGCTGCGGGCCTGCATCCAGATGAAGACCCCGGCCACCACCACGATGATCAGTGTCAGCACCGTGGAGATCGCGGAGCCGTAGCCAACCTGCAGCTTCTTGAAGAACGTGTAATAGGCGAAGTAGCTCGGCACGTTCGTCGCGTTGTCCGGACCACCCCGGGTCAGCGCGAAGATCGGCCCGAACACCTTCAACGCGGCGATGGTGCAGGTGAGGGCCACCACGAAGGTCTCCGGCCGGATCTGCGGAAGGGTGATCGCCCGGAACCGGTGCAGCCAGTTCGCGCCGTCGACCTCGGCCGCCTCGTACAGCTCGGGGTCGACCCGCTGCAACGCCGCCATGAAGACGACCACCGGGTAGCCGATCTGCACCCAGATCATCACGGCCATCACGGCCGGCAGGGCGGTGCCCGGGTCCCCGAGCCAGTCATGGCGTAACGCGCCGAGACCGACCACGTCGAGAAGGCTGTTGAACGCGCCGTCGGGGCGCAGGATCCAGCCCCAGACGATGCCGGCCACCACGACGGGCAGCACCTGCGGGAGGTAGAACGCGGCCCGTAGCGCGGCGGCGGTGCGGGGCTTGAACCGGCGGCCGACGACGTCGAAGAGCACCGCGGCGAGCAGCAGCCCCAGCACCGTGGGCACCACCACCATCGCGACGAGCATCCAGACGGTGTTGCGGAACGACGCCCAGAACACGTCGTCCTGGAGCAACTGCCGGTAGTTGTCCAGGCCGACCCACCGGGGGTCGCCGATGCCGGACCACTTGGTCAACGAGAGGTAGAGGGTGCCGACCAGCGGCGCGCCGATGACCAGGAGAAAGAGCACCGCTCCGGGGAGCAGGTAGAGCCAGTACGCCGCGTTGCGGCCGCGGCGTCTGCGGCTGGGCGCGGGCGGGGTGGGGGTCGCGGCCGGCGGTGTGGCGGCGACCGTCTCGGAGACTGCCATGGAAGATCCTTCCCGGCGGGGCGGGCGGGCGCGCACCGGTCGTGCCGGTCGCGCCCGCCGCTCGCCGTGTCACTTGCCGGTGATCTCCTTGACGCCATCGGCGTACGGCTTGGCGATCGTGTCGAGAACCTGGTCGGGCGACTTCGAGCCGTTGATCAGACCCTGGAAGCCGGAGACCAGCACGTCGTAGTAGCCGGGGACCGGCCAGTCCGGGTAGAAGGCGAGCCCGTCGGACTTGCTGACCGTGTTGAAGTCCTCGATCAGCTTGCGGTCCTTCGGGTCGCTGATCTTCGACGCGTCAGCGGCGACTGGAACACCACCGTTGTTGCCGATCAGGTCCTGGATCTCCGGACGCAGGGTGATGTCGATGAAGTCGTACGCCAGGCTCTTGGCCTTGCTGTTCTCCGGGACGACCCAGAGGTTGCCGGAGGAGCCGGCCTGCAGGGTGTTGCCGGGGAAGAGGAAGGTGTCCCAGTTGGCCTTCATCTCGGTCTTGAACCGGCCGTACCACCAGCTACCCGAGACGATCATCGGAACCTTGCCGCCGATGAAGGCGGTGCCCATGTCCTCGGCCTTGAGGCTTGCCGAGTTCTTCGCGACGTAGCCCTTCTGCACCCACTGGGCGAAGGTTTCCGCGCCGTACTTGAGCGGGTCGGCCTTGAAGTCGACCGGGTTCTTGTAGAGCTGGTAGTTGTCGACGAACTGCCGGTCGCCCTTGGAGAGGGCGAGCTGGTAGAAGAGCTGCCCGGCCGGGTACTCGGCACCCGCCATGCCCAGCGGAGTGATGCCCTTGCCGACGAAGGTGTCCATCGCGGCGGTCATTTCCGCCATCGAGGTCGGGACCTTGACGCCGTTGCTCTGGAACAGGTCCTTGTTGTAGTAGACGGTGACGTACTCGCCGTAGTTCGGCACACCGAACCACTTGCCGGAGCCCATCACGCCCTTGTCGCTGTACCGGGCGGTGGTCTGCAGGCTGGGGCTGAGCTTGCCGGCCCAGCCGCGCTTGTCGGCCTCGCTGCTCAGGTCGGCCAGCAGGCCCTGGGAGGAGAGCAGCCCGGCGGTCGCGTTGCCCTTGTTGTACTCCATGATGTCCGGGCCCTCGGACGAGTTAATGATCATGCCGGCGTTCTGCTGGATCTGCTCGAACGCCTTGCGCTCGAAGCGCACCTCCACGCCCGGGTGCTCGGACTTGAAGATCTCGATCGCCCGGTCCCAGCCGACCCCCATGGCGCTGTTCTCGCTCTCGTAGTGCCAGAGCTTGAGGGTCTTGGCGTCACTGTCGTCCCCGCTGTCACCACCGCCGCACGCGGCGACGGTGGTCGTCGCCATCGCCGCCAGGGCGATCGCGGCGACGAGCCGGTGGAATCGCTGCATTAGCATCCTCCTCGTTGAGTATCTAGCCGGTACTTCACGGGGCCCGTCGTCGCGTTGCAGCGCGGCGGCGGGCCATTTACTGATCGGCCCCCATCAGCTGGTGGCTTCGGGGCACGGCGGTCGACCCACGGACCTCCAACGCGCACGGCAGCAGTTGCTGGTGACGAAGGTCAGCGGGGCCATCCAGCTGGCGCGTCAGCGCCTCGATCGCGATCCGGCCGAGCGCCGAACCGGGTGACGTCATCGCGGTCAGCGCCGGGGTGGCCAGCTCGGCGACCTGCGGCGAGGTGACCATCGAGACGACGGAGACGTCGTCGGGCACTGACAACCCGCGGCCGGTCAGCTCACCGAGAATGCCGAAGATCGCCGTCTCGTTCATCGCCAACACCGCCGTCAGCTCCGGGGCCTGCGCGAACGCGGCGGCCAGCGCGGCCCGCCCGCCGGCGGCGCTGTCCTCGGCCGCGATCATCACCGGCTCCAGGCCGTGCCCGGTCATCGCCGCGGTGAAGGCGTCACGGGTACGCAACGCCGGCCCGTAACCGCTGGCCAACGTCGCGGCCGAGTGGTTGACGTAGACGATGCGCCGATGCCCGAGGCCGACCAGGTGCGCGACAGCCTCCCGAACGGTCTGGTCGAAGTCGATGTCGACGTAGGAGAGCGTGCTGGTGTCGCCCGTGCGGCCGATGAGCACCAGCGGCACCCCCGCCTCCTGGAGCACAGTGACCCGCTCGTCAGCCAGCTGGACCTCCATCAGCACGACCCCGTCGAGCATCCGCTGACTGGCTAGCCGACGCAGGTCGTCGAGGTTGCCCCCACCGACCGGCGAGAGCACCAGGTGGTAGCCGGCGACGCTGGCCGCGGCGGCTGCACCGGTGACGAACGCGGTCTCGGTGGCGCCGAGGCCACGCTCGTCCATCGGCATCAGCAGGCCGAGGATCCGGCTGCGGCGACTGGCCAGCCCACGGGCCATCGCGTTGGGCTGGTAGTCGAGCTGCGCCATCGCGGCGAGCACCTTGTTACGGGTGGCCTGCGAGATCGGCCGGGTGCCGGTGAGCACGTACGAGACGGTGCTGACCGAGACCTGTGCGAGGCGGGCGACGTCGTGCATGGTGGCCACCGCGCACCTCCTCCGGCCTGGGGTGGGACCGCTCCCGAACTTCGTCGAAGCGTTTCGACGAAGCGGTTCGACAGGACGCTAGGCCACCTGTTACGGCGACGTCAATAGCCGATGTCGAAAAGAATTCAGGGGCGCGCGGAGCCCCGCGCCCGTCCCTCCCGAGCGCGCCCTGCGCGCGGCCAGGCTGGAAGGGTGCCGGGCCCTCGCCCAGTCCACGCCGCGCCACGCGCTACTCCTGGTCGGTCCGCGCCGCGCCGTGCCCGGTCGGTCAGTCGCAGAGGACGGTCACGGTCGAGATCCGCGCAACATCGGGGATGTTGCTGCCTCCCATTCGCCGGAGGCGGCAACTTCCGGGTAGTTGCGCGGATCTTGGCTGCGGGTCAAGCGAGTGAGCGGGCCGGGCGGCGGCAAGATCGTGCTCGATCCTGGATGTAGTCCCTTGGATTGTCGTGGAGGCCACTACATCAAGGATCGAGCACGATCTTGGGTGCGGGGTGCGGGGTGCGGGGTGCGGGGTGCGGGGTGCGGGGTGCGGGGTGCGGGGTGCGGGGTGCGGTGGGGGGCGTGCGGGGCGGCACGGTGGGGTGAGCGCGCGGGGCGCGGCCCGGTGGGGCGAGGGCGAAGGCGTGGGCGCGGGCCTGTGGGGCGCGGCGGGCGAGGGTCAGGGCAGGTTGAACAGGGTGGCGGCGCTGTTCCAGCAGACGGCGCGTAGCCAGTCGTCGCCCAGGTCCAGTCGGGCGAGCCCGGTCACCTGGTCGGCATACGGGTACGGGATGTTCGGAAAGTCGCTACCCAGCAGCACCTTGCCGGCCAGCCCCAACTCGCGTAACCGGGGCAACTCCTCGGCGGGGTAGGGAACGAACTGGTCGAAGTAGGGCGTGAACACCATTGTAGTGTCCAGTTGGACCCGCTCGTACGTCTCGGCGAGGTCCAGGAAGGCCTGGTAGTCCGGAGCTCCCATGTGCGCCACCACGGCGGTCAGTCGAGGGTGGCGGGCGAGTAGGGCGGCGAACGGTTCCGGGCCGGTGTGGGAGGTCCCCACCGGTGCGTGCCCGGCGTGCACCACCACCGGCACACCCGCGTCGGACAGCATCCCCCACACCGGGTCCAGCGCCGGATCGGTCGGCGCGAAGCCGCCGACCTGTAGGTGCAGCTTGAACACCTGGGCGCCTTCGGCGAGGGCTGCCTCGACGTACCCGGGGGCGTCCGGCTCAGGGTAGAACGTGGCTGAGGCCAGGCATCCGGGGGTGTCGCGGGCGAAGTCCAGCGTCCAGCGGTTGAGTTCCGCCGCCATGCCCGGTCGGTGTGCGTACGCCAGGGCGCTGAACGCCCGCACCCCGAGCCGGTGCAGGTGCGCGACCCGTTCGGCGTCGCTCCAGCGGTAGAGGATGGGCCATTCGGTGCCGACCAGAGGCCCGGCGGCGTCGAAGTAGGCCCACACCCGACGCAGCAGGCGTGGTGGCAGGAAGTGCACGTGCACGTCGGCGAGGCCGGGCAGCCCAAGGGCACGGCAGAACTCCGGTACGCGGTCGTCCGCGTCGGGTGGGACCGGCAGATGGTCGCCGGCCGTGCCAGCCGGCACCGGCGCCGCATCCGTCATATGTCGATGTCGAATCGGCTCAGCACCGAGGGCGCGATCAGGCCGACGGTGGCGAGCGCGGAGACGACGGTCAGTGCGATGCGCATTCCGACCACTTCGGCCTTGCTGCCGACGCGCAGGGCGATGCTGTTCGGCAGGCCGATCATCATCCACATGCGGCGCTTGATGGGGATCGGCCAGAGGATCGGCACGCCGGCCCTGGTGATCATGTCGCCGAGGATGTGCACGAAGCAGCCCACGCCGAGCGCGGTGCCGATCAATGGATAGCCGCGTCCGCCCGGCAGGTTGGCGAAGGTGAACCAGGCGGCCCCGGCCGACGCGAGAGTGATGATCACCCAGCCGGCCCGTTCGGCCCACTCGTCGAACAGCCCGCGCAGCGCCAGGCCGAACATGAAGAACAGGATGGTGATGACAGCCCACTTGCCGTACGCGGCGCAGAGGGCGGTGGTGCCCCAGCCGACCAGCACGGTGAACGGCAGCGTGTGGGTGAGCGTCCGGTGCCCGTTGTTGCGGCGTGGGTCCTTGCTGAGCTTCGTGGCGTAGTAGACCCCGAGGGAGATCTTCTCCATCACCTCGGCGGCGAAGAGCGAGAAGACTCCGAAGGTACGGGCCACGGTGGCCCCACCCTGGTTCTTGGTCACCTTGCCCGACATGTCGAGGTCGGGAAAGAGCGCGCCGCCGGCGCACACCGCGGTGCCCACCGCCAACGCGAGCGGCGACTGGTGGTAGTCGGCGAACTGCTCCAGTGCCCAGGAGCCAGCCAGCCACACCGCCGCGCCGGACAGCGCGTGTTGCGGTCCCATCATCTCGGCTCACCCTCCCCAGGGATCTTGAGCGCCCAAAACTACGCCACTGTAGTAAGCGTCGGCGTCGCAGGGGCATCACCCAGAAGGTCCACATCGGACCGCGCTACAAGGTGGGGGTGAAGCTCTGCCGGATCATCGGCAAGTATGCCGCGTTGACCTGCCAGTCGAACTCTTCTGTCAACCACGAGACGGTGTAGGAGCGGTCGGCCGAGGTGTTGGCGAGCAAGCGGAAGCTGTGCACCGCAACGCCGAGGGCGTTCTGCCAGCCGCACTCCCACACCGCGCCGCCCTCGAAGATGTCCATCGCGGAGATGTCCACCTTGCGATAGTCCGGCAAGGCCGCGTTGGCGGTCAGCCGATCCTCCTCGGCCTCCCAGTGGGCCACCGGATCGGGGCGGGCCGGCCCCGCCTCGACGCTGAGCACCCGGGTCCCGCCGGATCTCCGGAAGCAGGTCACCGAGCCCTCGGTCCAGCGCGCCCACCCCACCGGCGCGGCGATCCGGAACCCGCTCGGGTCGTCGTACCAGGTCCAGCCCTCGCGTAGCCCGTACTTCACGCCGGGTGGCGGTGACACCGCCACCACCGGGGTCGCCGACGGTGGCGGGGGAGACGTGCAGGCGAACGCGGCCGGCCGGGAGGTCGGCGCGCCACCGCCCGAGCCGGACGGGGGGGTCTGGTCGTCGTGCCGGTTGACCAGCGCGAGCGTGACGCCTCCCGCGACGAGCACAGCGGCAGCAGCACCACCCAGGGCGATCAGGCGCCGTCGTCGGCCGGGTCGGCGCCGCGGGCTCGGGGTCGGTGTGGCCGGCTCGCCCGACGGGGCGACCGGTTCGACCGGTTGGGTCGTCCTGGTCCGTCCGGCGTCACGGACCGCCGCGACCGCCGTGGAGCGGGTCGACGCGGCGGGCTCGTCGTGGCTCGCCTCGGCGGTGCGCAGCAGCGCCTCCGCCTCGGCGGCGGTCAACCGCCGCCAGGGGTCGCGCTGCAACAGGCCGATGAGGACGGGACGCAACGGGCCGGCCCGACGCATCGGGTCCGGTGGTTCGGTGGCCAGCGCGCTGAGCGTCGCCATCGCGCTCGACCGTGCGTACGGTGACTGCCCTTCGACAGTGGCGTAGAGCGTCGCGCCCAGCGACCACAGGTCGGTGCGCGCGTCGGACACCCCTTCGCGGGCCCGTTCGGGGGCGACGAACTGCGGCGAGCCGAGCACGGTGCCGGGCCCGGTCATCACACCCTCGCCGCCGTCGAAGGTGGCCAGCCCGAAGTCGGTGAGCACCACCCGCCCGTCGTCGGCGACCAGCACGTTGTGCGGCTTGACATCGCGGTGCAGCACCCCGGCGGCGTGGGCGGCGCGTAACGCGGCGAGCACCGCCAGCCCGATCCGGGCGGTGCGCTGCGGACTCAGCGGCCCCTCGGCGCTGATGATCTGCTGCACCGATCGCGACGGCACGTACTCCATCACGATCCAGGGGCTCTCCCGGTCGTGCACCACGTCGTAGAGGCGGACCACATTGGGATGGTTGAGGCGAGCGGCGGTGCGTGCCTCTCGCAGGGTCCGTAGCCGCAACTCCTCGCGTTCGGTCTCGGCCAGCCAGGACGGCGGCACGACCTCCTTAACTGCTACGTCGCGATGCAACATCTCGTCGCGAGCAAGCCACACCCGGCCCATTCCGCCGGTGCCGACCAGGTCGAGCAGCCGGTACCGACCCGCGATCAGCAACTGATGCACGGTCGCTCCCCCTCGGTCACCCCGGGATCCACGATAGCCACCAATGGCGGCTAATTCATCCACTGAGCGGCCTCGATCCACGACGGACGGTGGTCTCGATCATGGCCATACGGTGCAGGTCAGCGGGGTGGTCGGAAACTCTCTCGCACCTTTTTCCAGTCGGCTGCGGCCCCGGCCCAGTCCTCGTCGTGGGTGATCCAGGCCAGCGTCCAGCGGCCGGCAGCGACAGTTTGTTGCCGAGCGTGCAGCCACAGGGCGCCGTAGGGGGCCTGCCACCGGAGTTCCCACTCCGCCCCGCCGTCGCTGGCGGCGAGCCGGATCTCGTCGTACCCCGGCAACGCCCCGGCCCCGGCGGCAGCGTCCCGGGCCGCGCGGAGCCGGACCAGAGGGTCGGCGCTGTTGCCGGGTGCGACGCTGAAGGCCCGGCCGGTCGCCGGGTCCTGGAAGCAGGCCACCCCGTCGTCGCGGGAGTAGTACCAGCTGGCCGGCACGGAGACCCGGAAGCCTGTGGTGTCGGCGTGCCAGACCCAGCCCGGCGGTGGCCGGAACTGTTCGCCGGAGGCCGGGTCGCCGGCCAGCACCGGCGTGCCGGCGACATGCGGGCGGACACACGCGAACGGCGGCGGGGGGACGTCCCGTCCGTTGGGCGGCGGCCCAGGCCGGTCGGGGCCCGGTCCGCCCGGTCCGCCTGGTCCGTCCGGCCTGTTGTCGGCTGGACGGTTCGGTGGCTGCGGGGAGGACGAGGCGACCGTGTCACCGGGCTTGTCGTCGGCGAAGGTCAGCGCGGTACCGACACCGGCCGCGACGGCCACCAGCAGCGCCACACCGATCAGTGCCAGCCGGCGGGTGGCCGGTCCCCGGGCCGCCCGGTCCGCGCCCGGCGCGGGGGAGGCCCCTCCGGTTGCGGTCGGGGCGGGGTTCGGCTCGTCGGACGGATCGGGCAACGGGATGGTGGGGTCCTGGTCGCCGTCGACGGCGGCGGGGTGGGCGATCAGCCCGGGCACCGGCCGGTCACCAGAGGGCCGGTCGGTCGCCGGCGGCAGGTCGGCGCGGCCAGTCGCGGCCATCGTGAGCAACCGACGGGCCGCGTCGTGGTCGAGGCGCTCGCGCGGGTCGCGGCGCAGCAACCCCTCCAGCACCGGCGCGAGCGCCCCGGCGTGGGGGGCGGGGTCGGGCGGGCCGGCGGCCAGCGCGCTCAGGGTGGCCATCGCGGTGCTGCGGGCGTACGGGGACTTGCCCTCCACGGCGGCGTGCAGGGTCGCCCCGAGCGACCACAGATCGGCGGCCACCGTGGACACCCCCTCGGCGGCCCGCTCGGGGGCCACGTACTGCGGGGAGCCGAAGACCATGCCGGGGCGGGTCATCGCGCCGTCGCCACCGTCGAAGGTGGCCAGCCCGAAGTCGGTGAGCATCACCCGCCCGTCGTGCGCCACGAGCACGTTCTGCGGTTTGATGTCGCGGTGCAGCACTCCGACGGTGTGTGCGGCCTGGAGCGCGTCGAGCACGGCCAGCCCGATCCGGGCTGCGCGGGCCGGCTCGAGCGGCCCCTCGGCGTCGACGACGTCCTGAAGGGTGCGGGACGGGACGTACTCCATGATGATCCACGGGCTGCCGTCGACCGCGACGACGTCGTAGAGCCGGACCACTGCGGGGTGGTTGAGTCGGGCCGCGGCGCGCGCCTCCCGCATGGTGCGTGAGCGCACCTCGTCCCGTTCATGATCGGCCAACCAACTCGGTGGGACGATCTCCTTGACCGCCACCTCGCGGTGCAGCATCTCGTCGCGGGCACGCCACACCCGACCCATGCCCCCGCGACCCACCAGGTCGAGCAGCCGGTACCGACCAGCGATCAGCACCTGTGCACGCTCCTCCTCAGCCGCTGTCCGGGCTACACCCTAACCAGCGGATCGGAAGTCACCTATCGGTCGACCGACTTGGCTCAGCAGGCGGCGTGGTCGGCGGCAGCGAGCAGGTTCCCTTCCGGGATGGCGATGCGGGTCCGTCCGGCACTCAGTCGGGCGGCGGCGCGGCGGGCCTGCACGGGGCCGTGTTCGCGGCGGGCGGTGGCGTAGCTGGCGGCGGTGCGGGCCGCGATGGTGGCCCAGCCGTACCGCTCGCCGACCATCGTGCGGGCCCGGCGGGCCAGCCGCCGGGCGAAGACCTCGTCGCCGAGCAGTTGGCCGACCGCGCCGGCGAGCGCGTCCGGGTCGCTGTGCGGGAACGTCACCCCGGTCACGCCGGGTTCGACGATCTCGGCGAGGCCGCCGGTACGGGCCACGGCGAGGGGCGCTCCGGCGGCCGCCGCTTCCAGCGCCACCATGCCGAACGGCTCATAGAGGCTGGGGACCACCGTCGCGTCGGTGGCGCCGAGCATCGCCGGTAGTTGGGTGGAGTCGAGGAACCCGGTGAACCGGACCGTCGAGCTGAGCGCCAGTCGCCGGGCCTCCGCCTCCAACTCGGTGCGGTACGGGCCGTCGCCGGCGATCACCACGCGCAGCCCCGGGTGCCGTTCGCGCAGCCGGGGTATGGCGTGCACCAGGTGCTGGACGCCCTTCTCGTAGACCAGCCGGCCGGCGTACCCGACAAGCGGGCCGTCCCCGGCGAACCGTGCCCGGGCCGACGCGACCGCTCGGGGGCGGGCCCGCCAGGCCCGGTCGTCGACCCCGTTGGGCACCACGTCGACCTGGCCGGCAGGTACGTCGAACAGCGCGGTCACCTGGTCGCGCATGTAACCCGAGCAGGTGATCACCCGGATGGAGGAGTTGCTGAGCCAGTGTTCGACCCCGTGGATGGTGCGGTTCATCTCCTCGGGCAGCCAGCCCTGGTGCCGGCCCGCCTCGGTGGCGTGGATGGTGGTGACCAGGGGGAGGTCCAGGTGCTCGGCGAGGGTGACGGCGGTGTGCGCGACGAGCCAGTCGTGGGCGTGGATGACGTCGTAGGCGCCGGCCTGGGTGGCGCGCAGGGCGGTGCGGGTGAGGGTGTGGTTGAA